>NZ_CP126741.1:1940990-2264488 GCF_030246905.1 Microbacterium sp. zg-Y818 | reverse complement strand
TGCGCGTGCATCGCGTCGAGGTGGGCGGCGATGAGCGCGCAGGTGGCCTCGCCGGTGAGGTCGTCGACGCGTATCTGCAGGGTCATGTGGTGCCTCCTCAGCCTTCGACCGCATACGGTGCGGGGTCTCGGGGCGCGCGCGACCCGACGGCCAGCAGCACCAGGCCCGCAACCAGCACAGCCAACCCGACCATGGCCGCCGTGCTCAGCCGTTCGCCGAGCACGCCGATGCCCAGCAGTGTTGCGGTCAGCGGCTCCGCCAGAGTGAGGGTCGCCGCCGTCGCGGCGGTGAGCCGCAGCAGCCCCCACGTGAACAGCGTGTACGCGATGCCGACCGTCGCGAGCCCGAGCCACAGCGCCATCGCGAGTCCGTCGGGCGATGCCAGCCACGCCAGGTCGGCGAACAGCAGCATGACGACGCCCCAGGCCGCGCCCCCGAGCCCCATGGCCCCGCCGACGGTGAACGGGTCCCAGCCGGCATCCATCAGTCGCCGCTGCACGTTGGCCTGTACGGCGAAGGCGGCGCCCGCCGCGAGGGATGCGAGAAGCCCCAGCGGATCGCTGCCGCCGGAGGCCGCGCCGCCCGCGCCCAGCAGCACTACCCCCGCGGTCGCGAGCGCCGTCGCCACCAGCCACGCGCCCGAGGGGATGCGGCGGGTCAGCGCCCACTCGACCAGCCCCGCGATCACCGGCGCCGAGCCCAGCGCGATCACGGTGCTGACGGCGACGCCGTTGCGCTCGGCGCCGAGAAAGAACAGCGGCTGGTAGAGCGCCAGGCAGGTGCCGGTCGCCGCCATCAGCAGCAGGGCGCGGCGGTTCAGCACCGGCCGCGGGGCGGGGGTGACGGCGGCGGGGCTGCCGGTGGCCGCTGCGCGGCGGCGATGCCGTGCACCCAGCGAGAACGCGAGGATTGCCAGCGCAGCGCCGCCGATCGTCAAGCGCACCGCCCCGACTGCCCAGGGCGTGCTGTCGTCGGGACCCAACGCCTGCGCGGTGCCGGTCGTGCCGAAGAGCACGGCGGCAGCGAGGACGGCGAGGACGGGGAACATCACGTCAGTTCTAGCGGACGCGTGCGTCGCGCGTGTGACGCGCGCCTCAGGCTCTGCCCCGCGGCCCGCCCACACCCCGGGGCTTCGGTCGTCGCAGACGTCCCTTCCGGCGCCCGTAGAGGGCGCAGACGTGACGACCGAAGCGCAGGCCGCCGCACGCGCGCGCCCGTGGCGCCGCGCGCGCCCAGGAACCGAGCGCCGCCGCCGGTAGGCTAGAGCAGTGAGTAATGGCGGTACGGGCGTGAAGCTCTATGACACGAAGGCGCAGCAGCTGCGCGACTTCGTCCCCGCCGACCCCGCGAACGTCACCGTTTACGTCTGCGGACCCACTGTGCAGTCCGGCCCGCACATCGGTCACCTGCGCGGCGCGCTGAGCTTCGACATCCTGCGCCGGTGGCTCGGCCACCGCTTCGGGCGGGTCACGTTCGTGCGCAACGTCACCGACATCGACGACAAGGTGCTCGCGAACGCGACGGCAAGCGAGCCCTGGTGGGCTCTGGCGTACCGCATGGAGCTCGCGTTCTCCCGCGCCTACGCGACCATCGGCATCCAGCCTCCGACGTACGAGCCGCGGGCGACGGCATCCATCCCGCAGATGCTCGAGCTCATCGCCCGCCTCGTCGACGCGGGTCACGCGTACCCCGCCGGCGAAGGCGACGTGTACTTCGACGTGCGTTCGTGGCCCTCGTACGGTGAGCTGACACGCCAGTCGCTCGACGCCATGGAGCCGGCGGCCGACGCCGACCCCCGTGGCAAGCGCGACCCCCGCGACTTCGCGCTGTGGAAGGGCGCCAAGGCCGACGAACCTGCGGATGCCGCATGGGAGTCGCCCTGGGGCCGTGGCCGGCCCGGCTGGCACATCGAGTGCTCCGCGATGTCGCGGCGCTACCTCGGTCCGTCGTTCGACATCCACGGCGGCGGCCTCGACCTGCGCTTCCCGCACCACGAGAACGAGCTGGCGCAGTCCACCGCGGCCGGTGACGCGTTCGCGGCGTACTGGGTGCACAACGGCCTCGTGACCGTCGGCGACCAGAAGATGTCGAAGTCGCTCGGAAACTTCCTGCTCGCCGATGACGTGCTGAGCCGGTACGAGCCGCTCGTCGTGCGCTACGCCCTGGCGGCGGCGCACTACCGCTCCAACCTCGACGTCACGGCGGCGTCCTTCGACGAGGCAGCCGCGGCGCTGGATCGCATCCGCACGTTCCAGACCCGCGCGGCGCGCGTGCTGGGAGCCGGCAGCTGGCTCACCGTCGCCGACCTGCCCGACGCCTTCGCCACCGCGATGGACGACGACCTCGGTGTGCCACAGGCCCTCGCCGTCGTGCACGAGCACGTGCGCGCCGGCAACGCCGCCCTCGACGCCGACGACCGGGATGCCGCAGCTCGCGCTGCCGTGCAGGTGGGCCGCATGACCGGCCTGCTGGGGCTAAACCCCGAAGACCCGCAGTGGCGCACCGGCGACGGGGGAGCGGCGGCATCCGCGCTCGACGCGCTGGTGCAGACGATGATCACCCAGCGCGCGCAGGCGCGCATCGACAAGGACTGGCCTGCGGCCGACCGCATCAGAGATGCGATCGCGGCCGCAGGCATCACTCTGGAGGACACTCCGGACGGAACACATTGGAGTTTCAATGGCTAAGCCAGGGCGCCCCGGCGCAAGCAAGAGCGGCAAGAAGGGCCCGACCAAGGGCACCGGCGGCAAGAACAAGCGGTCCCTCGAGGGTCGCGGCCCGACGCCCAAGGCCGAAGAGCGCGCCTGGCACCCCGCGGGCAAGCGCAAGGCGGCAGCCGAGCGCTACGCCGCCGCAGGAGGCAAGGGCGCGCCCGGGCAGAAGCCCGCGCCGCAGCGCCGTGCCAAGAAGGAAGACGACACCGAGATCGTCACCGGCCGCAACTCGGTGCTCGAGGCACTGCGCGCCAAGATCCCCGCGACGGCGTTCTACATCGCCCAGCGCGTGGAGATGGACGATCGCGTCAAGGAGATGCTGTCGATCGCGACTCACCGCGGCATCCCCGTGATGGAGGTCACCCGCCCGGAGCTGGACCGCATGGCCGGCTTCGACGGCGTGCACCAGGGCGTTGCGATCAAGGTGCCGCCGTACGAGTACGGTCACCCGCAGGATCTGCTGGAGCAGATCATCGACCGCGACCAGGTGCCGCTGCTCGTGGCCCTCGACGGCGTGACCGACCCTCGCAACCTGGGTGCGATCATCCGCTCCACGGCCGCCTTCGGCGGGCACGGCGTGATCCTTCCGCAGCGTCGCAGTGCGAGCGTCAACTCCGCCGCCTGGAAGACCAGCGCAGGAGCTGCCGCGCGCATCCCCGTCGCCATCGCGCCGAACCTCACCAGCACGCTCAAGGAGTTCAAGAAGCAGGGCGTGTTCGTGCTGGGCCTCGACGGCGGCGGCGAGGTGTCGCTGCCCGAGCTGAAGCTCGCCGACCGGCCCGTGCTCATCGTCGTGGGTTCCGAGGGCAAGGGCCTGTCGCGCCTGGTCACCGAGACCTGCGACCAGATCGTCTCGATCCCGATCTCGGCGGCGACCGAGTCGCTGAACGCCGGCATCGCGGCATCCGTCGCGCTTTACCAGGTGTCGACGATGCGCTCGACGACCGAGTAGCCCTCCGCGCTCACTTCTTGTACTGATACGGGTTCGTGAGCACTTCTGCTTCAGGGATGTCGGGGTGCTGTCCGGCGACCCAGTCGTCGCCTACCTCCCGTTCGAGGTAGGCGACGGTGTCGTCGAGCTTGGTCCGGACACCCCGCAGGTCTCCTGCGGTGACCTTGCCGTTCCACTTGACGACCTCGCCGCCGACGAGAACGGTGTGCACGTCGCCGCGTTGGGCCTGGTAGACGATCTGGCCCCACGGGTTGATCAGGGGTGCCCAGGTCGGGGAATCCTCGTTCTTGAGCAGGACCACGTCGCCGAGCTTGCCGACCTGCAGCGACCCGATGACGTCGTCCTTTCCGAGGGCTTGAGCACCGCCTCGCGTCGCCATATGCACGACGTCCTCGGCGCGCAGCCGCACGTGGGTGACGGTCTCGGCCGGCTCACGGCGGTGCGCCTGGTAGTGCTCGAGCACGCGGTCGGCGTTGACGGTCGCGCGCATCGCGGAGAAGAGGTCCGCGCTGAACCACACGCTCGTGTCCACCGACAGCGAGGTCGGGATTCCGTGCCGACGCAATTGATGCAGGGGTGGATAGCCCTGACCACAGGTGTCTTCCGACTCCGTCGCGAGCGAGACGTTTCCGCCGGTCGCGGCGATCATCTGGTACGACTCCTCGGAGAGCGAGGCAGCGTGCACATACGTGAAGCCCGGCTCCATGACGCCGGCCGCATACGCGTTGCGGATGCCCCAGTCATTGGTCGCCCCCCACACGCCGGCATGGGTGGTCACCCGCAGTCCGAGTTCCTTCGCCACCTGGTAGGCAGCCAGCTCGGGGAACTGCTCGTCCTGGTTCGGAACGTCGAACGCGATCTGCGTGCCGAACATCCGGGAATCGTCGCGCGATGCAGCGAGCAGCCGCTGGATGTCGGGGTCCGCCGTCCACTCCCAGGGGGAGCGGTGGATATTGCCGTACGCGAAGACGAAGCGACCGGGGGAGGAGACGAGGGCGTCGTACGCGGCCTCGCCGTGCTCGATGGTGCGCAGACCGTGGGACCAGTCCACGCTCGTCGTCACCCCGGATTCGATCGCATCCAGCGCGGAGATCAGATTGCCGGCCGCGTAGTCCTGGGGTCGGAACTTCGCGCCGTGCTGGAGGTAGTACCAGACGAAGTACTGGGTGAGCGTCCAGTCCGCGCCATAGGCACGCATGGCGGTCTGCCACATGTGACGGTGCGTGTCGACCATGCCCGGCATGACGATGCCGCCTGACGCGTCGATGACGCAGACGCCTTCGGGTGCCGGCACGTCCACGCCGACCTCGACGATGACGCCATCCTTGACGAGCACGTCGCCCCGGGGGAGGACGGTGTGCGCATCGTCCATCGTCAAGACGATTCCATCCTTGAAGAGGACCGGCTGCCCCGCTTGCGGGTTCGGTGAATCCGGCATCGCTCATCTCCTTTGATCAGCTGTCTCATCGGGCGTTCAGCGCTCTGTACAGTCGCACCGAACGCTACGTGGCATACAGCATGGCGCACGCTCGCGCGATGCGAAAGGGCCATTCCGTCAATGCGTGGAAACGCAGGCATGCCGGCCCATCTGGTGCTTGACAATCGTGCGGCGGTGCCGTTTACATGGGGTTTAGTGAGACTGAACAGCGGCCTGCGGGCGGCTCAGGTCTTCGGCGGCGCAACGCTGCGCCGCCTTGTTCTCACCTCGGGGAGGAAGAGCATGACCAGGTTCATCGTCCGTCGCGCAGCGGAGGCCGAGTACGTCGACGCGGGCCCACTCGCACCCGGATCTGTCGGAATGACCCGCTGGCGCGGCGTCGGGGAGGACGACGGCGCGGCGCACACCGACTTCGGGATCACGCGCCTGGCCGCCGGGGGTCGCACGGCGACCCACGTGCACTCCTTCGAGGAGAGCTTCTATGTCATCGAGGGGGAGGTGGTCATCGCCACCCCTGAGGCGACGGTGCGGCTGGTCGCCGGGGACTACGGGGTGATCCCCATCGGTGTGCCCCACGCTTGGCGATCGACCGGCAGCGATGCGGCGTGGGCTGACCTGTTCACCCCGCCCGCTCGCGCCCGCCACGGTTCGGACACATACCGGGTGGAAGAGCTGGCCGAGCGCGAGCCGACCGCCGTCGACACCCGGGATCCTCGTACGCGCTCCTTCGGCAACATCACGACCGAGCACATGGATGCTGGCAGGCAGTCGCAGCAGTTGCTGGCGGTCTCGGCGAGCATGCGCACCGCGCTGCTGGTGTACAGCGGCATCACGCTGAAGATGATGGTCGACTCCGACCTCGGCGCCACTCTCGGCACGTCCTTCATGGTGCGCTATGCGCCGGACGGCAAGGCCGGACCGCACGATCACCCCCTCGAGGAGGCCTACCTCATCACCGAGGGTGAGGTTCGAGCGCACTTCGACGGTCAGGAGTTCCTCCTGACCGCGGGGGACATCGCCTGGGCGGGCGTGGGCTGCGTGCATTCGTTCGAGGCCACCGGCGCCGAAGTGCAGTGGCTCGAGACCCAGTCGCCGCAGATGCCCCCACGACACGCGTATCGATTCGTGCGCGATTGGCAGTACCTGGAAGAACGCCTCGAGGAGAAGCTGTGAGCGGACGCACCATATTCATCGCCGGAGGATCCTCCGGCATCGGACTCGAGCTGGCGAAGGACCTGGTCGCTGCCGGCGACCGGGTGATCCTCACCAGTCGCAGCCGGGAGCGGGCGGAGGACGTGGCGGCGGGGCTCGGCGAGCGGGCGACCGGTGTGGCACTGGACGTGTCGGAGCCGGAAGGCATCGCCGCGCAGCTCGCCGACGTCGGGCCGCTCGATGGGCTCGTCATGGCCGCGATCGAGCGCGACGCGAACAGCATCCGCGACTACGACATCGCGCGTGCGCGCCGGCTGGTCACGCTCAAGCTCATCGGCTACACCGAGACGATCCACGCGCTGCTTGATCGGCTCGAACCGTCGGTGCAAACAGGCATCGTCCTTTTCGGGGGTCGCGCGAAGGACGCGCCTTACCCCGGTTCCACCACGGTGTCCACGATCAACGGCGGCATCGATGGGCTCATGAACACGCTCGCCCTCGAGCTCGCGCCCGTCCGCGTCAACGCACTGCACCCGGGCATCATCGGCGACAGCCCATTCTGGGCGGCCAAGCCGGACGGCGTCGTCAGCGGCTACGAGAGTCGCACGCCGGGTGGTGCTCTGGCGACCATGGCCGACGTCGTGGATGCCGTGAAGTTCCTCCTGTTCAACCGCGGCGTCTCGGCGAACAGCCTCAACGTCGACCGCGGCTGGCGCATCACCTGACCTCCGATACCACCACGACTTCCACGCACACGCGAGCAAGGAGCAGATCATGAGCACGGCCACACGCGGCACGATGGGCGTCGACTGGGAAGCGAGAGTCGACTTCGAGCGGCTGAGGGACGAGCGGCTGGCGCGGCTGCATGCGGAGCTGGAGCGCTCCTCGGTCGGTGCCGTGCTCGCGTTCGACTTCGCCAACATCCGGTACGCCTCCGCGACCCATATCGGCACCTGGGCGATGGACAAGCTCATCCGGTTCTGTCTTGTCACGCGCAAGACGGACCCCATCGTGTGGGACTTCGGTTCGGCGGCGAAGCATCACGCCCTGCTGAACCCCTGGCTGCATGAGACGCATATGGAAGCCGACGCCGATCCCCACGCGCCGCATCACGGCGCGACCCGCCCGCGCCAGGAATCCGGCGCGCGCGCGGGCATCTCGACGCTGCGTGGAGCGTTCCCTCCGGACGCCGGCATCGCAGAGGAGGTGGCGCGCAAGATCAAGCGCGAGCTGGAGCGGTTCGGCCTTGCGGACGAGCCCCTCGGCGTGGATGTCGTGGAGCTGCCGATCCTCTTCGCGCTGCAGCGGGAGGGCATCGAGGTCGTCGACGGCCAGCAGATCTTCATGGAGGCCCGGCGCATCAAGACCCCGGACGAGATCACACTGCTGACGACCGCCGCGTCCATGGTGGATGCCGCCTATGACCAGCTCTACGAGTTCCTGCGCCCCGGTGTCCGGGAGAACCAGTGCGTGGGGCTCGTGGCGAAGTCGCTCTACGACCAGGGGTCCGAGTACGTCGAGGGAGTCAACGCGATCTCGGGTGAGCGGTGCTCGCCGCATCCGCACGTGTATTCCGACCGCGCCGTGCGCCCGGGCGACCCGGCGTTCTTCGACATCCTGCACTCCTATAACGGATACCGCACGTGCTACTACCGCACGTTCGCAGTCGGGTCGGCCAGTCCCGCCCAGCGCGATGCCTACAAGAGGTGCCGTGAGTACATGGATCGGGCCATCGCGGCGGTCAAGCCGGGAGCAACCACGGCCGACATCGTCGAACTGTGGCCCACGGCGCAGGAGTTCGGCTTCCCTGACGAGGAGGCCGCTTTCGCCCTGCAGTACGGGCACGGCGTGGGGCTGTCGATCTGGGAGAAGCCGATCTTCTCGCGTCTCACCTCGCTCGATCACCCGGAGGTGCTCGAGGAGGGCATGGTGTTCGCCCTGGAGACGTATTGGCCCGCCGCCGACGGTTGGGGCGCCGCCCGCATCGAGGAGGAGGTTGTCGTCACGGCGGACGGCTGCGAGGTGATCACCAAGTTCCCGGCCGAGGAGCTCCTCGTCGCCGGCGGCGGGCGCTACTTCACCGTCAATGGGCCGCTCCCCGGCATCCGTGACTCGCAGTCCCACCTCAACACGCCCGAGGGGAGAGGGGAAGCGACGGCCTGACCCTGGGTTCACTGTCACTGGACAGGTGTGCACTGACACTTGACAGCCTGTTCAGTCGTTGATTGACTGAATCCGCCAACTCCCCGACGCAGTGGAAGGCCTGATTAACGGTGCCCGAACCCGTATTCCTCGCCCAGCAGGTCCTCAACGGACTGAGCTTCGGCGCGCTGCTGTTCCTTCTGGCCAGCGGCTTGACCCTTGTCTTCGGACTCATGCGCATCGTCAACATGGCGCACGGGGCCTTCTACATGCTCGGCGGCTACATCGGCGTCGTCATCGCGACCCTCACGGGAAACCTGTTGGTCGCGGTGATCGCGGCGATCGTCGCCGTGGGGGTCACGGCCTTCCTCGTCGAGGTCGTGCTCCTGCGCTTCGTGCGCGGGCAGGAGATGCCCGAGGTCCTACTGACGATCGGCGTGTCGTTCGTCATCGCCGATCTGTGTCTCGCCTTCTTCGGCGGTGACCCCCAGAACCTTCCGAACTCGGTGCGCATCCCCGGGGCCCTCGCCATCGGCGACCTGGTCTACCCGTGGTACCGGATCTTCGTGATCGGACTGGCTGTCGCGATCGGGGTGGCGCTCGCGCTCGTACAGAGCCGCACCCGCGTCGGTGCGATCGTCCGTGCCGGCGTCGACGACCGAGAGATCATCTCTGCGATGGGCGTGAACATCCGCTGGGTGTTCACGGGCATGTTCGTGGTCGGCGCCGCTCTCGCAGCCATCGGCGGCACGATCGGCGCCGGCATGCAGAGCATCCTCCCCGGGGTGCAGAACGAGGTGCTCCTGTACGCCCTCGTCGTGATCATCATCGGCGGGCTGGGCAGTGTCGCCGGAGCAGCGGTCGGCAGCGTGCTGATCGGGCTGATCGACGCCTTCGCCAAGGCCTGGATCCCCGAGCTGGCGTACTTCACCATCTTCCTGCCGATGGCGCTCGTGCTCGTCTTCCGCCCGACGGGCCTGTTCGGAAAGGCTGCCTGATGAGCAACCGCATCGTCGAGACCCGCACCGTCCGCACCTTCGGACCGCCGCGCCGGGATCGCGCCCAGATGACCAACATTGCGCTGCTCGCGCTGCTGCTGGTCGCCGCCATCGCGCTGCCGTACCTCGGAGCATCCGGGTTCATGGTGTCTCTGGCATCCACGATCCTCATCGCGGCGACGCTCGCCTCGAGCGTCAACTTCCTCGCCGGCAATGGCGGCATGGTCTCGCTCGGACACGCCGGCATCGCCGCAGCGTCGGCGTACGGCGCGGGCTGGGCGTCGCGGCAGGGCCTGGATCCCGGGATGCAGGTGCTCGTCGCGCTGGGGATGACACTGCTGGCATCGTGCCTCTACGGTCTGCTGTCGATGCGGACGAGCGGCATCTACTTCCTGATGGTGACCCTCGCCGTGGGGATGCTCATCTACGGCCTCGCATTCCGGCTGTCGTCGGTGACCGGCGGTGAGAACGGCATCTCAGGGATCGCGCGATTCGAGTGGCTCGATTCGTACTGGATCTACTACTACTTCGTGCTCGGCGTGTTCGTCCTGGCGACAGCGGCGCTCTGGATCGTGAGCAACTCCCCGTTCGGAGCGAGCCTGCGCGGCATCCGCGACAGCGAGAGCCGGATGCGCAGCCTGGGCTACAGCGTGCGCTCCTACAAGCTCGGCGCGTTCATGATCTCCGGGAGCGTCGCCGGCCTGGCCGGGCTCCTGTCCGTCTGGCACACCCACTTCGTGAGCCCGTCCTCGGCGGGCGTGGACCGCTCGGTGCACCTCATCGTCATGGTCATCCTGGGCGGGATCGGCACGCTGCTGGGTCCTCTCATCGGTGCCGCTGTGGTCGTGATGGTTGAGAACCTCCTCTCCAGCTACGTCGACCGCTGGCCGACGTTGCTCGGACTCATCTTCATCCTCGTGATCCTCTTCGCTCGCGCGGGAATCGCCGGCAGCGCCGGAAAGCTCTTCCGGCGGCTTCGCGCCCGATCGAAGGCGGCGTCCTCACCCGAAGGGGACGCACCGGGGGGCGCAGCCGCGCCCCCCGGAGACCGCCACGCAGTTCACCAAGGAAAGGACCCGCAATGACGTCAATGAAGACCCGCGGTCGCCGCTCGGCGCTCGCCGCGGCAGGCATCGCGGCCATCACCGCACTCGCGCTGACCGCCTGCGCCCCGCCTGGAGCCAGCGAACCCGCGCCGAGCGCAGGCTCGAACGGCGAGGACGGTGGGGCGCTCAAGGTGGGCTTCATCTCGCCCACGACGGGAAACTTCGCCGTCGCCGGCCAGGAGATGGTCGACGGATGGAATCTGTACTGGGACATCAACGGCGCCGAGGTCGAGGGCATCACGATCGAAACGATCGTGGAGGATGACGCCGGCAACCCCGAGACCTCGCTCACCAAGGCGAAGAAGCTCGTCGAGCAGGATGAGGTCGATTTCATCGTCGGTCCGCTCATCGCCAATACGGCTCTCGCCGTCGCGGCGTACACGGCGAGCGTCGACGTGCCCAATCTCCACCCTGTCGCCGCCTCCGACGACCTCACCCAGCGCGCCGCAAACGACCTCACGGTCCGCACCGGCTCGATGGGAGGTTCTCAGGCGAACTACCCGGGCGGCGAGTGGGCCGCGACGGAGGGGGGCTACGACACGGCCGTCACGCTCTGCGCCGACTATGCGTTCGGCTGGGAGTCCTGTGCCGGTTTCGTGCAGGGGTTCACGCAGAACGGCGGCGAGGTCCTCGAGCAGATCTGGTTCCCGAACACGACCACCGATTTCTCGACCTACGTTTCGCAGATCCAGGCGGCGGGAGCCGACGTCGTGTACGTCGCGACGGCGGGTGGGGCTCCGGGGCCGAACTTCCTCAACGCCTACCTCGGTCTCGGCCTCGACATGGACGACCTGCTGCTGAACTGCTGCGCCGCCGACCAGGGAACGCTGCGCGCGATGGGCGATCAGATCGTCGGACTGAAGTCGGTCAGCTACTGGGCGGAGGGCCGCGACAGCGAAGCCGTCGCCGAGTTCATCGACGCGTACGGGGAGTTCGCCGACGGCAAGGTGCCCGGCGCCTACGTCGCGGGCGGATACATGACCGCGTCGCTGGTCGCATCCGTGCTGGCCGAGCGCGGCCTCGTGACCGGCGAGGACCTCGTCAGTGCGATCACCGAGTACACCTTCGAGGACAGCATCTTCGGGCGGGTCTCCTGGGACGACTACAACCAGATGGTCGGACCGGTGTACGTGCGCGAGGTGACGGCGGGCGATGACGGCAACTTCTACAACACGCCCATCGCGACGTTCGAGGACGTGGACCAGTGGCTGGGTCGTTCTCCCGAGGACGCGCTCGCGCAGCCGACGTACTCGCAGAGCTTCCAGGGGCTCGAGTGATTGCATCGGCAACGGCGGCGACCCCGGATCCGACAGGATCCGGGGTCCCCGCCCCCGCGCTCACGGTCAAAGGCCTCGGCAAGCGCTATGGCGGAGTCCAGGCCGTCGACGACATCTCCCTGCGCCTCGGCGCAGGCGAACGCATGGGCGTCATCGGCCCGAACGGCGCGGGCAAGACCACATTGTTCAAGATGGTGGCGGGCGATGTCGCGCCGACCACCGGCTCCATCGACCTGTTCGGCAGGGACGTCACGAAGCTGGACACCGCGCGTCGCGCTCGGCTCGGCGTCGGGCGCACGTTCCAGGTCTCGAACCTGTTCCGCGACATGACCGTGCTCGACAACGTGCGCGTCGCCGCCCGCGGCGGCTCGGCACAGGCCCGCATCTTCTGGCGAACCCAGGGCCAGCGCGACCAGATCACGACGCGCGCCACCGAGATGCTCGACTCGGTGGGTCTGTTCGACCGCCGGGAGGACACGGTCGCCGACCTCTCGCATGGCGAGCAACGTCAGCTGGAGATCGCGATGGCGCTCGTCGGCGAACCCCGGATCCTGCTGCTCGACGAGCCGGCCGCCGGACTGTCGGCCGCGGAGCGCACCACGCTGCGCCGCCTCATCGAGGCGCTGCCGCGCACCCTCCCGATCCTCCTGATCGAGCACGACATGTCGCTCGCACTGGGGCTGACCGATCGCGTCATGTGCATGGAGAATGGCCGGCACGTCGTGACCGGCACGCCGGACGAAGTGCGGGATCACCCGGTCGTCAAAGAGATCTATCTCGGAAGGCGGGACAAGAAGTGACACTCCAGGTGACCGGACTGCATGTCGGCTATGCCACGGCCCAGGTGCTGCACGGTGTCGACTTCGAGATCGGCGACGCCCAGAGCGTCGCGCTGCTCGGACGCAACGGCATGGGCAAGACGACGCTCGTCCGTGCCATCTGCGGCCTGCGCCCCCCGACGGTGACGGCAGGGTCGATCGTCTACAACGGCGCCGAGCTCACACGGATGCCGGTGTACCGAATCGCCCGCGCGGGAGTCGCCCTGGTTCCGCAGGGCCGGCGCGTCTTCGGCTCGCTGACGACGCTGGAGAACCTCACCGTCGTGCCGCGTCATCGGCGCGCCGAGTCGACGGAACCGTGGACGGTCGAGCGCGTGTTCGAGTTCTTCCCGCGGTTGTCCGAGCGCTCCGGGTCGATGGCCCGGGCGCTATCCGGTGGCGAGCAGCAGATGCTGGCGATCGGCCGCGCGCTGATGACCAACCCGTCTCTGCTGATCATGGACGAACCGAGTGAAGGCCTCGCGCCGAGCGTGCTCGATGTGATCCAGGACCGGCTCGAGGGCCTCCGCGCCTCCGGTCTGTCGATCCTCATCGCCGAGCAGAACGTCGACTTGGCGCTGGACATCGCCGAGACGGCGATCGTCATCGACGACTCGGGAACGATCGCGTGGAGCGGGCCGACGTCGCAGCTCCGTGCCGACGACGTGCTGCTCGAACGACACCTCAGCATCTGAGAGGACGCCGCATGCCCGCCTCCCCCCGCGCCCTTCCTCTGGTCGACCTCGTCCTTCGAGGCGGCCGGATCACGACCTTCGCCGACCCGCAACAGGCGCCCGAGCACGCTCAATCCGTCGCGGTCGCGGGCGGACGCGTCATCGCCGTCGGGACGGACGACGAGCTCGCGCCTCATGCGGACCTCGCCGCCCGAGTGATCGAACTCGAGGGCCGCGATGTGATCCCCGGCCTGAACGACTCCCACATCCACGCCGTCCGCGGAGGGAACTCGTGGAGCCGCTCCCTGCACTGGGAGGGCGTCCGCTCGGTGTCCGAAGCGCTGAACAGCATCCACGACGCGGCCACCCGGCTCGGGCCGGGGCAGTGGATCTCGGCGGTCGGCGGTTGGCACCGATCCCAGTTCGAGGAGGGGCGCACGCCGACGCCGACCGAGCTGGAGGAGGCCGCACCGCACAACCCGGTGTACGTCCAGGAGCTGTACGACGTCGGCATCCTCAACGAGGCGGGTCTGGCCGCATGCGGCTTCGCGGACGGCGCCGAGGATCCGCCGCGCGGGCGGATCGAACGCGACGACACCGGTCGGCCCACGGGCCGCATCCACGGTGTGGGCGCGTTCGCCGCGCCGATCGGCCACGCTCTCGCCGCCGACGAGGCACAGGCCGGGGACGGCTTGCGCTCGATGCTGGCGGAATTCGCACGGCACGGTCTTACGGGGGTGGTCGACGGCGGCGGGCTGCTCATGACGCCACGTGACTACGACCCCGTCTACGGGGTGTGGCGCGACGGCGCCCTCGACGTCCGGGTGCGGCTCTTCTTCTCCGCGTGGACGCGTGGCGGCGAGGTGGGCGACATCGATGCACTCACCTCTCTCGTGCCGGCCGACGTGGGCGACGGTCTTCTCCGCGTGGTCGGAATCGGCGAGATCCCGCACCTCGGATGCCACGATCTGGAGGGACTGGATCCCTTCGCCGTATCCGATGCCGCGTTCGAGGAACTCGTCGACATCGTGCGACTCTGCGCACGCCGCCGGTGGCGGATGAGTATCCACGCCGTCCTGGACGACACGCTCGGCCGGGTCCTGGACGCGTGGGAGCGCATCGAGGCGGAGACGGGTCTCATCGCCGGCCGCGGATGGTCGATCGTCCACGCCGACGAGGCGAGTCGTGCCAACCTCGAGCGCGTCGCGCGGCTCGGTGCAGGCATCCTCGTGCAGAACCGACTCATCCTCAAAGGCGGCGACTACGTCGAGGCGTGGGGGCCGGAGGCAACGGCTCAGGCGCCGCCCCTCGGGACGATGCGTGAACTCGGCATCGTCATCGGCGGCGGCACCGATGCCACCCGCGCGAACTGGTTCTCGCCCTGGGCCTCGATCTGGTGGCTTGCGACGGGAAGAACCCTCGACGGCCGGGGGACGCGCCTCGAGCAGCACCGCCTCACCCGGCGCCAAGCGATCGCCGCGTTCACCCGGGACGCAGCGTGGTTCACCGGTGAACAGGATCATCGCGGCCGCATCGCGCCCGGCTACGACGCCGACTTCTGCGTGCCTTCTGCCGACCCCTTCGGCTGCGCGGACGACGCGCTGCGCGACATCCGCAGCGACCTCACGGTCCTGGCCGGACGCATCACCCATCAATCGACAGCACTCGTCCCGTGACGAGTGCGGAGCAACAGGAGACGACGTGACCCGCATCCCCGCGCCCCGGCGTGTCGGCCAGGCCGACATCATCCACCACGACGGATACGACGACGCCATCGTGAGTCCGTTCGTCCCCGCGATGCGGGTCGTGTCACCGGCCAGCCTCGTCTTCATCAGCGGTGTCACCGGCGCACCCGTCTACCACGATCACCCGCACGTGCCCGAGGTGTTCGATGCGATGCCGATGGACGCGGCGGGTCAGGTGAAGAACGCGTTCGACCACCTCGACCTGGCGCTCGCTGCGGCCGGGTGCGGCCGCAGCGACGTGGTCAACCTCATCCGCTTCTTCACGGACGTCGAGGCCGACCAGGACGTCGTGAACGCGCACCAGAAGGAGTGGTTCGGCGGGCACATCCCCACGAGCACGACGGTGGAGGTGACGCGTCTGGCCACCGATCCGCGGCTGCGGTTCGAGTTCCACGTGGTGGCCGCCGCCCCCGCCGACGCCTCCGCGCAGGCGGGTGCACAGGCATGAGCGGTAACCACGGACACAGCCATGCCACGCGACGATTCGAGCGGCCGGCCGATCGGCCGGCCGGCGTGCGTCCCCTCGGCGCCCCCGGCATCATGGGCGTCGACTACGAGAACCGTGTCGACTTCGATCGCCTCCGCGACTATCGGCTGGGACGTGCGAAGGCCGCGCTCGAGGCGAGCGAATGCGGCGCCTTCCTCCTGTTCGACTTCTACAACATCCGGTACACGACGCAGACCTGGATCGGCGGCGCGCTGGGCGACAAGATGATCCGCTACGCACTGCTGATCCGCGGCCAGGAGCCGATCCTGTGGGACTTCGGCTCGGCGGTGCGCCACCACAAGCTGTATTCCGACTGGGTGCCCGACGAGAACTATCGCGCCGGCTTCCTCGGATTCAAAGGCGCCGTGGCGCCCGAGGGCGGCGCGGACCTCATGAAGACGGCGATCGATGAGATCGAGTCGCTGCTGGCGGCCGCAGGGGTGAAGGATGCGCCGTTGGGTGTCGACATCATCGAGCCGCCGTTCCTGTTCGAGTTGCAGCGCCGCGGCATCCGCATCGCCGATGCGCAGCAGCACATGCTTGACGCGCGCGTCATCAAGAACCAGGACGAGATCATGCTGCTCAATCAGGCGGCGGCGATGGTCGACGGTGTCTATCAGGACATCGCCGAGGCGCTGAAGCCGGGTGTGCGAGAGAACGAGATCGTCGCCCTCGCCAACGCGCGACTCTACGAGTACGGCAGCGATCAGGTCGAGGCGATCAACGCGATCTCGGGGGAGCGGTGCAACCCACACCCGCACAACTTCACCGACCGCATCATCCGCCCCGGCGACCAGGCGTTCTTCGACGTCATCCACTCGTACAACGGCTATCGCACGTGCTACTACCGCACCTTCGGCGTGGGGTGGGCCACGCCCAGCCAGTACGATGCCTACAAGCAGGCGCGGGAATGGATGGATGCCGCACTCGACGCGCTTCGCCCGGGCGTCGGGACCGACGAGGTCGCCGCAGTGCTGCCCAAGGCGCAGGACTTCGGTTTCGAGAACGAGCTGGCCGCCTTCGGCCTCCAGTTCGCGCACGGCCTCGGGCTCGGCCTCCACGAGCGGCCCATCATCTCGCGCCTGAACTCGATGGCCGACCCTGTCGAGCTGCGGGCGGGGATGGTGTTCGCGATGGAGACGTACTGCCCGGCGTCTGACGGTTCGTCTGCCGCACGCATCGAAGAGGAGGTCGTCGTGACCGACTACGGTATCGAGGTGCTCACGAAGTTCCCTGCGCAGGATCTCTTCGTGGCGAACCCCTATTGATCTGCCGTGCCCTGCGGCTGGCCGGCTCGCCGGCCGGCCGCCGTGGCGCTCGGCGGCAGAGATGGGGCCGAGGTAGGGTCGGACACGCGAAAGGACGCTCATGACGGCTCAGTTGGGCGAACGAATACGTGCGGCGCGCACCGCGAGAGGCCTGAGTCTTCGCGCCACCGCGGCGGAGGCGGCCATATCTCCGAGCCTCCTCTCGCAGGTCGAGACCGGCAAGGTGCAGCCCTCGGTGAGCACCCTGTATGCGATCGTGAGCTGCCTCGGACTGTCTCTGGACGAGGTCCTCGGCAATCGTCCTCCCGCGGAGGTCGCTCCGGCGCCACGCGTGCGCAGCCGCCCGGTGCAGGAGCTGTCGGACGCCCCCGAGATCGCCATGCAGAACGGTGTCACCTGGCGCAGCCTCGCGGCCGGAGGCGACGAGGGGCTCGATGCCGTCCTCGCGACGTACGAGCCAGGCGCGGCCAGCTCGCTCGACGAGACCCACATGCGACACATCGGGGTGGAGCACGGCTACATCGTGCGCGGGGAGCTCACACTCAAGCTCGACTTCGACACGTTCGTGCTTCGCGCCGGAGACTCGCTGTGCTTCGACGCGCAGCGCCCGCACTACTACTTCAATCACGGCGACACCGTCGCCGAGGGCGTCTGGTACATCCTCGGATCCCGCCGCACGCCTGCGGTCGATGCGCCCGTCGACATCCGCAACGCCGTGGACGTGCTCGATGCCATGGGTCGTCTGAACAGCCGCAGTTACGGCTGAGTGAGGAGACGATCCCATGTCCGAACTCGAGACGCCGTGGAACACCGTCGGCGAGCGCGTGCGCGAACTGCGCGGCGCCGCCGGGCTCACCGTGCGCGAACTCGCCCGCCGCATCGGCGTATCCGCGAGCCACGTCTCGCAGGTCGAGCGCGGGATCGGCTCTTTCAGCGTGCCCGCGCTGTATGCCGTCGCCGCTGAGCTCCGGGTCCCGATGCACGAGATCCTCGACCCTCAGGCGCCGCCGGCGCCGCCCGTGACGCCGACGCTCGTGCCCGGGGAGCGGGACCTGGTCACTGCGGGCATCGTGCAGAGAGCCCCCGATCATCCCTCGATCAAGCTCAGCTCCGGTCCGCGATGGAGTCGGCTCACCGCGATGGGCGAGCTCGACGCGGAGTTCCTCGAGGTCGTCTATGCGCCGGGCACCGAGGCGCCCGCCGACCACATCGTCCACCAGGGCAGGGAGTACGGCGTCATCATCTCGGGGCAGCTCAGCGTTGAGCTGGAGGGCGAGTCGACGGTGCTTCGCCCTGGCGATTCGATCGTCTTCGATTCGACGATCCCTCACCGGTTCTGGAACGCCGGAGACGAGGAGGTGCGGGCCATCTGGTTCGTGCGGGACCGGAAGGCGAACGACCCCGTCCCGCACGCATAGGCTGTGGGCTGCCGCCGCGCTCGAACCCGTCAGGCCTTCCAGATCGACTTCAGATTGCAGAACTCGCGGATGCCCTCCGCGGACAGCTCGCGGCCTACACCGGAGTCCTTGACTCCGCCGAAGGGCAGCTCGGGATACGACACGGACATGCCGTTGATGAACACGGCGCCGGCTTCGAGCCCTGCCGTGAGCAGATGCTCTTCGGCGGGATCCTGGGTCCATACCGCTGAACTCAGCCCGAAGGTCGTGTCGTTGGCGATGCGCAGCGCCTCGGCGGCGTCGGCCACGCGATAGACGGTGGCGACAGGGCCGAACGCCTCCTCGCGGTAGAGGCGCATTCCGTCGGTGACACCGGTGAGTACGGTCGGAGGGTAGAACCAGCCCTCGCCGTCGGGAGTCCGGCCGCCGGTGACCGCTCGCGCACCGGCGGCCAACGCGTCCTCGACGAGCTCGGCGAGCTCCGTGCGGCCCGATCTCGTCGCCAGCGGTCCTACCTCGGTGCTCTCCTCAAGCGGGTCTCCCACGCGGAGCGCGCGCATGGCGGCGGCGAACTTCTCCACGAACTCGTCGTGGACGTCCGCGTGCACGATGAAGCGCTTGGCGTTGATGCAGGCCTGGCCGTTGTTGGAGGTGCGAGAGGCGACGGCTGTGGCGACGGCTTCGTCGAGCTCGGCGGAAGGCATCACGATGAAGGGGTCCGATCCGCCCAGCTCGAGCACGACGTGTTTGACCTCGGAGCCCGCGATCGAGGCCACCGAACGGCCGGCTGGCTCGGAGCCGGTGAGTGTCACGGCGACGACACGGCGGTCGCGGATCACGTTCTCGACCTTGCCCGCCGAGATCAGCAGCGAGCCGAAAGAACCGGTGGGGAATCCGCCCCGATCGAAGAGGGTGTCGAGGTAGAGCGCCGCCTGCGGCACGTTGGAGGCATGCTTGAGCAGTCCCGCGTTGCCGGCCATGAGGGCGGGAGCGGCGAAGCGCACCACCTGCCAGATCGGGTAGTTCCAGGGCATGACCGCGAGGACCACGCCGAGGGGCTGGTACACGGTGCGCGCGGCCGACGCTCCCACGGCGCTCGGGTCCTCGAGCGCCGAGCCGGACAGGAAGGTCTCGGCATTGTCGGCGTAGAAGCGCATGGCCTTTGCTGACTTGCGCACCTCGCCACGCGCCTGGGCGAGCGTCTTGCCCATTTCGCGGGAGATCAGCTCCGCGACCACATCGACATCGGCTTCGATCACGTCGGCGGTGGAGTGCATCCATGCCGCGCGGGTCGCGAAGTCGGTGGCGCGCAGCGCCTGGTATGCGTCATGGGCCGCGGCGATCCGTGCGTCGATCTCCCGATCATCGTGCTCGTCGAACTCGGCGAAGATCGCTCCTGTCGTGGGGTTGATGGATGCGATGGGCATGAGGGCTCTCCTGATCGGGGTCAGTGCGCGTGGTCGTCGAAGATGTGGGGCGTGCGCGCGAGGTGCCGCCGCGTGCGGCGGATGTGTCCGCCGAGCACGCGTTCGGCCTCCTCGAGGTCGCCGTCCTTGAGGGCGGCGACCATGAGGTGGTGCTCCTCGTGGGCGATGCGGCGCGCATCGGCATCCCAGGATGAGACGTAGGCCCTGCGGTAGGGCGCGGTGGTGTTCCAGAGCTTGCGCACGAGCGGGTCGAGCTGCGAAGTCTGGGCCGTGGCGTAGCTGGCGAGGTGGAACTCGCGATCAAGCCTGAGGAATGTCTCGGTGTCCTCGCCCACCTCGCTGATCCGCTGAGCGAGCTCGGCCAGGCGGCCCAAGTCGTCTGCGCCGAGCTGTGGAGCGGAGTAGCGCAGAAGGAGCGGTTCCAGCCGCTCGCGCATCTGGTAGACCTCCTCGCACTCGGCGAGCGTGAGGCGGGACACCCACGCGCCGGAGTTCGGCACCACCGTGACCAGTCCCTCGTACTCGAGCTGCCGGATCGCCTCTCTGACAGGGACGCGGCTCGCACCGAACTCGGCGGCGACATCCTCCTGGCGGATGCGGGTGCCCGGGGGATAGGTGCCGGCGACGATGCGGCTGCGGATGCCGTCGGCGATGCGCGCACCGGCGTCTCCGTCCCGCGTGCGGGTGGTCTCGAAATCGCTCATCGCTCTACTCTGCCGGATGCGACGGATGCCACAGCTTGGTGTCCGCTTCACTCTCATAGGCCTTGCCTGTGGGGTACGAGACGAGCTCGAACTGCATGCCCCAGGGGCTGCGGAAGTAGAGCCAGCGCTGGCCTGCGGACGCCCCGGCGCTGCGCACCGGCTCGCCCATCACCTCGACGCCGCTCTCGCGCAGGTACTCGGCTGCGGCATCGAGGTCGTCGACGTAGAGGGCGAGGTGGTGGCCGCCGATGTCGCTGTTGCGGGGCTGAGCGCCCTGCCCATCGGCGCTGGCGTAATGGAAGAGTTCGATGTTGCTGCCGTTGCCGAGCCGGTAGAAGCGGATCTCGGTGATCTCCGTGCGCGGGTGGACGCCGAGCTGAACTGCCATGAAATCATCGTCCGCGCGTTTGGGGCCGAGGGTGTAGATGGGCACAGCGCCCAGGATGTCCACGAAGAAGCGCTCTGCCTCGTCGAGGTCCGGCACGGTGAAGCCGACGTGGTCGGTGCCTGTCATTCCGGGGATCGGCATCCCGGCTCCTCTCGTCACGGCGGCGTGAGCGGCCACACCAGGGTGGGCACTGCGATTGTATCCAGATTGCGATCCGAGGCGCCAGTTGTGCGGTAAATCTCCGCCTGAGGGTTGCCATTGGATGCAATCATCGTCTACGTTGAGTCCACTGCATGAAGATCGATGGAGACAGACATGCCGCGACGCCGCAAACTCTCGACCGGGGTGCCCTGGATCGAGCTGAGCACCACCTCGGCCGACTGGAGGGCCGCCGACCCGGCGCTGCTCACGACGATGCTCGCCGAGCTGCACCTGATCCGGGCGTTCGAAGAGAGCGTGCTCGAACTTGCCGGCGCGGGCCTCGTGCATGGTCCCGCGCACTCGAGCATCGGGCAGGAGGGCGGGGCCGTCGGGTCGATCGTCTCCCTCCGCTCCACGGACGCCGTCAACGGATCCCACCGGGGTCACCATCAGTTCCTCGCCAAGGCCATCACCCACGTGGCGGGCGGCGCGCTCGACCCCGCGGCAATCGTCGACGAGCGGATGCAGCAGCTGCTCCAGCGCACGCTGGCCGAGATCCTGGGCCTCGCGCAGGGATTCTCGGGCGGACGCGGCGGGTCGATGCACCTGCAATGGCTGGAAGCCGGCGCCCTCGGCACGAACGCGATCGTGGGAGGCGGTGCCCCCATCGCCACAGGAAACGCGTGGGCGCAGAAGCACTCGGGCACTACCGACGTCTCCATCAATTACTTCGGCGACGGCGCCAGCCAGATCGGATCGGTCCTCGAGTCGATGAACCTCGCAGCGGCCTGGCGGCTGCCGGTCATGTACTTCATCGAGAACAATCTCTACGCAGTCTCGACTCGGGCTGAGGAGGTCACCGCAGACCCCCGATTCTCGGTGCGCGGTCAGGGCTTCGGGATCCCCTCGTGGCGAGTCGACGGGATGGATCCGCTCGCGGTGCATCTGGCGACTCAGGAAGCCCTGGAGCGCATGCGCGGCGGCGAAGGCCCCGCGATCATCGAGGCCGAGGTCTACCGGTTCTTCCACCAGAACGGCCCATACCCCGGAAGCGCATTCGGCTATCGCACGAAAGGCGAGGAGAAGAGCTGGCGCGAACGCGACCCGATCACACGCGTCGCGAAGGAACTCGCTGCCCTCTCCGTGCTCAGCCCTGATGAGGCGGCCCAGATGCGGACCCAGGCGCAGGAGGCGATGGCCCAGGCGGTGGCGCAGCTCGTCGAAGACGACCCCGACAAGCCGGGCAGTCGCCGCATCGTCCCGACCTTGTGGCCGGACCCCGCCGTCGTGGACCGCGGCATCCGCGGCGATGCGTCCGAGCTCGCGGGGCTGTCGACGAACGAGCCCGACCCGGCGTCGGGGTCGTGGACCGACATCAAGTTCGTCGACGCCATCGCGGGCGTGATGCAGCGCCGGATGGCCGCCGACGAGCGCATCATCGTGCTCGGCGAAGACGTGCATCGCCTGAGCGGCGGCACGAACGGGGCCACGAAGGGTCTGCTCGCGGCCTTCGGTCCCGATCGGGTGATCGGCACCCCGATCAGCGAGAACGCGTTCTTCGGTCTCGCCGGCGGCATCGCGCTCGACGGTCGCTTCCGGCCCGTCGTCGAGTTCATGTACCCCGACTTCATGTGGGTAGCGGCAGACCAGGTCTTCAACCAGGTCGGCAAGGCCCGCCATATGTTCGGAGACAACAACACGATGCCTCTCGTGCTGCGCACGAAGGTCGCGATGGGATCCGGATACGGGTCGCAGCACCTCATGGACCCCGCGGGCATCTTCGCGACCGCTCCCGGCTGGCGCATTGCCGCCGCGTCAAGCGCAGCGGACTACATCGGCCTTCTCAACGCGGCGCTCGCACTCGAGGACCCCGTCCTGATCATCGAGCACGTCGACCTGTACGGCGCCGCTGATCGGATCCCCGAGGGCGACCTCGACTACGTCATCCCACCCGGGCGCGCTGCCGTGCGCCGGGAAGGATCCGAGGTGACCGTGCTGACGTACCTGTCGATGGTCGCGCACACGCTCGAGGCGGTTCAGAGCACGGGTGTGGATGCCGAGGTCATCGACCTCCGCTGGCTCGACCGTGCATCGCTCGACTGGGAGACGATAGAGCGCAGTGTCAAGAAGACGGGCGCTGTGCTCATCGTCGAGCAGGGCGCGCGCGGCACGTCGTACGGCGGCTGGCTCGCTGATGAGGTGCAGCGCCGGCTGTTCGACTGGCTCGATCAGCCGGTTGAGCGCGTCACCGGCGGCGAGGCCAGCCCCAGCATCTCCAAGGTGCTCGAACGCGCCGCGATCGCCCGCACCGAGGAAGTCGTCGACGGGCTCGAGCGCGTGCGCACGAACGCGGGAGGCCGCTGATGGCCGCCATCATCCGCATGCCGGCACTCGCAGCGGGAGCCACCGAAGCGGCCGTGCAGTCGTGGCTCGTCGCCGTCGGCGACCGCGTCGAGGCAGGCCAGGAGATCGTCGAGATCGAGACCGAGAAGGCAACCGTAGAGTACGAGGCGGAGCAAGCGGGTGTGGTCGCCGCGATCCTCGTAGATGCCGGCGCCGTCGCCGCGGTCGGGTCCCCGATCGCCGTGCTCGCCGCAGAGGGTGAGTCTGCTGAGGAGGCCGTCGCCGCGGCCGGGGTGTCCTCCTCCGGCGCTGCTCCCCACTCCGCCGCGGTTCCCGCGCTCGCGCCGACGGCTGCTCCCGAGCCGGAGACCGCTCCCGAGCCGGAGACCGCTCCCGAGTCGCCGGGGGAGCCGGCAACCGACCGGACGTCCGCGCCCGAACAGGAGGCCCCGCCGTCGTCGGTTCCGGCACGGCCCGAGCCGGGCGGCAAACCCGTGCGCCTGTTCGCGAGTCCGCTGGTGCGCAAGCTCGCTCATGAGAAGGGCGTCGACCTCACCGGCCTGAGGGGCACGGGACCGAACGGACGCATCGTGCGCCGCGATCTCGACGACTTGCCGGCGAGCTCCGCCCAGGCACCTGCCCCCACCGCCCCGGCACGTGCCCCCACCGCCCCGGCTCCCGCCTCCACCGCCTCGGCGGTGAGGCCGGCCGCCGCCTTCACCGACATCCCGCACACGGGGATGCGGCGGGCCATCGCGCGCCGGCTCACCGAGAGCACCACGACCGTGCCACATTTCCTCCTCTCGGCGGACTGCATCGTCGATGAAGTGCTCGAGCTGCGCGCGCGCATCAACGACCGCTCCGACGTGAAGATCTCGGTCAACGACTTCGTGCTCAAGGCCGTCGCCGCGGCGATGGTCGCGGTGCCGGACGCCAACGCGATCTGGACCAGCGAGGCCACGCGCCGCTTCACCGGGGTCGACATCGGCGTCGCCGTTTCGATCCCCGGGGGTCTCGTTACGCCCGTCGTCCGCGGCGTGGAGGCCCTGCCGCTGAGCGCGATCAGCCGCACCGTGCGGGATCTGGCCGAGCGGGCGCGGGCGGGCGGACTCAAGCAGCCGGAGCTGGAGGGCGGATCATTCGCGGTCTCCAACCTCGGCATGTACGGCACTGCCCGCTTCTCCGCCATCATCAACCCGCCGCACGCGGGCATCCTGGCCGTCGGTGCGGCCGAGAAGCGCCCGGTCGTCGGCCCCGACGGAGAGCTGTCCATCGCGACGGTCATGACCGTCACTCTCTCAGCCGACCACCGTGTGCTGGATGGGGCGCTCGCCGCCCAGTGGCTGGCTACCTTCGCCGACCGCATCCAGCACCCGCTCTCCCTGCTCGTGTAGCGGGCGGCATTCCCATCTCGGACGCAGAGGCGCGCTCATGACATCTATCCCGGCAGCGATGGCCGACATCCACCCGCCCCTCGCGCGAAGGCGCTGGAACTGCTTCATCGACGGACAGTTCCTTCCGGACGGTTCCCGCGACGTCTTCGACGTGCACGAGTCGGCAACGGGAGAGGTGCTGGCGACGGTCGAGGCGGCGGATGAGGTTGTTGTCGATGCCGCGGTCGCATCGGCGGCGAAGGCGCAGCGCGCGTGGGCGGCGCTGTCGCCGCGAGAGCGCGGCACTGTGCTCAGGCAGGTGGCCGACCGGATTCGCGCACATGCCGACGAACTCGCGACGCTCGAAGCGCGGGAGGTGGGAAAGCCCAAACGGGATGCCGGCAGGTTCGACGTGTCGTTCAGTCACGCTGCGTTCGACTATTTCGCCGGTCTCGCCGACACACTGCACGGCGAGCTGCTCGACCAGGGGCCGATCGAGGCCCGCGTGGTGCTGGAGCCCTACGGTGTCGTCGCCGCAATCCTGCCGTTCAACTGGCCGCCCATCCACTTCGCAAAGAAGTGCGCGCCGGCGCTCGCTGCGGGCAACGCCGTCGTCATCAAGCCGGGGGAGCAGGCGCCGCTCACCGTGCTGCGTCTGGTCGAGATCGCGGGCGAGGTGCTGCCTCCCGGCGTCCTCAATGCGGTCACCGGCATCTCTGCGGGAGCTGCTCTGGCCGGCCACAAGGGGGTGCACCGCATTACGTTCACCGGCGCCACGGCGACGGGGCGGCGTGTCCTGCAGTCCGCGGCGGCCCATCTGACGTTCGCGACGATGGAGCTCGGCGGCAAGAACGCCCTCATCGTCCTCGAGGATGCCGACATCGCGCAGTCCGTCGACGTCGCCATCGAGGGCATGTTCTACAACCAGGGTGAAGCCTGCACGTCGACGGCACGCATCCTCGTGCACGACGCCGTCTACGACGACTTCGTCGACGCCTTCAGCCGCAAGGCGGCGGCGCTCGTGGTCGGCGACGGGCTCGACGCCGCCACTGACATCGGGCCCATGGTCGACGCCAGGCAACGCGATCGCGTCCTGGCCTACCTCGACACTGCGCTCACTGAAGGCGCCCGCATCGTCGCGCAGGGCACCCTGCCCGACGACCCGGCGCTCGCCGGTGGCTACTGGGTGGCACCCACGGTGCTCGTGGACGTCACCCCCTCCTCCACGTTCGGCCAGGAGGAGGTGTTCGGACCGATCGCAGGCATCATGCGGTTCTGCGACGAGGAGGAGGCCATCCGGATAGCGAACGGCACGGAGTACGGGCTGACCGCCGCCATCTGCTCCCGGGACGAGCAGCGGGCATGGCGGATGGCCCAGCGGTTGGAGGCCGGGATGGTGTTCGTCAACAACTACATGCGCCGCGCTTTCCTCGGGTCGCCCTTCGGCGGCGTGAAGGGTAGCGGGTTCGGCCGAGAGAACGCGGCCGAGACGCTGCGCGAGTTCGTCCGCTCGAAGAACGTCCGCTTCCGATCCGGACGGGCCACCGTGCCCGTGTGGCCCCCCGCCGACTGATGGGCCGCGCGCAGCCGCCGCTTCAGGCGGCCCGCCCGGAGGCTGTCGCGAGCAGCAGGTCCACCGCGGCGGCCAGCGGTTTCTCTGGCTGGACCCCTCGTCGCAGGCGGGCGAGTGTGAGCAGCGCCTTCCGCTCAAGCCGACCGTCGGGCACCACGCCGGTCTTCGGTGAACAGAGCACGTCGAGGTGACGGCGAGCAGAACTGGGAGACAATCCCAGCAGGCGTTCGGCTGCCGAGACCGCCAGGGCATGGTGGTGGCCGGCGGCGATTTCTGCGCCGGTGTCCACGAGCGCGCTCGCCGCGACATCCGCAGCTCGGGCGCTCTCGGTCGGCGCGTTCGTGAGGCGGCATGCCACCGCCCCGAGGTACTCACCGAGTTCGTCGACGGATGCCACCCGGTGACATCCGTCCTCCTCCGCCCGCAGTTCGTTCCCCGATCCGAGGATTGTCACATCGCAGTCGCCGGCGCCCAGTGCCGCCCGGCGCCGCGGGGTGGATCCGAGCGACACCGTCTCGAGGGCATCGGGATCCACGCCGAGACGCTCCAGGAGGGCCCGGCCTGCGATGGCGAATCCGGAGACCGGAACATCCACCCCGAAAACTCGCGCTTCCGAGAGGCGGATGCCCGGACGCGTCCACAGCGACAGGCCGAGGCCCCGGTCGAGTGCCGCCGTGATCGTCAGGGGCAGACGGCGTCCGCGCGGGTTATCGTCGAACCCCGCGTAGAGCAGCACGTTGTCGGGGCTCGTGACGGCGAGATCGATAGAGCCCTCCTCGAGCGCCGCGAACTGCGCCGGCGACGACGTCATCAGATGCTCCTCCGCGTCGATGCCGAGATCGGCAACGCGACCGATCTGCCGGGCGACGTCGAGCACGACAGAGGGAGTGAAGGTGCCCACACGCACCGTCCGGGCTTGTACGGACACTGGGCTCCGTCTCGTTCGAGGGGCGCTCGTCATCGAGCGGCAATCGATTGTATCGAGGCGCTCGATGGCGTGAGGGCCGTACCTCGAACCCCGCGATCCCATGACTGAGCGTGGGGCGCGTGTGGTCACGGTCGCACTGATGGCTGCAGCCTTCCTCGCGTTCTATGACCGTGCGCTTCTCGCGCCGATGATCACCGCGGCCGCGCGCGATCTGCACGCCGATCCCCCGGAGATCGCCCAGGCGGTCACGGTCTACGTGCTGACGTACGCCGCGACCCAGGTGCCGTGGGCAGCCGTCTCGGGGAGGCTGGGGCAGTTGCCGACGCTCTCGATCGCGGCCGGCATCGCGAGCGCGGGCGCGCTCTTGTCGGGGCTCGCTTGGGACGCGGCGTCCCTCACCGTCGCCCGCGCCCTGAGTGGGGCTGCCCTCGCGGCGATCGTCCCGACGATCCTCGTGCACATCGGCGACACGATGCAGCTCCACCGGCGTGCGGTGGCGGCGGTCAACCTCGCCACGGCGCTCTCGCTCGGGATGACCGTGGGCTCTGCGCTGTCCGCGGCGCTCGCCGAGTGGTGGACGTGGCGGGTCGCCTTCTTCTCCAGCGCCCTTGTCGCCGTCGTGGTGTGCGTCGTCTTCGCCCTGGCGGGCAGAGGCGGCCGCGGAGTACCCGTGGCGTTCTGGTCATCGTTCCCACGTCTGGCACGTAATCCCTGGGTTCCTGTGGTCCTCGTCCTCGCGGTCGTCGAGGGAACGGTCCTGGTGGGCGTCATCAACTTCATTCCGGTCGCCCTCGAGGCGGACGGCGTGCCGGTGAGCATCGCCGGCTTCGCTCTCGCAGCCTTCGGCATCGCGGTGGTGGGCTGGAGCTTCGTCGTGCGGCGCCTCGTGCGGCAGCTCCCCGCATGGGCGCTGCTGGCCGTCGGCGGGTTGGCGGCTGTCGCCGCGTTCGCCGTGCTGTGGGCAACGCGCGGGGTCGGCACAGCGATCGTCGCCGTCGTCCTCCTCGGGTTCGCGTGGTCGTGTGCGCATACCCAGCTGCAGACCTGGGCGACCGACGTGGTCATGGGTGCGCGGCCGCTCGGGATGGCGCTGTTCGCTGTGGCGCTGTTCGGCGGCGGAGTCCTCGGCTCGGCATTGGGGGTGTGGGCGGTCGCCCGGAGCGACTATGCCGCCCTCTTCGCCGTCGCCTTCGCCGTCGCGCTCATCTTCACGCTTGCCGCTTCGCTGCTGCGGGTACGGTACATACCCCGCGAAACCGAGTGAAGGATGTGGATTGGCTAAGGTCGGCTCATGGCGAAACGGGTCACCCTCGATGATGTGGCAGAGCACGCCGGAGTGCACAAGGGCACCGCGTCACGGGCGCTGAACGAGCGCACGCAGCACCAGGTGAACGCCGCGACCCTCACCCGCGTCCGCCGCGCCGCGCGCGAACTCGGCTATCGGCCCGATGTCGTGGCGCGGAGTCTGCGCACGGCATCCACCCGGACGATCGGCATCATCATCCCCGATCTCATGAACCCGATCTTCCCCCCGCTCGTGCGGGGAATCGAGCACTTCCTGCAACCCCAGGGCTACAGCGCGCTCATCACCAACACCGACGGCTTCGACCATGCCGAGTCGGCCGCCTTCGATTCCCTCATGCAGCGACGCGTCGACGGACTCATCCTCGCGACCGGTCGCCTCGCGCCGCAGGACTTCCTCGCCGACGCGAGGGAGCGCGGCGTCCGCATCGTGATGGCCAACCGCGATGCGCAGGCGGGATATCCCGTTGTGATGGCGGACAACGCGGCCGGAATCGCGGCTGCCGTGCACCATCTGGTCGGGCTCGGGCACCGCCGCATCACGCACCTGGCTGGACCGGACGACTTCTCCACCACCCGCGCCCGCGCTCTCGCCTTCGCGCAATCGACCGCGCAGACGCGTGTGGCTGGGGAGGTCATCTCCAACGTCGCCCTCACAGCAGACGCGGGGGAGAAGGCGATGGACGAGCTGATCGCCCGCCCCGGGCCGCGGCCGTCCGCGATCGTCGCCGGCAACGATCTCGTAGCACTTGGGGTCCTTCGCTCGATGCGTGCGCACGGCCTCGACTGCCCGCGCGACGTCAGCGTCGTGGGGTTCAACGACATGCCGTTCGCGGGAGACTTCTCCCCGTCGCTGACCACGGTGCGCGTCCCGTTGCGTGATATCGGAATCGAAGCAGCGCGCCGTCTGCTGGCGGCGATCGAGGGGCCGGAAGCGATCGGGCAGGAGCGCGTGACGATCACCCTGCCGGTCTCGCTCATCGTTCGGCAGTCGACCGGACCTGCCCCGCGCGGGTGACGTCGAGTCGTCGTCTGAGACCGGGACGGCGAACACGGTTGACATTGGATGCAATTGTGTCCTAGGTTCAGTGCAATCGATTGCAGAATCGGTGCGACGGCGCCCGACCCTTCGCGCGCCAGAGGTAGCTAACAGAGAGGTTAGTTCCATGCAGAGGTCCGCCATCACTCGAATCCTGGGGGCAGCCGCCGGCATCGCAGCGGCCACCCTCGTCCTCTCCGCGTGCGCGGCCGACGCGCCCGGTGATACCGACGCCGGTCCGATCCGGATCGGCGCTTCCCTGCCTCTGACCGGCGAGTTCAGCCAGGGCGGCCTCGACACGCGGCAAGGCTACGAGGTCTGGGTTGAACTCCAGAACGAGGCGGGTGGCCTGCTCGACCGCGACGTCGAGATCATCGTCAAAGACGACGCCACCAACCAGAACACCGTCGTCACCAACTACAACACGCTCATCGATCAGGACAACGTCGATCTGCTGCTCGGCAGCCAGTCCTCGCTCCTGAATATCCCCGCATCGTCCGTCGCGGAGCGTGCCGAGATGGTCTTCGTCTGTCCCTCCTGCGGCTCACCCGACATGTACAACCGTGGGTTCGAGTTCATCTTCTTCTCTCAGCAGGCCGTCGCGACCGACCAGGCGAAGGTTTTCGCCGAGTGGGTGGCCGCTCTCCCCGAAGACCAGCGACCGAAGACCGCCGCGTATCCCTCGCTCGACGACCCCTTCGCCGGGCCTGTCGTCGAGGGTGCCGAGGCGATCCTCTCGGCCGCGGGCATCGAGACGGTCTACAAGGACGTCTACCCCGCCACGACGAAGAATTTCGACTCGATCGTCAACACGATCAAGGAGGCCGACGCCGACATCATCGTGCAGGGGGCGCAATACGAGGATGGCGTGAACTTCGTCCGCTCCCTGCTGCGGGCCGGCTTCAGCCCCGAGATCCTGTATCAGTCATCGTCGCCGACCTACGGCCAGCAGTACGCGGAAGGCGTCGGCGCCGAGAACGCCGAGGGCGTCTTCTTCTCCTCGAGCTACCACGTGGCAGCCGACACACCCGGCAACACCGAGTTCGTCGCCAAGTACGAGGAGATGTTCGGGGGAGAGCCCCCCGAGGACGCCGCTGACGGGTTCGCCGCTGCCACCGTGCTCGCCGCCGCCGTCGAAGCGGTCGGCTCGCTGGAAGACCAGCGCGCACTGGCCGACTGGATCCGCGCCAACGAGGTCCCGACGATCCTTGGCACGCTCAGCTGGAACGCCGACGGAAGCCCGAAGGGCGACTTCCTCGTGGGGCAGTGGCAGGACGGCGTCTCCCAGGTCGTGCTGCCGGAGGACGCCTCCACGACCGACACCATCCTCCGCTGGAAGAGCCCGGCGTTCTGACCGCCGGACACCAGTGCACCCATGATCCCCCTCCTGCAGACACTCATCCTGGGGCTGCTCATCGGCGCGGTATACGCCCTGATGGCATCCGGACTCACGCTGATCTTCGGTGTGATGCGCGTCATCAACCTCGCGCATGGCGCTCTCGCCATCTTCGCGGGGTTCCTGACCTACACGCTGTGGAGCGCGTGGGGCTGGGATCCGCTCGTGGCCATCCCGCTGCTCGCCATCGTGATGTTCGGTGTCGGCTGGCTGCTGTACGTGACGGTAATCAAACGCGTCCGCGGTCAGCACGTCAGCATGACGGTGCTTGCGACCTTCGGGATCGCGCTTGTGCTCGAGGGGATCATGGGGTTCGTCTGGGGCAACACATCGCACTCGGTGCGCACGCCGTATACCGACGCCTCGCTGGTCATGGGTCCGTTCTACGCGCCGACAGCCCTTCTCATCGCTGCTGCGGTCGCCGTGGTCGTGCTGGGTGTCCTCGCGCTGGTACTCAACCGCACGTGGCTCGGGCGGGCGATTCGCGCGGCCTCGGTGAATGAGAACGGCGCGCTCCTGGTGGGAGTCAGCGTCGTGACCGTCGCGGCCGCCACCTTCGCGATCGGGATATCGACCCTCGCGGCGAGCGGAGCGATGATCAGCACGATCTACCCGTTCCTGCCCGGCTCCCACTACCAGTGGATCGCGCGTCTGCTCGCCATCGTCGTCCTCGGAGGCCTCGGCAGCCTCCCAGGCGCCGTCGTGGGGGCGCTCGTGATCGGAGTGACGGAGCTGCTGGCCACCGCTTACATCGGTGCCGCATGGCCGGTCGCGGTGCCCTTCATCATCATCTTCCTCGTGCTGCTGGTGAGACCGCAGGGACTCCTCGGCACCCGACTCCGAGAGGACGCCGTCGCATGAGCGCGCCCAGGACCACCCCTTCGCTGCGCGACCGACTGCTCGACGAGCGGCTGTGGAAGATCGGCTCGCGCGTCCTCCTCGTCGTCGCCGCGGTCGTGCTGCTGCTGTTCCCGCTATCGCCGTCCGCCTCGGCCCAGAACACCGTCATCCTCGCCCTCGTCCTCGCAATCGGCGCCGTCGGACTCAACATCATCACGGGCTACGCCGGCTACCTCTCCCTCAGCCAGGGCGCATTCCTCGGCATCGGCGCCTACATCGCGGCGGTGATGACCCGTGTCGCACCTGAGGTGAGCCCGTTCGTCTGGATGCCGCTGTCCGGCATCGGCGCCGCGCTCATCGCGATGCTCCTTGCCCTCGTGACGTACCGCTCACGCGGTCCGTCCTTCGTGATCATCACGATCGCCTTCCTCTTCCTCGTGCAATTCGTCGCGATCGAGTGGACCGAGGTCACCAACGGCAGCGCCGGCATCACCCTGCCCCTGCCGGACTGGCCGCGGGAGTGGCGCAACTGGCCGTTCCACCTCGCGCTCGTCGTGCTGCTCGCCCTGTCGCTGCTCATGTCGTGGGCCATCCGGCGCACCAAATTCGGTACGGGGCTCATCGCCATCCGGGAGGACGAGGGCAAGGCCGGCACGATCGGCATCAACGCTCCGATCTACAAGGTGCTCGCATTCGGCCTCAGCGCAGTGTTCGTCGGCATGGCGGGCGCGGTATACGGGTATTACCTGTCGTTCGTGGACCCGGTGGGCATGTTCTCCATCATCATCTCGGTGCAGATGGTGCTCGCGGTGATCCTCGGTGGTCGGGGAACGCTCTTCGGACCCGTCCTCGGCGCGTTCCTCATCGAGCCGCTCAACGCCCTCGCGAACAACTCGTTCGGTGGCGGCAACGCCCGTCTCGTGCTGTTCGGCGGGCTCCTCGTCCTCCTCGTCGTGCTCCTTCCGCAAGGCATCATCCCCGGCATCCGTTCGGTGCTGGTGAAGGCGCGCACACGGGGGTCGGTCGGACTGTCGGGAGCGCGGCTTGAACCGCGCCCTGCAGTCGTGGTCGAACGCACCGAGCCGAAGGCTGCGGCCCGGCCCCTCCTGGAGGTTCGCGGGCTCCACAAGAGCTTCGGCGGTAATCACGCCGTCGACGACTGCACGTTCACGGTGCCTGAAGGATCGATCACGGCGCTGATCGGCCCCAACGGCTCCGGCAAGACCACCGTGTTCAACCTCATCTCCGGCACCATGACCGCCGACGAGGGACAGGTGCTGTTCGACGGCGAGGCACTCGGGCGCAACCCGTGGTCGCGAGCCCACCGCGGCATCGGACGCACGTTCCAGATCACGCGCCTGTTCCGCGAGATGACGGTCCTCGAGAACCTCGTGGCACCGCTGCGCGACTTCTCGTTCCGCCAGCTCGGCCTGGGCGCGGTGAGCGGGACCGAGGCGGCCAAAGCCGAGGAGCTGCTGTCCTTCGTCGGGATGTCGGCCTACCGCGACGCCCCCGCTTCCTCCCTCAGCTACGGCCAGCAGAAGCTCGTCGAGCTCGCGCAGGTGCTCATGCTCGACCCGAAGCTGATCATGCTCGACGAGCCCGCGGGCGGCATCAATCCGACGCTCATCGCGCGGATGGGCGATCTCATTCGTGAGCTGAACGCGCAGGGCACCACGTTCCTGCTCGTCGAGCACAACATGCCGTTCGTGCTCGACCTGTGCGATCCCATCCGTGTGCTGGCGAAGGGCAAGGTGATCGCGGAGGGGCCGCCTGACATGATCCAGAAGGATCCCGTCGTCCTCGACGCCTACCTCGGCGACGATTATCTGCTCGACCAGCAGTCCAAGACCGGCGGCGTGGCGGTCGTACGGGGGGTGCGGCGATGATCCGTCTCGAAGGAGTCGTCGCCGGCTATGGCGGAGGCAACGTGCTCCAGGGTGTCACCCTCGAGGTCGCCGGCGGGGAGCTCGGCTGCATCGTCGGACCCAACGGTGCGGGCAAATCCACCGTCCTGCGAGTGGTGAGCGGTCTGCTGGCACCCTCGGCCGGGACCGTTCACCTCGACGGCGAGGACATCACCGGACTCCCGCCCCACGAAGTGCTCGCGCGCGGTGTCACCCAGGTGCCGCAGACCAACGGCCTGTTCTCCAACCTGACGGTGCGAGACAACATCCTGATGGGCGCATACGTCATCCGTCGGCAGCGCGCCCTCGTGAAGGAGCGCTACGAACGGGTGCTCGATCTGTTCCCGCTCGTGAAAGACCGCACGGGCATCAAGTGCGGCAACCTGTCGGGCGGGCAGCGCCGCATGGTCGAGTTCGCGCGATCCCTCATGCTCGATCCCGGCCTCGTGCTGCTCGACGAGCCGTCGCTGGGACTCGACCCGAAGTCGCTCGGTGTCATCGACGAAGCCGTCGCGATCATGCTCCAGGAGGGCAAAGCCGTGCTCATGGTCGAGCAGAACGTGCGGTTCGGCCTGCGCATGGCCGACACCGGCATCGTGATGGAGAGCGGGCGCGTGCTGATGACCGCCCCCGCCGACCAGGTGCTGGATAACCCGGAGATCGCCGACCTCTACTTCGGCGGCGCTGTTCGCAAGGACCTCGACACCGACACCGACACCGACACCGCCGTCGTTGCAGACCCCCCACAGAAAGAAGGAAGTACACCATGACCGACAACCTGCCCACCATCGGCTGGATCGGGGCGGGCCGCATGGGCACGCAGCTGATCCAGCGTCTGCTGCATGCCGGGTACGACGTCGCCGTCTACAACCGCACCGCCGCGAAGGTGCAGCCGCTCGTGGACGCCGGAGCGACCCACGTGGCCCGGCCCGCGGACCTCACGGATCGCGACATCGTGTTCAGCATGGTTTCCGCAGACAAAGATCTGGAGGCGGTGCTGCTCGGCGCCGACGGGCTGCTGGCGGGTGCGTCCGGTCCTCGTATCCTGGCGGATGTCTCGACGGTTTCGATGGCGACGAGCGAGAAGGTGCGCTCCGCCGCGAGCGAGCGCGGCACCGCGTTCCTCGCGACGCCCGTCTCGGGAAACCCCGCCGTGATCGCGGCAGGCAAACTGACGGTGGCGGTATCCGGTCCGCGTGCGGTGTTCGACGAGATCGAACCGGTCCTGCAGGAGTTCGGACGCGGCGTGACCTACGTCGGCGAGGGCGAGGTCGCGCGGCTGGTGAAGATTGCGCACAACGTGTTCCTCGGCGTCGTGACCCAGTCTCTTGCGGAGATCACGGTGCTCGCCGAGAAGGGCGGTGTTTCCCGTGCCGCCTTCCTGACTTTCCTCAACGAGTCGGTCATGGGGTCGATCTTCACCGGCTACAAGACGCCCGCGTTCGTGAACCTCGACTTCACCCCCACCTTCACCATGCCGCTGCTCCAAAAGGACTTCGACCTGGGCCTGGATGCCGCCTACCGCCTGGGGGCCCCCATGCCAGTGGCTTCCGCGACGCGCCAGATCGTCGCGCAGCAGGTCGGCGAAGGCAACACCGAACGCGACTTCGCGACGCTGTTGGTCGGTGTCGCGCGCGGCGCCGGCCTCGAGCTGCAGCCCGAGAACGCCGACGTGACGGACGGGCTCGAGGACTGACGTCTCAGAAGCACGGCGGAGATCCCGGCGGTCAGGCGCGCGCCGATGCTGCGCGCACGCCGGGATCTTCGCGTCGACACTGTCGCCGAGGGCGTCCTTCCGGCAGTCCGACGCGTCGTGCCGCCGGTCCTGGCATGATTGCCGGAGCGACGGGAACGCGCTCGCCACCGCGCGCCTTGCTACCGAAGAACGCCTGACGGAAGGAACACCATGACCCGCATCGCCGTCATCGGCGGAACCGGCTTCGCCGGCCGCAACATCGTCACCGAAGCGCTCGAGCGCGGTCACACCGTGATCTCGGTCGCCCGCACCCTCCCCGGCGACCGGATCGAGGGGGCCATGTACCTCGTCGGCACGATCCTCGATGTGCCCACCCTCGTCGGCCAGCTCGAAGGCGTCGAGGTCGTCGTGGTGGCGACCTCGCCGCGCGGCGACATGGAAGGCAAGATGCGTGACGCCGTCGGCGAACTGATCGCCGCCCTCCCCGAGGATGTGCGCGTGGGTGTCATCGGCGGCGCCGGCGGCAGTCTCGTCGCCCCGGACGGCCCGCGGCTCATCGACACCGACTTCCCCGAGGAGTTCAAGTCCGAGGCGTTCGAGGCCATCGGCATCCTCGAGGACCTTCAGGCGACGGATGCCGCGCGCGACTGGTTCTTCGTGCATCCGGCGGCCGGCTTCGGTGCGTTCAACCCGGGCGAGCGCACCGGCAACTACCGCAAGGGCGGCGACGTGCTCGTGAGCGACGAGGCGGGTGAGTCGTACATCTCGGGCCCCGACCTCGCGGTCGCGGTGCTCGATGAGATCGAGAACCCGCGACACGTGCGCGAGCGCTTCACCGTCGGGTACTGACCCGGGGTCTCAGACCAGGTCGCGCCAGTCGATGGCGTCTTCTTCTTCGGTGGTGGCGGGGATCGCCTCGGTCTGCGCCATCATCGCAAGTGACAGGGTCTCGGTCTGTGGGCCGACGACCGTCGCCTCGTCGCGGCGGTGGCGCAGCACGTTCTCGATGTAGCTCGTGAGCGTCTCGGCCAGCGGCACCGAGCGTCCGCGCGCCTGCGACATGTACCAGCGGTGCTCGAGCACCTGGTGGAAGACCTCTGCCGGCTCGAGCTTCGCGCGCAGGTCCCAGGGGATGGCCTTCACGACCGGCTCGAAGACGCGCGTGAGCCATTCGTGGGCGACCATGTCTTCGTCCGACCCCAGCCGTGAGACTCGGGCGGCGAACTCGTCGAGGTCGTTGAGCAGCCGGCGCGCCTGGTTCTCTTCGACGTCGAGTCCCGTCAGCCGCAAGAGGCGTCGCTGATGGTGCCCGGCATCCACGACCTTCGGCTGGATCGACACGCGGGTGCCGTCGGAGGTGGACTCGATCGACATCTCGCCGATGTCGAAGCCGAGGTCGTTGAGGCGCTTGACGCGTTCGGTGATGCGCCACGACTCGTTGGCGGAGAACGTCTCGCGGTCCGTCAGCGCGCCCCACAGCGAGTGGTAGGACGAGACGATGCCGTCGGCGATGGCGACGGCATCCACCCCGCCCTCGAGCCGGCCGCCGGCTTCGAGGTCCATGATCTCGCCGGCGATGTTCGTGCGCGCGACGTCGAGGTCGTGCTCGCGCTGGCCGCGGGTCAGGCCCGACTCGTGCAGCTCGCCGGTCTCGGCGTCGACGAGGTAGGCGGCGAACGCGCCGGCATCGCGCCGGAACAGGGTGTTCGACAGCGACACGTCGCCCCAGAAGAACCCGACGTTGTGCAGACGCACGAGCAGCACCGCGAGGGCGTCGACGAGGCGGGATGCCGTGTCAGGCCGCAGCACCTGGGTGAACAGGGCCCGGTAGGGGAGGGAGAACTTGAGGTGCGCCGTGACGAGCGCGGCCGGCAGCGGGTCGCCGTCGTCGTCGGTGCGGCCGGCGATGACAGCCACCCGGCTGACGCAGGGCACGTCGAGACGGGCGAGGTTGCCGAGCATCTCGTACTCACGCCGGGCCATCTGCTCGGTGGTCTCCTTGATGGCGACCACGCGGTTGGAGAGGTTCGCGAATCGCACCAGGTGGCGCGACAGGCCCTTCGGGAGGAACACGATGTGGTGTGTGGGCCACTCTGCGAGAGAAGTGGACCAGGGGAGTGTCAAGAGGCCGGGGTCGACCGAACTCGCGGTGATGCTGAGGGCTGAAGACACGGGAACTCCTGGCGGAAACGACACGGCGCGGGTAGCCCCAAGGCTACCCGCGCCGCGCGGTTGCTGTCGGATCAGGCCGAGACGACCGGCTTGTCGTTCAGACGCTCGCCGGACTCGATGTCGAACGCGTGCACGTGGCCGGCGCTCGCGGCCAGGGTGACCGTCTCGCCCGCGTTCGGGTGGTTGCGACCGTCGACGCGCGCGACCAGGTCGGCGCGCTTGCCGTTGATCTCGGTGTGGCCGTAGAGGTATCCGTCGGCGCCGAGCTCCTCGACGAGGTCCACCATGACCGAGAGGCCACGGCCGTCGGCGGGGCCGACGACGATGTCCTCGGGGCGGACACCGACGGTCACCTGGCTGCCGTTGGCGCGGCCGACGGTGTCGCGGTCGAGCGGCACGACCTCGTCACCGAAGCGCACGCCACCCTCGGCGAGGTCGGCGGCGAACAGGTTCATCGCGGGCGAGCCGATGAAGCCGGCGACGAACACGTTGTTCGGCTTCTCGTACAGGTCGCGCGGGGTGCCGACCTGCTGCAGCAGACCGTCCTTGAGCACCGCGATGCGGTCACCCATGGTGAGGGCCTCGGTCTGGTCGTGGGTCACGTAGACGGTGGTGACGCCCAGGCGGCGCTGGAGCGACGCGATCTGGGTGCGGGTCTGCACGCGGAGCTTGGCGTCGAGGTTCGACAGCGGCTCGTCCATGAGGAACACCTGGGGCTGACGCACGATGGCGCGGCCCATGGCGACACGCTGACGCTGACCACCCGAGAGTGCCTTCGGCTTGCGGGTCAGGTACTCCTCGAGGTCGAGCAGCTTGGCGGCCTCGAGCACGCGGGCGGCGCGCTCTTCCTTGCCGACGCCGGCGATCTTCAGGGCGAAGCCCATGTTCTCGGCGACCGTCATGTGCGGGTACAGCGCGTAGTTCTGGAACACCATCGCGATGTCGCGGTCCTTCGGCGGCACGTCGGTGACGTCGCGGTCGCCGATGAGGATGCGGCCGGAGTTGACCTCTTCGAGGCCGGCCAGCATGCGCAGCGACGTGGACTTGCCACAGCCCGACGGGCCGACGAGAACGAGGAACTCACCGTCGGCGACCTCGAGGTTGAGCTTGTCCACAGCGGGGCGCGTGCCCCCGGGGTACAGACGCGTTGCGTTGTCGAATGTGACGGACGCCATGGTCTCTTCTCCTTCACCGGCAGGTACGTGCCGGACGATCCGTAGTGAATGAGCGGGGGGATGCCCGCGCGCCCGTCATCGGGCGTGCGTTCAGTATGCCACGTCTGGGTTTTTCCCAGGCACTCTGACTAGCATCGGACCAGCCGCGCACCCCGAGCGGCATCAGCCGGACACCCGGCCGCATTCTTTTAGAAGGTCTCCATGTCCAGCGACGAATCCTCGAACGCCCCCGCCCGGCGCGACGCCCGCGAAGCGGTGCGCGAAAAGGCGCAGCAGGTGCGGGCGCGGCAGGCGCGCATGAGGATCGTGCAGCGATCGCTGATGGCCGCGGTGGGCCTCGCGCTGATCGCCGTCATCTCCGTCTCCCTCGTGTGGGCCTTCTCGTCCGACGCGTCGAAGCCGCAGGCGGCGCCCGAGAACGTCACCGACAATGGATTCGCGATCTCGTCGGTGGCGGGAGCGATCGGCACGGCGCAGGTGCAGGACACCGATGCCGCGGCCGCAGAGGCCACGGCGCAGCCGGCCGAGCCCGCCGCCCCGGCAGCCACCCCCGGAGCGACCGCCCCGGCCGAGGGCGACGCCGCCGTCGACATCCGGGTCTACGTCGACTACCTGTCCGAGGGGTCGCGCACCTTCCAGATGGCCAACATGGCGCAGCTGGCCGCGTGGGTCGAAGACGGCTCTGCGAGCCTCACGTACCATCCGGTGGCGATGCTGAGCGCGAAGTCCAACGGCACCAAGTACTCCCTCCGCGCCGCCAGTGCAGCGGCGTGCGTGGCGACGCACTCGCAAGAGGCCTTCTTCTCCTACACCAACGAGCTGCTCTCCAAGCAGCCGGGCGTGGACGACGCCGGCATGTCCGATGAGGAGCTTGCCGACCTGGCTCAGGCATCGGGCGTGGACGCGCCGAAGGACGTGCGCGCGTGCATCGAAGAGGGGCGCTTCGCCTCGTGGGTGCGCGAAGCCACCGATGGTGCGCTGAAGCGCATTCCGGGCACCGACAACCTCGCCCTCACCGGCACGCCCACCGTGCTCGTCAACGGCGAGCCGTACGTCGGCGCACTCGACGACCCGGCGGAATTCGCCCAGTTCGTCATGACGCTCGCGAGTGACGCGTACTACCAGGGCTCGCCGTCTCCCGCGCCGGCGCCCACCCCGACGCCCACCCCGTAGGCCGGCAGCGGCACGTCGTCGGCGCGAGGATGCCGCGTCGTGACGCTCTAGACTTGTGTGGCCCATCGCTCCTCGCGGAGAAGGGCACCAGCCGGCTTGGCGCAATTGGTAGCGCACCGTACTTGTAATACGGGGGTTGCAGGTTCAAGTCCTGTAGCCGGCACCACACTCCACCTCCGGGCTGTTGGCAGAGCTGAGATGCAAGCGCCGGAGTTCTTCAGGTGCTTTGGGAGTGCTCTGCGAGATATGCCCTCATCCTTTGCAGAATCGATGCCCGAAACGGCCGCTGCTCGCTGCACGCAGCGGTGACAGGCCATCGACAGACTTGGTCGTGAAGTCGAGATGCGGCTGTTCAACCACAAGTCGTATACGGGTTGAAGATCCGCGTCGGCGAGCTTCATCTGTATGACCTCGGTGAAAACAAGCCGGTTCGCGTCGTCCACCGCGTTCACGTCAGCGCCCAGACTGATCAACTGCCGCAGTTACCGGCGCGGTGAGGCCGGCAATGCGTCGCAGCTCCGCAAGGTGGCCGCGTATTGCCCTATACGTTCGAGAGAGACAGCGAGAGCAGCAGCCGGCGGAAGGCAGAGGGTGGGAGTGCTTCGTAGGTTGGGCGCCAGGGTAGGACGCGACATCAAGGATTGCTGGGTGTGGCTGCCCTACCCGGTCAAGGTCAAATGCGTGATTGTCGGTGTATGCGTGATGTTCCTCGTGGTGATCAACATCGAGCTGATCTGGCCTCTGCTCGTGCTTCCGGCGATCATCGGCGTAGTCATCGCTGTGCGGAGAAAGCGCCACAACCGGAGCGGCTGATTCTCCATAGGCCACGGCAGACATCGGCCCACGGACAAGTCGCGCTACTTCGTGGCCACCCTGTGCTCGAGCGCTCCACAGAAGATGGCGACGATGCCCGCGACCAAGACGACGATCCCCGCGATCGTCATGGCCGTGTCTTGGGGGAGCGCAGTGCAGGCGATGGCGACGTCCTCGTTATCGCATGCGCGCCATGGCTGGAATACGAAAACCAGAGCGACGACGAATCCCAGTGAGGCTGCGATCACGCCCGCCGTGATCAGCCGTGCCGCCCCGCGCTCTGTCATGGTCACGAACGTAGCGCAGCCCTCCATCCGGCCGGGGTGCTTGAATGCCCCTCAACCGTGCGGTGGACGGCTGCCGCCGCCAGCTCGACCGCCCGCGGCAAAGACCTCTGCCACGCGCTCGAGCGAACCGGGAACAAGCGAGAAGTATGCCCACGTGCCCCGCTTGCTGCGGCTGAGAAAGCCCGCCGCGGTGAGGACCTTCAGATGGTGCGACACCGTGGGCTGGCTGAGCCCGAGGGGCTCGATGAGGTCGCAGACGCAGGCTTCGCCACCCTCGGATGCCGCGACGATCGACAGCAGCCGCAGTCGAGCCGGGTCGGCCAAGGCCTTCATCATGGTCGCCAGGCGCTCTGCCTCGGCTGCCGAGATCGGCTCACGCGACAGGGTGGCCGTGCAGCACGGAGCACTGACTTCTGATGCGTCGAGGGCGGTGGCCATGCATCGACACTAGCAAATATTGACAAGCATCGATATGTCGGTTAGGACTATATCGACTGTTGTCGATGCCCGGAGGTAACCCGTGACACTGCTGGACCTGGCGCCCCGTGCCGCGACGAGCGAGAGAGGGTTCTTCATCGTCGGGATGAAGTCCTACGGCCGTGCGCCGACGTTCCTGCTGGCCACCGGATATGAGCAGGTGCGCTCGGTCGTCGCGTGGCTCGCGGGCGACACCGCCGCCGCCACTCAGGTGAAGCTGGTGCTGCCTCCAACCGGCGTCTGCTCCACCGATCAGACCTCCGGCGGCGGCTGCTGCTCGTGACCCGTCCGTCAGAACAGACCCACGTCCGCCGGCATCTCACCGGCGTGCGCCGGCGTGTGCTGCAGATCGTAGCCGCGTGCGGACCGATCACCGTCGACGAGATCGCGGTGGAGTGGGCGGCGGCGCAGCCGTCGATGTCCGAGCGCCAGAAGGACGGGCTGCCCCGCATGGCGTCGCAGGTCGTGTGGCGGTTGGAGAACCTCGGGTGGATACGCCGTCACGGCGACGGGTACGTCGCCACGCCGGCGGGACGGTCCCTGGTCGACGGCGCCTGGTTTGAGAACTGTCACGATGGACGCATGTCGAATCAGGATGCCGCGTCGCGCGAGGTGCCACCCGCATGACCGCCGCGACGAGCACCTCCGCGACCGCTCCGTCGCCCACGCGTCGCCTGTCGAAGCTCGACCGGTGGCTGCCGCTGTGGATCGGTCTGGCCATGGTCGCCGGCCTGCTGCTCGGTCAGTTCGTGCCCGCCGTCTCGGATCTGCTGGTCACGCTCGAAGTGGGCGGGCTCTCCATCCCGATCGCGGTCGGGCTGCTGGTGATGATGTACCCGGTGCTCGCGAAGGTCCGCTACGACAAGATCGCCGCCGTCACCGGCGACAAGAAGCTGCTTGTCTCGTCGCTGGTGCTCAACTGGATCGCCGGTCCCGCGCTGATGTTCGCCCTCGCCTGGGTGTTCCTCCCGGACCTCCCCGAGTACCGGACGGGGCTCATCATCGTCGGCCTCGCGCGGTGCATCGCCATGGTCGTCATCTGGAACGACTTGGCCTGCGGCGACCGCGAGGCGGCCGCCGTGCTCGTGGCCATCAACTCGGTGTTCCAGGTCGTCGCGTTCTCGCTGCTCGGCTGGTTCTACCTGACGGTCCTGCCCGGCTGGCTGGGGCTGGATACGCAGGGGCTGGAGATCTCCGTCGGGCAGATCGCCCTGAACGTGCTGATCTTCCTCGGCATCCCCCTCGTCGCAGGATTCGCATCGCGCCTCATCGGCGAGCGCCGCAAGGGGCGGGAGTGGTACGAATGCACCTTCCTGCCGCGTGTGGGACCTTGGGCCCTGTACGGACTGCTGTTCACCATCGTGCTGCTGTTCGCCCTGCAGGGGGAGCAGGTGATCGCCCACCCCGGCGATGTCGCCCGCATCGCGCTGCCATTGCTGGTGTATTTCGCGGTCATGTGGTTCGCCGGGCTGTTCACCGGCAAGGCCCTGGGCCTCACCTACGCCCGCTCGTCCACCCTGGCGTTCACGGCGGCCGGCAACAACTTCGAGCTCGCCATCGCCGTTGCCATCGGCACGTTCGGCGCCGCCTCCGGCCAGGCCCTCGCCGGTGTCGTCGGCCCGCTGATCGAGGTCCCCGTGCTCGTCGGGCTGGTGTACGTCTCGCTGTGGGCGGCGCGCGCCTGGTTCCGCACCGACCCGGTGACCGGCGAACGGGTGACCCCGTGATCATCGTCGCCGACCACCTGACCTGACCGCTCTCTCTCACCGGGAATCACCATGACCACCCACACCACGCCGTCCGTCCTTTTCGTCTGCGTCCACAACGCCGGCCGATCCCAGATGGCAGCCGGGTTCCTCCGTGACATCGCCGGCGACCGCATCGAGGTGCGCTCCGCCGGGTCCATGCCCGCCGAGCAGATCAACCCGATCGCCGTCGAGGCGATGGCGGAGGTGGGCATCGACATCACCGCCGAAGAGCCCAAGGTGCTCACCACTGAGGCGGTGCAGGCATCCGACGTCGTCATCACGATGGGATGCGGGGATGCCTGCCCGATCTTTCCCGGCAAGCGCTACGAGGACTGGAAGCTCGAGGACCCCGCCGGCCAGGGCATCGAGTCGGTGCGTCCGATCCGCGACGAGATCCGCACGCGGATCGAGCAGCTGGTGAGCGAGCTGGTCTGAGCCCGCTGGGCGGCGTCACTCCTCGGTCGCGAGCAGAACCTCGACGGTGGTGAAGGTGTCCTCCGGTGGGGACCCGAACACGCGGATGTGTTGCCCGTCGGCGGTGACCACGTGCATCTCGAAGCGGTCTCCGTCGTGCAGACGCGGGGTACGCGGATCACGGGGCGGGTTGGCAGGCGCACGCGGAAGACCTGGAGGCGCTCGTGGCGGGCGGTGAGCCCGGAAGCTGGCTCGACCGCTGGCGAGAACTCAGCTCGGCATACTCAGCACTCGCCCGCGGGGAGAACGACGCAACGCCGTGAGCATCCGCAGGGCACCGACGCGCGAAATGTCGATCCCCCTGCTCATGATTCGACGTACAAGGGGTACGCCACGTCTTGGAGGTCAATCGATGAGCGTCGAGAAAGCACCCACGATCGAGGATGTCGCCACGGCAGCCCACGTGTCGCGATCGACAGTCTCGCGTGTGATCAATCACGATCCGCGGGTGAGTTTCGCGGTGTGGGAGGCGGTGACCCGCGCGATTCACGAGCTCGCTTACACCCCTGACCCGTCGGCCCAGGCGCTCGCGCGCAGGCGGGGCGCAGCGCCGGTTTCGGAGCCTGACGCGGGTCCCGCTGCCTGACGCGGACGTCAGGCCGACGTCGTGATCACGATGGGCTGCGGCGACGCCTGCCCCCCCCGTGGCGCCGGTCGCCGGCCGACATCGTCGCCCAGGTGCGGCAAGCCGCGGCAAGCTGACCCTGCGCGCACGCCCCTGCGTAGCGGGGCCGCTCCGGTGTCGCGAAAGGCGGGTTCCAGCCGCGGGCCGCCACCATTCGCGACACTCGAGCGATGTCGGCCCTGCCCGGCCCTCAGTCGGCCGTGGCGACACCGTCGGCGTGGGCGACCAGGGCGTCGAAGGCGGCATCCAGCTTCTCGTCGACACGCTGACGGTCGGGGTGCGCGTCGTAGAACGCCAGGATGCGGCGGGCGCCCTCGTCGAACGTGACCGTCGTGCGGAACTCGGGCGCCAGGCGCGTGACCTTCGCGGTGTCGAAGATCATCGAGTGCGCCTTGTCGCCCACGAGCGAGGGACCGACGTCGGGCAGCGCCGCGGCGATCGTGTCGCTGGCTACGTGCACAAAGCGCGGCTCGGAGACCCCCGCGGCATCCGCCAGCCAGCCGTAGATCTGGTTCCAGGTGGGGGCGTGAGTGCCGGTGATGGTGAAGGCGTCGCCGATCGCGGCCGGGTTGCCGAGCAAGCCCGTGAAGGCCACGGCGAAGTCGTCGGAGTGGGTGATCGTCCACAGGCTCGTGCCGTCGCCGTGGATCACGACCGGCTTGCCGGCGCGCATGCGGGCGATGTCGGTCCATCCGCCTGTCGTCGGGATCATCGTCTCGTCGTAGGTGTGCGACGGCCGCACGATCGTCACCGGAAGTGCCCGGTCGCGGTGGGCGCCGACCAGCAGGTCCTCGCAGGCGATCTTGTCGCGGGAGTACTGCCAGAACGGGTTGCGCAGCGGAGTCGACTCGGTGACCGGCAGGTAGCGCGGGGGCTTCTCGTAAGCGGATGCCGAGCTGATGTAGATGTACTGCCCGACGCGACCCTCGATCGCCGAGAGCACGGTCTCGACGTGCTCGGGGACGAACGAGAGGAAGTCCGCCACGACGTCGACGCCCCCGCCGACCGCGGCGCGCACCGCGTCGGCGTCACGCACGTCGCCGGTGATACGGCGAACCCCACCGGGAAGGTCGCGGTCGCGGTTGCCGCGGTTGAGGACGGAGACGTCATGGCCTGCGGCGACGGCAGCGCGCACGCACGCGGTGCTGATGGTGCCGGTGCCGCCGAGGAAGAGTACGCGCAGTGAGCTCATGGGACGACGATAGTCATCTGCGGCATCAGGTCACGGGGCTTGAAGCGGCGCCCGTGGTGTGTCTGAGGCTGCCCGCACCGGGCGCGCCCGCGCCCGCCGCTAGACTTCCTCGGTGCACGACGACGCCCCCCGCCTCCCTGTCTGGGTGGCGTTGACGGGTGCGGTGCTCATCGGCGTGATGACGGCCGTGCAGGCCAGGATCAACGGCCAGCTCGGCGTGCGGCTGGAAGACGGCCTCGTCGCGGCCCTGATCTCCTTCGGATCGGGCCTGCTCATCCTCACCGTCATCTCTGCCGCGCTGCCGGCCGGCCGCCGCGGGTTCGCGCGACTGGCATCGGGGGTGCGGGAGCGTCGCATCCCGTTCTGGATGCTGTGCGGCGGTGCGGCCGGCGCCCTCACCGTGGCCACTCAGGGGCTGGCCGTCGGGATCATCGGCGTCTCGCTTTTCACCGTCGGGGTCGTCGCCGGCCAGACGGTGAGCGCCCTCGTGCTCGATCGCGCCGGCTACGGACCCTCAGGCGTCGTCGCGGTCACCCCGGGTCGCGTGCTCGGGGGCGCGTTGGCGCTTGTCGCCGTGGCGATCGCACTGACAGGGCGCACCGTCGAGGTGCCGCTGTGGATGCTGCTGCTCCCGTTCGCCGCGGGTGTCGGCATCGCCTGGCAGCAAGCGACGAACGGACGACTGCGCCAGCGGGTGGGGACGCCGCTGACGGCGACGCTGGTGAACTTCATCGGCGGCAGCCTGTGCCTGGCGGTGCTTGCCGCCGTGAGCATCGCCGTCTCGGGGGCACCCGCCGCGCTGCCCACAGACCCGTGGCTGTATCTCGGCGGCGCGCTCGGGGTGGCGTACATCTTCCTCGGCGCGGCGCTCGTGGTGCACACCGGGGTTCTGCTGCTCGGACTCGCGTCGGTGGTGGGGCAGCTGTTCGCCTCCCTGGCGCTCGACGCGGCCTGGCCCGCTCCCGCCGGCCCGAGCCTTGCTGCATCGCTGACGATGATCGGCGTCGCCCTCGCCTCGGTCGTCGTCGCGGCGGTGCCGTGGCGCCGGCGCCGCGCGCGCTGACGCCGCTACGTGATCGGCTTCTTGGGTGCCGGCATCCGGCTGACGAACTTCTCGGCGTCGATCACCTTGTCACGCCCCTCGCGGGAGCGCTCCGGCCTCCCGCCGACGTAGAGCCATCCGAGCAGGCGCTCGTTCTTCTTCAGACCGTGCGCCTTCGCGACCGCCTTGGCGCGGGTGTAGTGGCCGGTGCGCCAGATGACGCCCCAGCCGGCTTCGTCGAGCAGCAGGCTGAGGGCGTGGGCGACGCCGGATGCCACGACCTGCTGTTCCCAGTGCGGCACCTTCTCGCTCTTGCGATAGCTGGCGACGACCGCGATCAGCAGGGGAGCGCGCAACGGCTTGGACGACGCGCCCTTCTCGCCGAGAGCCTTGTTGATCGCGCGCCCCAGCGTCAGCCGGTCGTCGCCGCGCAGCTCGATCAGCCGCCAGGGCTTCAGCTCGGAGTGGTCGGCGACGCGACCGGCCGCGCCGACGAGCTCGAGCAGCTCGTCGTGCGTGGGGGCGTCGTCGGTCACCTTCGACAGCGACCGGCGACGCCGCATCGCGTCGCGTGCGGTCACGCCTGCTGTTCCGGCGTGAACTGCAGCGCGAGCGAGTTCATGCAGTAGCGGTCGCCGGTGGGCGTGCCGAATCCGTCGGGGAACACGTGCCCCAGGTGCGAGCCGCAGTTGGCGCAGCGCACCTCGGTGCGCACCATCCCGTGGCTCGAGTCGTCGATCAGCTCGACCGCTTCGGGCCGCACCGACTCGTAGAAGCTCGGCCAGCCGCAGTGCGAGTCGAACTTGGTTCCGCTCTGGAACAGCTCCGCGCCGCACGCCGCACAGGCGTACAGCCCCGCCCGGCTCTCATCGAGTAGCTCACCTGTCCAGGGGCGTTCGGTCCCCGCCTGCCGCAGCACCGCGTACTGCTCCGGGCCCAGCTCCTCGCGCCACTCGTCTTCACTCTTGTTCACCGCGTACGTCATGTCTCTCCTTCGTCACTTCATTCAACCCGACGCAGGGCGGGAGTGTTCCGCTCGCGCAGAATGAAGAGATGACGAGTACTGCGGATGCCGCGTCCACGGCGCGCGAACGCTACGCGCGGTTCGCGCGCGACGAGGCGCCCGGCCGGTCCGAGGTGTACCGGGAGTGGGCCGCCGGGGTCGCCGGCGACCCCGACATGCAGCAGCTGCTCGCACGCATCGCGCCTGCCCGGCGCCAGCCGCCGCTCGTCTTCGCCGTCACGCGAATGCTCGGAGCGCCCGAAGCGGGGTACGCGACCTGGGCCGCGTGGACCCGCGCCCACGCCGACGCCGTGATCGCCGAGTGCGACCGGCGGAGCGTGCAGACCAATGAGCCGCTGCGGTGCGCGGCGCTGCTGCCGGCCCTCGCCCTGGTGCCCGGCCCGATCGCGCTGCTGGAGGTGGGCGCCAGCGCGGGGCTCTGCCTGTACCCCGATCGGTACGGCTACCGGTACCAGCGGGCCGACGGTGACGAGGTGGTGCTCGAGCCCGCCGACGGGCCATCACCGGTGACGCTCACGAGCGAACTGCGGGGTGACCGGATGCCGCCGCTGGCGCTCCCCGAGATCGTGTGGCGTGCCGGAATCGATCTGGAGCCCCTCGACCCGCGCGACCCCGACACCGAGCGCTGGCTCACCGGTCTGGTGTGGCCGGGGGAGACCGGCCGCGCCGAGCGCGTGCGTCGGGCGCTGCGCATCGCGGCATCCGACCCGCCCCTGCTGGTCGCCGGAGACGGGGCGGAGCAGATCGCGCAGGTCGCCGCCCTTGCACCGCCCGATGCCACGCTCGTCGTCACCACTCCCGGCGTGCTCGCGCTCATGCCCTGGCCGGTGCGTCACGCGACGATCGCCGCGGCCCGCGCCGCGGGGCGATGGGTGACCATCGACGCCCCCGCCCTGCACGAGGGATGGACGGCCCCGATCGACGTCGCCGAGTGGCCGGGCGGCTTCGCCGTGGCTCTCGACGGCGAGGTGGTCGCCGCGGCCGACCCGCTCGGCGGGTGGCTGGAGTGGCGCGCGGGCGATGCCGCGCCGCCGCGTTAGCGTGGAGGGGTGCCCCTGACTCCTCGCGACCGCGCGATTCTCGACTTCGAGGCGAACTGGTCACGTCACGGGCCGCGCAAAGAAGAGGCGATCCACACCCATCTGGGTCTGTCGCCGGCGCGGTACTACCAGCTGCTGGGGCGGCTGCTCGACACCACCGAGGCACTGGAGTACGACCCCATGCTGGTGTCGCGTCTGCGCCGCATCCGCGATGCCCGCGAGCAGGCGCGGCGAGCCCGCGTCGCGATGAGCCCGCGCGTGGCCAGGTAGCATTCCAGGGTGGCCAGAACGACCTACCCGAAGGATCGCTTCGACCAGCTTCCGGCCGGCAGCGGCCGCACCGGCGCGCACCGGGCCGAGAATCCGCACATGCGGGGCTGGGTCGTGCTGCTGTGGGCTGCGCTCGCCACGGTGGTGCTCGTCGCCGCGGGAATCTTCGCCACCCTCGTTCTCACCGGGCGAGTGACGCTGTCTCCCGCACCCGAGCCGACGGTGGCCGCGCCCACGGTGGTGGCACCCGAGCTCGACACGACCTATGACGTGCTGGTGCTCAACGCCACACCAGAGACGGGCCTTGCCGCCCGTACGCGAGACGACATCATCGCCGCGGGATGGTCGGCGGACCTCGTGATCGCCGGTGATGCCGGATCCGAGGATTTCCCCACGACGACCGTGTACTACCCCCTCCCGTCGGACGAGCCGGCGGCGCTCGCCCTCGCCGAGGTGATCGGCGGTGCAGAGGTGGTGCAGAGCGACGTGTACCAGCCCGTCGACGCCCCGGACTCGCGGCAGCTGGCGGTCGTGCTGGGCCTGGATCGCGTCGCAGCCGGAGAGTCCACGCCCACGCCGTAGGCTGCGCGCGCCCGCTCACGCCCGTTGTCCGCCCCTGTTGGGGCGCCGTGTTTCGCGCGTGTGAAGACTTCGATGCGCCTGCGTCAAAAGTCCGCTGATCAGGGTGGACGGGTGAATCCTGCTGGATACGCTTTCGTCGTTCCACCAGCAACAGGAGATCCGCATGGCACAGGGCACCGTCAAATGGTTCAACGCCGAAAAGGGCTTCGGGTTCATCACCCAAGCCGACGGCGAGGACGTCTTCGTCCATTACTCGAGCATCGAGATGAGCGGGTTCCGCGTGCTGGAAGAGGGCCAGCAGGTGGAGTTCACCCTCGGCACCGGCCAGAAGGGCCCACAGGCGGAGGCCGTGCGCCCGCTCTGAGCGAGCGGTGGATGCCGGCGGCGCGACCGCGACGGCATCCACCGAACCACGTGTCGATGTGTGTCGGCGCGCCCGGCGTGGCTTGCACTCCCCAGGGGCGAGTGCCAGAATGGCTTAGCACTCACTCCTGTTGAGTGCTAAAGACATTCCGACGTCCGGGAGGGACGAACACACACATGGCAAAGATCATCGCTTTCGACGAAGAGGCTCGACGCGGCCTCGAGCGCGGCCTGAACATCCTCGCCGACGCCGTCAAGGTGACGCTCGGCCCGCGCGGTCGCAACGTCGTGCTCGAAAAGAAGTGGGGCGCCCCCACCATCACGAACGACGGCGTCTCGATCGCCAAGGAGATCGAGCTGGACGACCCGTTCGAGAAGATCGGCGCGGAGCTGGTGAAGGAGGTCGCCAAGAAGACCGACGACGTCGCCGGTGACGGCACCACCACCGCTACCGTTCTGGCTCAGGCGCTCGTTCGCGAAGGCCTGCGCAACGTCGCTGCCGGCGCCGACCCGATCTCGCTCAAGCGCGGCATCGAGAAGGCTGTCGAGGCCATCACCGCCGAGCTGCTGTCGTCGGCCAAGGAGGTCGAGTCCAAGGAGCAGATCGCTGCCACCGCGTCGATCTCGGCCGCTGACGCCTCCATCGGCGAGCTCATCGCCGAGGCGATCGACAAGGTCGGCAAGGAGGGCGTGGTCACCGTTGAGGAGTCCAACACCTTCGGCACCGAGCTCGAGCTCACCGAGGGCATGCGCTTCGACAAGGGTTACATCAACCCGTACTTCGTCACGGACCCGGAGCGCCAGGAAGCGGTCTTCGAGGACCCGTACATCCTCATCGCGAACCAGAAGATCTCGAACATCAAGGACCTTCTGCCCATCGTCGACAAGGTGATCCAGGAGGGCAAGGAGCTCCTCATCATCGCCGAGGACGTCGAGGGCGAAGCTCTCGCGACGCTGGTGCTCAACAAGATCCGCGGCATCTTCAAGTCGGTTGCCGTCAAGGCTCCGGGCTTCGGCGACCGTCGCAAGGCGCAGCTGCAGGACATCGCGATCCTCACCGGCGGCCAGGTCATCACCGAAGAGGTGGGCCTCAAGCTCGAGAACGCCACGACCGACCTGCTCGGCCGTGCGCGCAAGGTCATCATCACCAAGGACGAGACGACCATCGTCGAGGGTGCGGGCGACTCGGCTCAGATCGAGGGTCGCGTGACCCAGATCCGTCGCGAGATCGAGAACACCGACAGCGACTACGACCGCGAGAAGCTCCAGGAGCGTCTCGCCAAGCTCGCCGGCGGCGTTGCCGTCATCAAGGCGGGTGCGGCGACCGAGGTCGAGCTGAAGGAGCGCAAGCACCGCATCGAGGACGCCGTTCGCAACGCGAAGGCCGCCGTCGAAGAGGGCGTCGTCGCCGGTGGTGGCGTCGCGCTCATCCAGGCCGGCAAGAAGGCGCTCGACGCCCTCGAGCTGACCGGTGACGAGGCGACCGGTGCGAACATCGTTCGCGTCGCGATCCAGGCGCCGCTCAAGCAGATCGCCCTCAACGCGGGCATGGAGCCCGGCGTCGTGGCGAACAAGGTCGCCGAGCTGCCGCTCGGCCACGGCCTGAACGCCGCGACCGGCGAGTACGGTGACCTGTTCGCACAGGGCATCATCGACCCGGCCAAGGTGACCCGCTCGGCTCTGCAGAACGCGGCATCCATCGCCGGTCTGTTCCTCACGACCGAGGCCGTCGTCGCCGACAAGCCCGAGAAGAACTCGGCTCCGGCCGGCGACCCCACGGGTGGCATGGACTTCTGATCTGATCAGAACCCGATGAACGAAGGGCCCCTCCTCGCGGAGGGGCCCTTCGCCGTTTCCGGCGGGGGTTACCGGAACAGTCCCGCCGTGGCCGCCTCGGTCTGCGCATACTGCTGCCCGGCGGTGGCGAGGGCGGCGCTGATGTCGGCGAGCGAGGTCTCGACCTCGCGCTGAGTGGCGCGCCAGCGATCGATGACCGACTGGAAGCCGAGGGCGGCGCTGCCGGTCCATGAGGACTGCAGCGCGGTCAGCTGCGCCAGCATGGCTGAGGTTTCGCCGGCCAGGCGGTCGGCGGTGCCGCGCACGGCGGCGGTGGCGGTGAGGACGGCGTCGCTGTCGACGGAGAAGACGGCCATGGGTGCTCCCTTCACGAGCGTTGCGCGCCACGTTAGGGCGCGCGCGTCTCGGGCTGGCCGCTCCCGCATCCGTATCGGGATGGATCCCGCGAGTGGTGCGCTGGGGAGGGGGAGGTGAGCTCTCAGTTCTCGGCGGTCGCTCGGCCGGGGGCGGGTGCGACCTTCGGCATGGGCTGCGTCTCGATCGCGAGGTGCTCGGCGGGCGTGGGGGAGTTGGAGGCCAGGGGGAACGCCACCCGGAACGTCGCTCCGCCGCCGGGGGTGTCGCCGACCTCGATCGTGCCGTGCAGCGACTCGACGATCGCCGCGACGATCGACAGGCCCAGACCCGACCCGCCGGTCTCGCGCGTGCGAGACGTGTCGGCCCGCCAGAACCGCTGGAAGATCTTGTCGCGGATCTGCGGCGGCACGCCCTCGCCGTGGTCGCTCACGGCGATCCACCCCGTGCGCGCCTCGCGGTCCACGCCGACGGTCAGCTCGATCGGCGAGTCCTCGGGACTGTACCGGCGCGCGTTGCCCAGCAGGTTCGCGACCACCTGCCGGATGCCGTTCTCGTCACCGAGCACGATGGGCGCGAGCGGAGTGGTCGCGGCCGGCTCCGACACCCGCGCGCTCGCCTGCGCCTCCGGAGTCGGAGCGGGCTGCTTCGGCCGGCGACGCAGCAGCGACAGGGTCGCGCCGGCGAGGCCTGCCGCGGGAGCGTGCGGGGCGCGCTTGCGCCCGGTGTGGGTATCGGCGTGCTCCGCGGGGGAGTCCGGCGCGGGATGCGGCCCCGGGCCTGGCGCGGCCGTGGTGTCCGACGCCGTCACGGCGCGCTGCGGCGCCGCGGCGCGGGCGTCGAGGGCGGCGTCGCGCGCGATGGGGCGCAGGTCCACCGGGGCCAGGGTCACGCCGCGGCGCTCGTCGAGTCGGGCGAGGGCAAGAAGGTCCTCGACGAGCACCCCCATGCGGATCGCCTCCTTCTCGATGCGATCCATCGACTGGGCGACCTGCTCCTCGCCCGAGATGGCGCCCATGCGGTAGAGCTCGGCGTAGCCGCGGACTGTGACCAGCGGCGTCCGCAGCTCGTGGCTGGCGTCGCCGATGAAGCGGCGCATCTGGCGCACCGTGGCATCCCGTTCGGACAGGGCGCCGTCGATGCGTCCGAGCATCGCGTTGATCGCCGTCTTCAGTCGGCCCACCTCGGTCGTGGCCGGTTCGATGTCGGTCATGCGCAGGCTGAAATCACCCGCGGCGATGGCGTCGGCCGTCGCTTCGACCTGACCGAGGCTGCGGAAGGTGAGGGTGACGATCCACCGCACGAGAAACGCGCTGGCGATCACGGTGATGAGCGCCAAGAAGCTGTAGATGCCGAGGAACGCGGCCAGGAAGCGCTCGTTGGGAGCGGTCGGCAGGGCGACCAGCTGCGTGTAGAAGATGCCCACCGGGGTGTCTTCGACCCCCACCGCCGCCCGGTAGCTGGCTCCGCCCTGGCTGTTGCGCAGATCGAACACCGTTCCGGTGCCGTAGATCGTCGCCTGGGCGAGGGTGAAGGTCTCGGGGAAGATCGGCGGGGGTTCGTCGTTGCCGCCGCCGCTGGTGATGAAGCGGCCGTCGGGACCATACACGGCGACGAAGTACGCCGTGGCATCCGACTTCACCGCGAAGTCGTCACCGTCCTCGGTGACCGTGCCGGTGAAGACGCTGCTGACGGCATCGGTCTCGGCCAGCTGCTGCACCTGGGAGTCGAGGTTGGTCGCCAGGGTGTTGCGGAGGAACCCGAGCGTGCCCACACCCGCGGCGACGAGTCCGATCGCCAGCACCGCGACGGTGACCCCGGTGACCTTCGCGCGCAGGCTGACGCCGCGCCACCAGTCGGTCAACGCGTCGGTCCTGCCTGCGTGTGCGGCTAGTGCCACGAGGTCACGCGGACTTGCCCGCCTTCAGCATGTAGCCGAAGCCCCGCTTGGTCTGGATGAGGGGCTCGGACGAGTGCGGATCGATCTTGCGCCGCAGGTAGGAGATGTAGCTCTCCACGATGCCGGCGTCGCCGTTGAAGTCGTACTCCCACACGTGGTCGAGGATCTGCGCCTTGCTGAGCACCCGGTTGGGGTTGAGCATGAGGTAGCGCAGCAGCTTGAACTCGGTGGGGGAGAGGTCGATCGACACGTCGCCGACGAGCACGTCGTGGGTGTCCTGGTCCATCGTCAGCTCGCCTGCGCGGATGATCGACTCCTCGTCGGCCTGCATCGTACGGCGCAGGATCGCCTGGATGCGCGCGACGATCTCGTCGAGGCTGAACGGCTTGGTGACGTAGTCGTCGCCGCCGGCGTTGAGGCCGGTGATCTTGTCCTCGGTCTCGTCCTTCGCGGTGAGGAAGAGGATGGGCGCGGTGTAGCCGGCGCCGCGCAGACGCTTTGTGACGCTGAAGCCGTTCATGTCCGGCAGCATGACGTCGAGCACGATCAGGTCGGGTTCCTCTTCGAGGACGGCCGAGATGGTCTGCGCGCCGTTTGACACGGCACGCACCTGGAAACCTGCGAAGCGCAGGCTCGTGATGAGCAGGTCGCGGATGTTCGGCTCATCGTCGACGACAAGGATGCGAGGCGCGGTCATGCCCTCATTATGGCCACGGAACCCATGCGCTGTCTGGACATCGGTCGGAGCGCCCGTCATGCGGTATGGCGACCGGGTGTCTGCGGAGCAAGCCGCGCCGGGCCCGACCAAGGGCCAGCGGCCGCCGCAGGCCTCGGCGCCGGCCCGGATGAGGGGATCTGCCGGAATGCGGATCCTTGCGGCCCAAGGGACCGCATCTGGGCGGATCTCCTCGTTACGGCAACGGGGGTCGTCGGTGCCAGGGCGCCGCGCGGACGCGCGGTCGCGGGCGGGGCTATGCGCCCAGCGCGGCGTTCACGGCGCCGGCGGAGTACTCCCGCTCGACCACGAGGGTCGCGAGCCCCACGATCGCGGCGCGCTCGCCGAGGGTGGATTGGCTGATGGCCAGGTGCCGTGTCGCCCGCGGGAGCGAGCGGGGGTAGAGGGTCTCCCGCACGCCGGCCAGCAGCGGCGCCGATGCGAGCATGCCGCCCAGTACGACCTCGGCCGGGTTCAGCAACGTGACCACCGTCGCGACCACCTCGCCGATCACCCTGCCGGCAGCCTGGGTGAGCCGCGCGGCGTCGGCATCGCCGGCGGCGAGGTACGCGCCGACATCCGAGCCGGAGGTCGCGGGCTTGCCGAGCGCGCTGAGCTTGCGGGCGACGGCGCGACCGGATGCCACGGCCGCGAGACAGCCGTGCGCTCCGCACTGGCACGCGTCGTCGTCGTGGCCGGCGAGCTTCACATGACCGATGTCGCCCGCCCCGCCGTCGGCGCCGCGGTAGACCTGGCCGTCGAGGATGATGCCGGTGCCGATGCCGGAGGACACCTTGATGAAGCACAGCGAGCGGGAAGCAGGGTGGGCGCTGCGCTGTTCGCCGAGGCCCGCAGCATCCGCGTCGTTGGCGACGAGCACCGGCGCGCCCAGTGCGTCACGCAGGTGGTCGCCGACCGGGTAGGCGTCCCACCCCGGCATGATGGGGGGCTGGCTGGGGCGCCCGCTGTCGGGATCGACCGGTCCCGGGATGCAGATGCCCACACCGCCGAGCCGCTCCGCGCGCCCGTTCGCGTCCAGGATGCCGCGGGCACTGTCGACGATGGCGTTGAGGGTGCGATCGGGGCCATCGGCGACGGCGACCTCTACGCGTTCCTCGGCGGTCACGCGACCGGCGAGATCAGTGAGGGCGACGGTGGTGTGGGTCGTGTCGACCGTCGCGATCACGAGCGAGGCGCGCGACGTGTTGAACTCCAGGCGTCGCGATGGTCGGCCGCCGGTGACGCGATCAGTCCCATTCTCGATGACGAGGTCGGCGTCCCGCAGGGCGTCGACGCGCGCCGACACCGTCATCCGCGACAAGCCTGTCACCTCGAGGATTTCCCCGCGGGTGACGGCGCGACCGCTGCGCACCAACTCGAGGATGTCACCGGGTCCCGGCATGGAGTCTCCCTACTTATGCTTGACAGCTAGACATTACACGCCTAGTTTCTAGGCATTACGGCGCCTGGCGCCACCGGCAACATCCAGCGCAAGGAGGCGCGCGATGAAGACTCGTGCCACAGCAGTCACGATATCGGCGGCCTGCGCCGTGATCCTGCTCGGTGGGTGCACCGCCGGCAGTGACGACGGCGGGGGCGACGGCGGCGGCGCGCTGACGTTCTGGGTGCAGGAGGACCTGCCCGATCGGGTCGCCGCCACCCAGGAGATCGTCGACGCGTTCACGGCGGACAGTGGCATCGAGGTGGAGATGGTGTCGGTCGCCGAAGACCAGTTCAGCCAGCTGATCACCTCCGCAGCCGCGGCGGGCGATCTGCCCGACGTCATCGGCGGCATTTCGCTGCCGCAGGTGCGGACGCTCTCGGCTAACGAGCTGATCGACACCGACGCCGTCGCTGCCGTCATCGACGCCCTCGGCCCGTCGACCTTCTCCGAGAAGGCTCTCGAGCTCACGGCCGACGGCGACATGGCGCTCGCCGTGCCGAGCGAGTCCTGGACGCAGATGCTCTACTACCGCACCGATCTGTTCGACGCGGCGGGACTCGATGCGCCCGACTCGTATGACGCCATCCTGGAGGCGGCGGCGGCCCTGGACAGCGACGAGGTGGCCGGCTTCGTCGGTGCGACGGCGCCCGGCGACGCGTTCACCGAGCAGACCTTCGAGCACATCGCACTCGGCAACGGCTGCGAACTCGTCGATGACGAGGGCGAGACCCAGCTCGATTCGGATGCCTGTGTGGCGGCATTCGACTTCTACGGCGACCTGGTCACGAACTACTCGGTGCCGGGTGCGCAGGATGTCGACACCACCCGCGCGACCTACTTCGCCGGGGATGCCGCCATGTTCATCTGGTCGAGCTTCGTGCTGGACGAGCTTGCAGGGCTGCGAGAGGATGCCAAGCCGTCGTGCCCGGAGTGCGTCGACGATCCGGCGTTCCTGGCGGCCAACACCGGGGTCGTGACCGCGATCGCTGGCCCCGATGCCGATGCGCCCGCGCAATTCGGAGAGATCACGTCGTGGACCGTGACCGAGGGGGCGGACACCGAAGGGGCCCAGACATTCATCGAGTACATGATGAGCGACGGCTACGAACCGTGGATCGCCATCGCGCCGGAGGGCAAAGTGCCGGTGCGCACCGGGACATCCGACGAGCCGACCCTGTACGCAGACCTCTGGAGCACGCTGCCTGCGGGGGTCGACACGAAGGCGCCGCTGTCGGATTTCTACGCACCGGAGGTGCTCGAAGCCGTCGCCGCCGGCCCGGAGGACCTCGCACGCTGGGGCATCACCCAGGGTCAGGGCACCCTGCTGGGCGCGCTGCAGGGCGAACTGCCCGTCGCCGAAGCGGTCAGCCAGGTGGCGCAGGGCGACGACCCGGCCACAGCCGCAGCGAACGCCGCAGAGGCGGTGCGCGCCGTCGCGGAGTCGATCCAGTGACCCAGGTGGCCGGGGGGCCGGGGCTCGTCGGCGCGGCTCCGCGCCCACCGGCGCCGCCGACGCCGGGTGGAGCCTCCCGCGCGCGCCGGGGACGCCGGTCGAGGCGGAGCGCGGAGGAGAATCGCGCCGGTCTGCTGCTGATGTCCCCGACGCTCATCATCGTGACCGTCGCGGTCGTGCTGCCCATTCTGTGGGCCGTCGCCCTGGCCTTTCAGGACGTGCGGCTGATCAACATCCGTGGCACCGGGTTCTTCGGCGAATACACCCTGGAGAACTTCGCCAACGTTCTGACGTCCCCCGGATTCCTCGGCGCGTTGTGGACGACCCTGGTGTATTCGGTGTGCGGCACGGCCCTGGCCGTCGGCATCGGGCTCGTCGCCGCGCTCGCGCTGCGCTCGCCCTTCCGGGGACGCGGCTTCATCCGGGCGTCGCTGCTGCTGCCCTATGTCGCTCCAGTCGTGGCGGCCACCTTCGTCTGGTCGACCGCGCTCAATCCGCAGTACGGCATCGTCAACTGGTTCGGAACGACCGTGCTCGGCTGGGCCGAACCGGTCGCGTTCCTCTCCGACCGCGCCCTGCCGGTGTCGATCTTCGGGTGGCAGGTGGACCTGCCTGTCGCGCTCATCACCGTCATCTGCTTCGAGGCGTGGCGGTCCTTCCCCTTCGCCTTCCTCTTCCTCACCGCGAGGCTCCAGGCCGTTCCGGAGGTGCTCGACGAGGCCGCCCGCATCGACGGCGCGACCCCCACGCAGCGCTTCCGGCACATCCTGCTCCCGCAGCTGCTGCCGACGATCGCCGTGTTGTGCGTGCTGCGGTTCATCTGGACCTTCAACAACTTCGATGACATCTACCTGCTCACCGGTGGCGGTGCCGGCACCGAAGTGGTGTCGGTGCGCGTCTTCGACTACCTGACGGCGCGAGGGGACATCGGCGCCGCCGCCGCACAGGCGCTGCTGCTCGCCGCCATCCTCGCGGTGCTGGTCGGGCTGTACCTGAAGCTCTTCGGCCGGCAGGAGGAGCAGGCATGACCACGGCGGTCGGCAGACGCAGCGCATCGCCCGGGTTCAACCGCGATCGCTTCGAGATCGTGCTGTTCGGCATCCTGCGCCCGATCGTCATCGTGGTACTCCTGCTCGCTGCCGTGGTGCCGTTCTACTACATGGTGCTGCTGAGCTTCCGGTCGCTGGACTCACTGCTGCAGAATCCCGGCGCCCTGTGGATCTCCGTCGACGAGTTCAACCTCGGCACGTACTTCGAGGTCCTCGCCCCCGTCGCCGATGGGGGACAGGGGTTCGTCGTGTTCATGCGCAACTCGCTTCTCGTGGCGCTCGGCACGGTGGGCCTGACTCTGCTCGTGGCCATCCCGGGGGCCTACGCCATCAGCCGTCTGGAGTTCTTCGGCCGGCGCCAGGTCTCGGGATTGTTCCTCGCGGTGTACTTCTTCCCCAGCATCCTGCTCGCCGTTCCGCTGTTCGTGTTCTTCACGCAGATCGGTCTGCGCGGCTCGCTCGTGGGACTGCTCATCGTGTACGTGTCTCAGGTCGTCGCCGTCTCGATCTACACCCTGCGCAACTACTTCGCGACGATCCCGGTCTCACTGGAAGAGGCCGCGGCGATCGACGGCTGCAGTCGGCTGCAGATCATGCGCCGCGTCAGCCTGCCCCTCGCGATGCCGGCGATCGTTTCCAACGGCCTGTTCATCTTCATGATCGCGTGGAACGAGTTCCTCTTCGCCTTGCTGTTCCTCGTCGAGCGGCGTGATTCCTGGACGGTGTCGCTCGGGCTCTCGCAGCTGTCCGGCAGCATCGAGGTGCCTACAACCGTGCTGATGGCGGGGTCGGTGATCCTGACGCTGCCGATCATCGTGCTGTTCTTCGCCTCGGAGCGGCTGCTCGTCGGCGGTCTCACCGCCGGCGCGGAGAAGGGGTAGCGCCTCGGCGCGGATGCCGCTGTGCCCCAGATCGTGCAGTTCACCGCCCCGGGCGTGGTCGAGCTCGTCGAGACGGATGCCATGCCTCTCGGGCCCGGAGACGTGCGGGTGCAGACCCTGTACTCCGGCATCTCGGCCGGAACCGAGCTCACCGCGTATCGCGGGACGAACCCGTATCTCACCTCGACGTGGGATGCGCAGCGGCGGTTGTTCGTCCCCGGCGAGCCGAGCTTCGGGTATCCGGTGCAGGGCTGGGGGTACTCCGAAGTGGGGCGGGTCTGCGAGGTCGCGCCGGACGTGACGTCGCTGCGCGAGGGTGACATCGTCCACGGCATCTGGGGACACCGCAGCGACGCGGTGCTGCCGGCATCCGCCCTCGACTGGCGGGTGATGCCGGCGGATGCCGATCCGATCCTCGGCACGTTCGCGCGGGTCGCGGCGATCGCGCTGAACGCCGTGCTCGCCGCTGAGGTGCGGCTCGGGGAGCAGGTCGCGATCTTCGGGCAGGGCGTGATCGGGCTCCTGGCGACGCGGCTGACGGTGCTGTCGGGCGCGCGCGTCGTGGCCGTGGACACCCTGCCGGAGCGGCTGGCGGTCGCCCGGGATTTCGGTGCAGACGTGACCGTCGACGCCACGGAGCAAGGCGGTGCCGGCGCAGCTGTCAGAGCGGCATCCGACGGGGGCGTCGACAGCGCGATCGAGCTGTCGGGCTCGGATCGGGCCCTGCACGAGGCGGTTCGGTCGGTCGTGCCCGACGGTCTCGTGGCGGCAGTCGGGTTCTACCAGGGCGGTGCGCCGCAACTGCGGCTCGGTGAGGAGTTCCACCACAACCGGGTCCGCATCGTCGCAAGCCAGATCTCCGGCGTGCCCGCAGGCCTGGTCGGCCGCTGGAGTCCCACGCGCCTCGTACAGACCGTCATGCGGCTGATCTGCGCCGGGGCCATCGACGCCGGCGCGCTCGTGACCGATGTCGTGGACGCCGAGGACATCGCGGCGACGTTCCAGCGGCTGGACAGCGGGGAGCGCGGCATGCTGCAGGCGGTGCTGCGGTTCGGGCAGGCGGGACAGAAGTGACCGTCGTCGACGAGGTGCCGGTGTCGTCGCGGGCGCAGGTGTACGCGGAGGGCTGGCAGAGCTGGAGTCCCACCGGTTGGTATCGGCGGGAAGACGCCGTGCCGCGGCCGGCGGAGACGTGGGAGCACCTCATGCGCTTCCGCCCCGGCGTGCCCGTCGCCGCGCACGGCGTACAGGGTGAGGGATTGCTGGTGGTCGATCCGCGGGACGGTTCCGCGGTACGCGTGTACTGCGCGGTGGATGCCACCGCGGCGGTGCCGTCGATCCGCGCCGAATGGCGCGACGACCACGTCGTCGTCGACGCGACAGGGCCGGTGTGGTGCGGGGAGGTCGGGGCCGACGCCGGGGCTGCGCTGGCCGCGGTGGGCGAACGGATCGGGACGGCGGCCGGCGCGCGGACGACCGCGGTGGTGCCTCGGGTCTGGTGCACCTGGTACCGGTATTTCGAAGCGGTGACGGCCGCCGACGTCAGCGAGAACCTCCGCGCGATCGACGCGCTGCGGCTGCCGGTCGACGTCATCCAGATCGACGACGGGTGGAGCCTCGGCACGGGGGAGTGGACGACCCCCAAGCCCGCGTTCGGAGCGCTCGGCGCCACCGTCGACGCGATCCGTCAGAGCGGCCGCCGTGCCGGTCTGTGGCTCGCGCCGTTCACGGTGGGTGCCTCCTCGGATCTGGCCCGCCGGCATCCGGATTGGCTCACCGGCCCTGCCGGCCGCAACTGGGGCGACGACCTCTTCGGGCTGGACCCCACCCACCCCGGCGTCATCGATCACCTCGCGGGGGTGTTCACCTGCGTGCGGGACACCGGGGTCGACTACCTCAAGCTCGATTTCCTCTACGGCGGCGCGGTGCCGGGGCCCAGGCACGACCGCGATGCCTCCGCGATCTCGGCCTACCGGCGCGGCCTGCGGCTCATCAGAGAGGTGATGGGGGAAGGGACGTACCTTCTCGGCTGCGGCGCGCCGGTGCTGCCGAGCGTAGGGCTGGTCGATGCGATGCGCATCTCGCCCGACACGTTCCACGAGGGCGGCGAAGACGGGTCCCAGGGTCTTCGCGGTCGTACGTCGCTGCGGGCGAGGGCGTGGCAGCACGGGCGACTGTGGACGACCGACCCCGACTGCCTGGTAGCACGCCCGCAGTTCGCGCTCCGGGAGGAGTGGGCGCGTGAGGTGTTCGCCGCCCCAGGACTGCGCGGCTTCTCCGACCGCATCGAGGAGCTCGACCAGCGCGGCATCCAACTCGTCCGGCAGCTGCTGCAGGGGACACCGGCATGATCGACAGGCAAACCCTGCGGGCGAGGCTCACACCGCTGGTGACGCGGCTCTACCCGGATCAGGCATCCGAGGTGCTGTCCGGACTGCTCGCGCTCGCCGAGCGTTGGGCGCCCGTGCTGCCATCGGCGCCCCGAGCTCGGCCCGATCAGGGAACCGCGTACCTGATCACCTACGGGGACGCCTTCCGCAGGCCCGGGGAACCGCCGCTGCGCACGCTCGCCACCGTCCTGCGGGAGCATGTCGGCGACGCCATCACCGACGTGCATCTGCTTCCGATCTATCCCTGGACATCGGACGACGGGTTCGGCGTGGTCGACCACCGTGAGGTGAACCCCGACCTGGGTTCCTGGGACGATGTCGCAGACCTGCGGTCCGATCATGCCCTCGCGCTGGACTTCGTCGCCAACCATGTCTCCAGTGCGAGCCCCTGGTTCCGCGGCTGGCTCGCGCGTGATCCGCGGTTCGCGGGTTACTTCCTCGAGCCGGGTCCCGAGTTCGACACCTCCCGCGTGGTACGTCCGCGGACGACACCGCTGGTGCACGAGTACGACCGGCCCGACGGCACAGTGGCGCGTGCGTGGACGACGTTCGGACCCGATCAGATCGACCTCGACCCCCGGACGCCGGCGGTGCTCCTGGAGCTGACCGACGTGCTGCTCGGATACCTCGCTCACGGGGCGTCCACGGTGCGCCTGGATGCGATCGGGTTCCTCTGGAAGGAGTCGGGATCCACCGGCATCCACCTGCCTCAGACCCACACCGTCATCCGGATCTGGCGGGTGCTCGTGGATGTGCTGGCGCCGGGCACCCTGCTGCTGACCGAAACGAACGTGCCCCACGCCGACAACATCCGCTACTTCGGCGACGGGTCGGATGAGGCGCACATGGTGTACCAGTTCGCCCTTCCCCCGCTCGTGCTGCATGCGTTCGTCACGGGGCGGGCGACGGCGCTGACGCAGTGGGCCGCGGGGATCGAGCCGGTCAGTCCGACCGCGACCTGGTTCACCTTTCTCGCCAGCCATGACGGGATCGGCCTGCGGCCCACCGAGGGGCTGCTCAGCGACGATGACCGGGCGCTGCTGGTGGAGCGCACGCTCGCTCGCGGCGGACGGGTGTCGATGGCGCGTCGCCCTGACGGCAGCAGCGGCGTGTATGAGCTGAACACCAACTACCTCGATGCGCTGGTCGCGCCCGACAGCGTCGATCCCGACGGCGACGCGGTGGCACGCGGCTTGGCGGCGCATGCCATCCTGCTGTCGCTGGTGGGAGTGCCGGCCATCTACTACCACTCGCTGCTGGGGTCGGGACAGGACGAGACCGGCCTGGCGCAGTCCGACATCGCGCGCCGCATCAATCGGGAGGTGCTGGATGCCGACCGGCTGCGGGACGAGTTGCGGTCGTCCCCGCGGCGCGCGGGCATGCTGGCGGGGCTGCGGCGGCTCCTCGCCGCGAGGCGGGCATTACCGGGGCTGTCACCTTTCGCGTCGCAGGTCGCGGCGTCCCTCGACGATCGGGTGGTGGGGATCCGCCGGGCAGCGGGGACCGCCGACGAGGTGCTGGCGGTCGCCAACGTCAGCGGCGACGAGGTGCAGCTGCCGTCGGTCTCCGGGACGGACGTGCTCACCGGCATCCGACACGAGGGCCTGCGGCTGGGCCCGCATGGGTACGCGTGGCTCGTGGCCGAGCCGCCGGCGGGCGCCACCGCGCGTCGGAACTCAGGCTGAGGAGCCGGACGCCGCCGGATCCGGCCGCGGTCTGCTCGTGAGGCTGAATTCCGACAGGGGATCTCGCGGGTGGGTGGGCGCCGTGGGCGGTGCCGCCGGCCCGAATGAGGGGATCTGCCGGAATGCGGATGCCTGCGGCCCGAGGGACCGCATCCGGGCGGATCTCCTCATTCCGGCAACGGGAGCCAGCCGGCGCCCGGCGCGGCGCCCGCGCGGCGCAGGGGCGCCGCGGGGCCCCGCAGCCCGCGTCAGGCGCCCAACGCCGCCCGGCCCGAGACCTGCTCGGCATCCAGGATCGTGTACGAGTACCCCTGCTCGGCGAGGAACCGCTGCCGGTTCTGCGCGAAGTCCTGGTCGACGGTGTCGCGGGCGATGAGCGTGTAGAAGCTCGCGGTGTGCCCGTTGGTCTTCGGCCGCAGCAGCCGGCCGAGGCGCTGGGCCTCTTCCTGGCGGGAACCGAACGATCCCGACACCTGGATGGCGACGGATGCCTCGGGGAGGTCGATCGAGAAGTTCGCGACCTTCGACACCACCAGCACCGGCACCTCGCCGACCCGGAACTGCTGGTACAGCTGCTCGCGCTCGTCGACGGGCACGGCGCCGGTGATCTTCGGCGCCCCGAGCGCCTCGGCCAGTTCATCGATCTGGTCGAGGTACTGCCCGATCACCAGGATCTGCTCGCCCTCGTGGCGGGCCACGAGGTCGCGCACGACATCGATCTTGACCGGCGCCGTCGCGGCGATGCGGTAGCGGTCTTCGTCGGCGGATGCCGCGTACTCCAGCCGCTCGTCGACGGGCAGGTCCACGCGCACTTCGTAGCAGATGGCGGGGGAGATGAAGCCCTGGGCCTCGATCTCCTTCCACGGTGCATCGAACCGCTTGGGCCCGATGAGGCTGAAGACGTCTCCCTCGCGGCCGTCCTCGCGCACGAGCGTCGCCGTGAGACCGAGCCTGCGTCGGGCCTGCAGGTCGGCGGTGAGCTTGAACACCGGCGCCGGCAGCAGGTGCACCTCGTCATAGACGATGAGACCCCAGTCGAGGGCGTCCAGCAGCGACAGGTGGGCGTACTGGCCCCCGCGCTTGGCGGTGAGGATCTGGTAGGTGGCGATGGTGACCGGCTTGATCTCCTTGAGCTGACCGGAGTACTCGCCGATCTCCTCTGGCGTGAGGCTCGTGCGCTTGAGCAGCTCGTCGCGCCACTGCCGGGCGCTGACGGTGTTGGTCACGAGGATCAGGGTCGTCGTCTTCGTCTGGGCCATCGCGGCCGCGCCCACGAGCGTCTTGCCTGCGCCGCAGGGGAGCACCACGACGCCGGACCCGCCCTCGTGGAAGGTGTCGACAGCGGTGCGCTGGTACGGACGCAGCGACCAGCCGTCCTCGGCGAGGTCGATGGGGTGCGGGGTACCGGGGGTGTAGCCGGCGTGGTCCTCGGCCGGCCAGCCGATCTTCAGCAGCTCCTGCTTGATCTGCCCGCGCGCCCACGCATCGACGACGAACGTGTCGGGGGTGGGGCGGCCCACGAGCAGCGGACTGATGCGCTTGTTGCGCGAGACCTCGGACAGCACGGCGTTGTCGGTCGAGCGCAGCACGAGCACGCCCTCGCCGAAGCCCTCGACGTCGGCGCGCTCGATGACCAGGCGGCCGTAGCGGTTGACCGTCTCACGCAGGTCCATCGACACCGATGCCGGCACCGGGAACCGTGACCAGCGCTCGAGGGTCGCGAGCATGTCGTCGGCGTCGTGGCCGGCGGCCCGCGCGTTCCACAGGCCCAGCCGGGTGATGCGATACGTGTGGATGTGCTCGGGGGCGCGCTCGAGCTCGGCGAAGATCGCCAGTTCGTGGCGCGCGGTCTCAGCGTCCGGGTGGGCTACTTCCAGCAGCACCGTCCGGTCGCTCTGCACGATGAGAGGGCCGTCAGCCATAACGTGCAAGTCTAGTCCGCGCGCGGCGGGGTGAGGTCGCCCGCCCGCCGCCCGCGTCTGTCCGTTACCCTCGCGGGATGCACAGCTCCGAGCTCCGCCGCGTCAGCTTCCCCGCGGGCACGCGCACCGGCCTGTTCCGCGTCGAGGGGTTCGCCGCTCCCGACGTCGACGACTTCCTGCAGGAGTGCGAAGTGGCGCTCGGTGCCCACGAAGAGGGCCGCGTTGCGCGCCTGACCAGCGAGGACGTCGTGACGAAGGGGTTCCGCACGTTCGTGCGCAAGGCCGGCTGCTACGACATGGATGCCGTCAGCGAGTTCCTCGACCGGGTCGCCGACGCACTTCGCCAGCACGAGCAGCGCGTGCCCTGACTCAGAGGGCGCGCACCGCCTCGATGCTCGCCACCGGCAGGGTGCGTTCGACATCGGCCGCCTTGTCGCGCCCGCGCAGGCGTCCGCCGCCCAGGCCGCTGGCCTCGAGGGTGAAGTCGCGGCTGCTGCCGTCGGGAAGGCGCACCGTGACGGTGATGAGCGCCTTGGCGCGCACGGCCTGTTCGAGCTCGCGACCGAGCCACGCGGCATCCGAGTCGGACTCCCGCGCCCCGCGCAGCCGCCCGATCAGCGGCTCGTACGGGCTCGCCGTCGGCGGGGCCGGGGGAGCGGCCAGCTTGTGACGCAGCACGGTGCGGGTGTGGCCGGAGGTGTCCTCCATGCTCACGGGGTAGCGCGCGTCGGCGAGCGCCCAGAACACTGCGTCGGCGTTGGAGCGCGATGTCAGGCCTTCGGAGTGCCGCATGAGGGCCAGAGACCGCAGGGCCTGGTCCACGGCGAGCGTGTCGAGCACGGCGCGGTCGTCGCTGCGCACGAGCGTGACACCGGATGCCGGGTCCTCGACGACCCGGATCAGGCCGTGCCGTGCGGCGGTGCGCTCGATCTCGTATGCCAGGGGCTGGGGGAGGCCGGTCAGCGAGAGCGCGGTGAGAAAGTCGCGCAGCGACTCGGCCGTTTCGCCGCCCGTGATCGCCGCCCCGATGGAATCGGGCGTGAACCGGTAGCTCGAGGCCTGCGCGCGGGACTCGCGCAGCGCCATGGTGCGCAGGCGCATGTCGAGGTGCGGCGCCAGCGGCCCCGGGGCGATGGCCGTCAGGTCGTTCTGCAGGAAGACGCGGTCTACTTCGGGTGGCAGCAGGCTGCGGAGCGCATCGAGGTCGGCGTCGCCGCCGGCGGCGAGTCCGCGAGCCCAGGGGGCACTGGAGCCGTCGGGGCCGATCAGGGCCCACCGGTGCAGCAGCGAGCGCCACTGCTCGGCGCGCGCGGGCCAGGTCGGGTCGAACGGATACGCCTGTGCCCACTCGGCGGGTGACGACCAGCCGCCGTCGTCGGTGCGCAGGGCAGCCGGCAGCGCGTCGCGCAGGCGGCGTGCGACCTGGTCCCAGCGTTCGACCGTCCCCGCCTGGAGCCACTCCAGGCCGTCGGCGGTGACGAACCATTCCTTGTCGGTGGGGGCGGTGAGGCCCGCCACCGACGACAGGGCCACGAGTTCGTCTGCGGTGGCGGCATCGGTGACGATGCCGGCATCCATCAGCCGTCGACGCTCGGTCGCGCCCAGCGCGCCCGAGCCGATGCGCGAGAGCGGCGTGGTCAGCGCGAGCTGCAGGATGTCGGCGAGGGTCGCGGCGGCGGTGAAGGCCCGTTCTGCGGCCGCGTCGGCGGGCTCCGGATCGGGTCGAGGTGCCTCGGAGGGCGTTGCGGCGGGAGGCGCGGCCGCGATCGCCTGCACGACGGCGCGGTAGACGGTGCCGTCGGGGGCGGCCAGGGCGCGGGAGATCAGTGCCGACCGTGCCGGTTCGGCCACGGTGCCGCCCTGCGCGGCGACGAGCGCCTCGGCGAGGGGCCGGGGGAGCGCAGCGAGGGCACGCGCGAGAGGCGCGGCATCCTGCACACCCTCGGCCGCGTCGAAGAAGTCCGCCCACGTCGCCGACGGCGAGATGCCGCGTTCGGTCAGCAGCGCGGTGAGCGCGGCATCGTCCTGCCCGGCGAGCCAGCTCGCCAGAACACGGGAGTCCGCCGAATGCGCCACGTCAGCCTTCCCTGTTGGCACGAGCCCTTCGTGCGAAGCTCATGATCAGCAAAGCGATCAGCAGGACGAACGCCACGGGCGGGGCGAACCAGACCAGCGCGCCCACCGTGGGCCACAAGCCTTCGCGCATGTCGGCACCGGTGGCGGAGCCGATCATGATCGCCAAGAACGACACGATCGACAGCAGCAGCAGACCGAAGGACATGTACGCCAAGATCCGGTCGATCCTGCGGACCGGCACCTCTCCGCGTGAAGTGGGTGTGCTCATCGGCACCAGACTACTGCGTGGTCGGTACCGGTAGGCTTTGTTTGGGGCCGATTTGGCCGCATTTCGTCCTGCCCGTCACGGGCACGATTCAGTGGAGTTCGCATGCCCACCGGCAAGGTCAGGTTCTACGACGACGAGAAGGGGTTCGGCTTCATCTCCGCCGATGACGGCCAGGACGTCTTCCTGCACGCCTCCGCCCTCCCCGCCGGCACGACCGGCCTCAAGCCGGGCACCCGCTTGGAGTTCGGCGTCGCCGACGGCAAACGCGGTCTGCAGGCGCTGTCGGTTCGCGTGCTCGAGGCTCCCGTCAGTCTCGCCAAGCGCTCCCGCAAGCCCGCCGACGACATGGCGATCATCGTCGAAGACCTCGTGAAGCTGCTCGACGACATCGGCGGCGATCTGCGCCGGGGGCGTTACCCCAATGGCTCGCACGCCAAGAAGGTCGCGGCCGTGCTGCGCAAGGTAGCCGATGACTTCGAAGCCTGAGCCTGCCGACGAGCGGCTGCTCCACGCGCACGACCTCGCCCGCGCGGCCCTGCGCGAAGTGACGCCGGACGCCACGATCGGCGACGCCGCCGGCTACACGGTCGAAGACGGCGGAGTCGTCTCGCTGCGCTTCAACAACCGCATGCCGGGATACCCCGGCTGGTTCTGGACCGTGAGCATCGCCGTGGTCGAAGGCTCGGATCCGACCGTGCTCGAGGTGGAGCTGCTTCCCGGCGACGGTGCGCTGCTGGCCCCCGAGTGGGTGCCGTGGGCGGTGCGCCTGGCCGACTACCAGGCCGCGCAGGCGGCTGCGGCCGCGGCGGCCCTCGAAGCGGGCGAGCTGCCCGACGCGGATGCCGACGAACGCGACGCCGATGAGGACGACGACGTCGACGACCTCGACGACCTGGATGCCGCGGACTTCGACGAGGACGGCTCGGCGATTCTGCACGGCGGCGACCTCGACGGGGTGGACATCGACGAGCTCGACGAGAGCGTGGTTGTCGACGAAGACGACGAGGACGACGAAGACGAGGACGACGACGACGAGGACTCGGACGACGAGGACGACGACGACTCGGACGACGAGGACTCGGACGACGACGAGGACGACGGCGTCAGCTGAAGCCCTAGCTCCGGCGAGCACGCGCCCGAGGTCCGGCGCGTGCTCGACGGCGTTCCCTCGGTTCAGAGGTTGTCGACGACCATCTCGATGCAGCGGGTGAGCTGACGCACGTCGGCGGGCTCGATCGAGACGAACGTCGCCACGCGCAGCTGGTTGCGGCCGAGCTTGCGGTAGGGCTCGGTGTCGACGATGCCGTTGGCGCGCAGGACCTTGGCGACCTCTGCGGCATCCACCGAGTCGTCGAAGTCGATCGTGACGACGACCTGCGAGCGGTCGGCCGGGTCGGCCACGAAGGGCGTCGTGTATGACGTCGCCTCGGCCCATTCGTAGAGCACCGTCGACGACTCGCGCGTGCGCGCGTCGGCCCACTGCAGTCCGCCATTGCCGATGATCCAGTCCAGCTGGTTGTCGAGCAGGTACAGCGTCGTCAGCGCGGGGGTGTTGAGCGTCTGGTTCAGGCGCGAGTTGTCCAGCGCGTTCTTCAGGCTCAGGAACTCGGGGATGTACCGACCGGATGCCGCGATGCGCTCGATCCGCTCGATCGCGGCGGGCGAGACGAACGCGAACCACAGGCCGCCGTCGGATCCGAGGTTCTTCTGCGGCGCGAAGTAGTAGACGTCGGCCTGGCTGACCGAGCAGTCGATGCCGCCGGCGGCGCTGGTGGCGTCGATGACGGTGAGCGCGCCGTCATCGCCGCGCACGCGCTGCACGGGCGCCATGACGCCGGTGGAGGTCTCGTTGTGTGGCCAGGCGTAGACGTCGACGCCCTCGAGCGGCTCGGCGACGGCCCGGGTGCCGGGCGCGGCCTTGCGCACGTCGGGCGCCTGCAGCCACGGGGTGGTGGCCGCGGCGGCGAACTTGCCGCCGAACTCGCCGAAGACGAGGTTCTGGCTGCGGTTCTCGATGAGGCCGAAGGCGGCGGCATCCCAGAAGGCGGTCGAGCCGCCGTTGCCCATGATGACCTCGTAGCCGTCGGGCAGGCGGAACACCTCACCGAGGTTGGCGCGCACACTGCCGACGAGGCTCTTCACCGGTGCCTGCCGGTGGGAGGTTCCGAGAAGCGCCAGCCCTGGGCCGACGAGCGCTGCGATCTGGTCGGCGCGCACCTTCGAGGGGCCGCATCCGAAGCGACCGTCGACGGGCAGGATCTCTCGGGGCAGCGTCACGTGGGCCATGTGCCGATTCTAGGGCCGTGCCCGGCGGCTTCCCGGCCGCTCCGGAGTCGTATGACGGCCACGCGATAGGCTGGAAGGGCTGGCACCGCTCCTGACATCGAGGCTTTGATGACCGATCTGATCGACACGACCGAGATGTACCTCCGCACCATCCTGGAGCTGGAGGAGGAGGACATCATCCCCCTGCGCGCACGCATTTCGGAGCGGCTCGGGCACTCCGGCCCCACCGTGTCGCAGACCGTCGGACGCATGGAGCGCGACGGTCTCGTCGTCGTCTCGGAGGACCGGCGGCTGGAGCTGACGGATGCCGGCCGGCAGAAGGCCGTCGACGTCATGCGCAAGCACCGGCTTGCGGAGAGGCTGCTCAGCGACGTCATTGGCCTCGACTGGGCGTACGTGCACGAAGAGGCCTGCCGCTGGGAGCACGTGATGAGCGAGCAGGTGGAGCGCCGCCTCATCGAGCTGCTCGGCCACCCCACCGAGTCGCCGTACGGCAACCCGATCCCCGGTCTCGACCAGCTGGGCGACGTGCCGGCAACGACCTTCGACAAGGGCGTGGTGGGACTCGTTCGACGCCTCAACGCCGTCGACGCGCCCATTCGCGGCACCGTGCGGCGCCTGGCCGAACCGGCGCAGGTCGACCCCGAGCTGCTCATGCAGCTGCGGCTGGCCGGGGTCGTTCCGGGGGGAGTGGGGGACTTCCGGTTCAACGAGGGATACGTGCTCGTGCAGATGGACGGCAACGACGAGGCGCTCGAGCTTCCGGTCGAGGTGGCCTCGCACATCTTCCTCGTCGACGACCGCAGTTGAGCGGCACGGCGACGCCTCCCCAGCAGGTAGGTTCGGGCAGCTGTGCACCAGAGCGTGACATGTTCGTTATCTTGAGGTAGCGTCGGAAGAGTCCAACGGCGAGAAGCACGCCAACGGATACCACGGGGATCGCCTCTGCGGCTCGTCGTCCCCGAGGGAAACCCCGCAAATCTGTGCCCCGACACCGATTGCCGACGAGCCAGCGTCCACCCGGCGCCGAGGCGCCGGAGGGTGATTTGACCGAAAACCTTGATCTGTCTCGTGATGACGCTGAGATCGCTCCCACGGGGGCGACGCGCCGGACGCGCCTCGGTTCCACGCTGACAGCTTCGCGGCTGGTTCGCCGCCGTTCTGCGGCGACGGTGCCCGCCTCGCCGCTCGCCCGTCGCGAGAAGGCGAAGCCCGCTCGCAGCTTTGCGATCGTCGCCATGGTCGTCGGACTCATCGCCACTGTCGCGCTGCCCGCCTACGCCGCGACCACGCGCCCGGTCGACCAGGCCGAAGCGGTGACGCTGCACCAGGCGGCCGCCGACAACGCGCAGTCCCTCGTCGTCGCCTCCGAGGCGACGCCCGAGGCCCTCGATCGCTACAGCTACTCGGCGACGACGCCCGAGGAGATCGAGAAGAAGAAGGCCGAAGAGGCCGCTGCCGAGGCCGCCGCCGCCCGCGCCGCCGCGACCGCGGCTGCCGCCACCACCGCCCGCCGCACCGGATCGGTCGCGTCCGTCGACCTGTCGATGACGGCAGCGGGATCGGGTGAAGTGCGTTGGCCGGTCGCCTCGTTCAACTACCAGAGCTACAACCTCTTCGGCGGATACGCCGGGCACAAGGGATTCGACATGATGACGGGGACCGGCACGCCGATCTTCGCCGCGGCATCCGGTGTCGTCCGCACCTCGACTGACGGCGGCGGCAGCTACGGCGCCGTCGTGATGATCGACTCGGTCGTCGGCGGCCAGAAGGTCAGCACCACCTACGCCCACATGTCTTACGGCACCCGCGTCGTCTCGGCCGGCCAGACCGTGGAGGCCGGACAGCTGATCGGACAGGTCGGCCAGACCGGGTACGCGACGGCCCCGCACCTGCACTTCGAGGTGCAGGTCAACGGCTCGTACATCGACCCGCTGGCGTGGCTGCAGTCCAACGCCGGCTGACGACACGCGCACACCGTTCGAATCCGCGCTCCGGCGCCGGTGGGGTGTGGGTGGGTTAGCCTGATCCCGACGCTGAGAGAAGGCGGAGGGAAGCCGATGGGCGGCACACGACGCATCCGAACCACGGATGTGCTCGGGCTGTTCGCCCTTCGGCATCATGAGAGCGGATGCTGCGGCTCTGCCGCCGCGCCCCAGGCGCTGTCTGTGAAGACAGCGCCTTTTTTCATGCCCTTTTTCGTGCCCGCCGCCGATCGATCGTCACGTGAGTCGAATATCCGAGAATCCGTCCCGGCCATTCGAGAGGACATCGATTGTGCGCACACTGGTGCTGAACGCCGGCTACGAGCCGCTCGCCGTGGTCTCCTTCAAGCGGGCACTGGTGCTCGTGATGAACGACAAGGCCACCATCGTCGAACGCGTCGAGGGTGACCCGGTCTGGGCCGCGAGCGGGGCGTATGACCGCCCCGCCGTCATCCTGTTGACCCGCTACGTGCGGGTACCGGGGGCCCGCGCGGTGCCGGTGACCCGCCGCGGCGTGCTGCGCCGCGACGCGCACCGCTGCGGATACTGCGGCAAGACCGCGACGACCATCGACCACGTGCTGCCGCGCTCGCGCGGGGGTGCCGACTCGTGGGAGAACCTCGTGGCCGCGTGCGTGCGCTGCAACAACACCAAGGGCGACCGCACTCCGCAGGAGATCGGGTGGGAGCTGCGCCTCGTGCCCCGCGCCCCGCGCGGCGCACAGTGGACCGTGCGCGGCACCGAGCGTGCCGATCCGCGGTGGGAGCCGTACCTGGCGCTGGCCGCGTAGCGCAGGGGTTGCGGGGTCGGCTGGGGCGTTGCGGCATCCGCTCCTGTTACGGCATCCGCTCGCCGGCGCGCCCTCCGTTCCCCGGCGCCCCCGGGTGAGAAACCAGTTTTCGGATGAGAAACCACGCACTGCGGTGTTTCTCATCCGAAAAGTGGTTTCTCGTGCGCGGGGCGGCCCGCGAAGCGATGTCGGAACCCGAGCGTATCTTCGACCCTGACGTTGATGATCTAGAACATCCGTTCTAGTCTGTGTTGGTGAGGTCGATCGTGCGGAACCAAGCTGCGGCAGAAGACGTGCAGCGTCTGCGCGCCCAGCTCGAGCGCGTGCAAGGGCGGCGGATGGATGCCCCCGTGCTGCCGGCCGACCCGGCCCTCGCGGGCCTGCTCCCGGGGCGGGGGCTGCGGCCGGGGTCGGCATATTCGCTCGGACCCTCGCTCACGCTGCTGTCGGCGCTGCTGGCACCGCCCTCGCAGACCGGCTCCTGGTGCGGGGTGGTCGGCATGCCGGAGTTCGGCGCCGAAGCGGCCGAGCGGGTGGGGGTCGCCCTCGACAAGCTGGTGCTGATCCCCGAGCCCGGCACCCGGTGGCTGGCGGTCACGTCCGCCGTCGCCGAGGTGCTGCCGGTGGTGGCGGTACGCCCGCCTTCGCGCGCTCGGGATGCCGACATCTCGCGGCTGGCCGCCCGCCTGCGGGAGCGCGGCGCGGTGCTGCTGGTGCAGGGCACCTGGCCGCAGACCGAGGCGATGATCGACGTCAGCGACCCGGTGTGGTCGGGGGTCGGCGACGGCTACGGCTACCTCGCCGCCCGCGAACTCACCGTCACCGTCAGCAGCCGCCGCACCCCGGTGCCGCGCCGCGCGCGCGTGCAGCTGCCGGCGTCGTCGGGGCAGGTTGCCGCGGCATCCACTCCGGTGCCGCGCTCGGCACCGATGCCGCTTCCGATCCGGGCGGCGGGATGAGCACCGCACCCGATGCCCCCGTGCCCCGCACCCTCGTGCTGTGGCTGCCGGACTGGCCCGTCGTCGCCCTCGCCCGCGAGGCGGGGGTGGATGCCGCCGCGCCCGTCGCCGTGCTCGACAAGGGGGCGGTGGTCGCCTGTTCCGCCGCCGCCCGCGCCGAGGGGGTGCGCCGTGGCCAGCGCCGCCGTGACGCGCAGGCCCGTTGCCCGCAGCTGACGGTCGCCGACGCTGACCCCACCCGCGACCAGCGGGTGTTCGCCCCGCTCATCGCCCGCATCGAGGAGCTCGCCCCCGGGGTGCAGCTCATGCGGGCGGGATTGTGCGCGCTGCGCGCCCGGGGGCCGGCTCGCTATTACGGCGGCGAAGAGCGCGCCGCCCACACCCTGCGCGACGCGATGGGCGACACCGATGCCCGCATCGCCATCGCCGACGGCCCCTTCACCGCCGAGCAGGCCGCCCGCCGCACCCTCGCCGAGGCGCCGGTGCGCATCGTGGCGGCGGGGGAGTCCGCCGCCTTCCTCGCTCCGCTCCCGATCACGGTGCTCGACGAGCCCGACGTCGTCGACCTGCTGGGGCGGCTCGGTGTGCAGAGCCTCGGGCAGTTCGCGGCCCTCCCCGCCGAGCGCGTCGGCGAGCGGCTGGGGGAGCGCGGCATCCGCCTGCACTCCCTCGCAGCGGGGCGCGACTCCCGTCCCGTGCAGCCGCGCACGCCCCCGCCGGACCTCGACCGCGAGGTGGCGTTCGAGCCGCCGCTCGAGATCGCCGACCAGGTGGCCTTCGCCATGCGCGTCGCCGCGGAGGAGTTCATCGGCGCGCTCGGCGCCCTCGACCTCGTGTGCACCGAGCTGCGGGTGCAGATCACCGGCGACCGGGCCGAGAACAGCGAGCGGGTGTGGCTGCATCCCGGCGCGTTCACCGCCGGCGAGGTGGTCGACCGGGTGCGCTGGCAGCTGGGCGAGGCGGGGCTGCGCAGCGCCGTCACGCGGGTGCGCATCGCCCCCGAGACGGTGGATGCCGCCTCCCACCACGTGCGCTCCCTCTTCGGCGGCGGTCCGGACGAGCGCGTGCACCATGCCTTGTCGCGGGTGCAGGCGATGCTCGGGCATCGCGGGGTGGTGACCCCCGTCGTCGGCGGGGGCCGGTGGCTGAGCGAACGGCAGGTGCTGGTGCCGTGGGGCGACCGCCCGGTGGTGCCGCGGCCCCGCGAGCGGCCGTGGCCGGGGAGCCTTCCCGATCCGCTGCCGTCGACCGTGTTCGACCCGCCGCGGCCGGTGACGGTGATCGATGCCGACGGCGACACGGTGGCCGTCGGCGACCGAGACGCGCTGACGGCGCCGCCGGCGGTGCTGGTCGAGAGCGGCCGCCGCCGCCGCATCGACGCGTGGGCGGGGCCGTGGCCGGTGCGCGAGCGGGGGTGGGATGCCGCTCGCGCGCGGCGCGCCCACCGGTTCCAGGTGGTCGACGCCGAGCAGTCGGCGTGGCTGCTGGTGTGCGAGGCGGGCGACTGGTCGGCGGAGGGCCGCTATGACTGACCCCCGCCCGAAGACGACGGACCCCCGCTGATGGGCTTCAACAACCCCTCGGTGTCGTGGTCCGAGATGGAGCGGCTGCTCAGCGGCCGCAAGCCCGCCGGGGCCGACGGCGGCGACAGCCCCGCCTGGTCCCGCAAGCGCGGGCCGTACACGCCGCCGCCCATCGCCCGCCCCGACGACGTCGTGCCGTACGCCGAGCTGCACGTGCACACGTCGTTCTCGTTCCTCGACGGCGCCTCCTCCCCAGAAGAGCTCGTCGAAGAGGCCGAGCGCCTGGGTCTGCACGCCCTCGCCGTCACCGACCACGACGGGTTCTACGGCATCGTGCGGTTCGCCGAGGCCGCCGAGGCCCGCAGCGTCAAGACGGTGTTCGGCGCCGAGCTGTCTCTTGGGCTGCCCGGCCCGCAGAACGGCGAGCCCGACCCGCACGGCCGACACCTGCTCGTGCTCGCCCGCGGCGAGGAGGGCTATCACCGCCTCGCGGCGGCCCTCACCCACGCGCAGCTGGCCGGCGGGCAGAAGGGCCGCCCCGTCTACGACCTGCACGACCTCGCCGCCCGCGCCGGCGGCCACTGGGCGGTGCTGACCGGATGCCGCAAGGGCTCCGTCCGCGCCGCGCTCGCCGCCGAAGGTCCCGCCGGCGCCGCCCGCGAACTCGACCTGCTCGTCGACATCTTCGGCCCCGATGCCGTCAACGTCGAGCTGATCGACCACGGCGCACCGACCGACTCGCGGGACAACGACGTACTGGCATCCCTCGCCGCCGACCGCGGCCTGCCGGTGCTCGCGAGCAACAATGTGCACTACGCCGCCCCCGAGCGGGCCGATCTCGCCGCCGCCGTCGCGGCCGTCCGCGCCAACCGCAGCCTCGACGAGCTCGACGGGTGGCTCCCCGCGGGCGCCGGCGCGCACCTGCGCTCGGGCCGCGAGATGGCGCAACGCTTCGCCCGCTATCCCGGCGCCATCGCCCGCACCGTCGAGCTCGCCGACGAGCTGGCCTTTCCGCTGCGGCGCGCCAAGCCCGCGCTGCCGAAGCTCCCCGTCCCCGAGGGGCACACCACCATGACGTGGCTGCGGCACCTCGTCTGGGAAGCCGTGCCCCGCAAGTACCCCGACGCGACCGACGCCGACCGCGCCCGCATCGAGAAGGAACTCGGAGTCATCGAGCAGAAGGACTTCCCGGGGTACTTCCTCATCGTCCACGGCATCGTGCAAGAGGCACGCCGCCGCGGCATCCTGTGTCAGGGGCGGGGGTCCGCCGCCAACAGCGCCGTCTGCTATCTGCTGGACATCACGGCGGTCGACTCCATCGCCTACGACCTGCCGTTCGAGCGGTTCCTCTCGGCGCTGCGCGATGAGGAGCCCGACATCGACGTCGACTTCGACAGCGATCGCCGTGAGGAGATCATCCAGTGGGTCTACGCGACCTATGGGCGGGAGCGGGCGGCGCAGGTGGCCAACGTCATCCAGTACCGGCCGAAGAACGCCGTGCGCGACATGGCGAAGGCGCTCGGGCATTCGCCGGGGCAGCAGGATGCCTGGTCGAAGCAGGTGGAGCACTGGGGGCCGCTTCCCGAAGCAGACGCCGCCGCCGAGATGCACGACATTCCCGAGCGGGTGCTGCAGTATGCGACCGAGCTGCTGAAGGCCCCGCGACATCTCGGCATCCATTCGGGTGGCATGGTGCTGACCGACCGGCCCGTGGGCGAAGTGGTGCCGATCGAGCACGCGCGCATGGAGAACCGCACGGTCATCCAGTGGGACAAGGACGACGCGGCGTGGATGGGGCTGGTGAAGTTCGACCTGCTGGGGCTCGGCATCCTCGCCGCCTTGCAGTACAGCTTCGATCTCATCGCGGATGCCACGGGGGAGCGGTGGGAGCTGTCGACCCTGCCCAAAGAGGAGCAGGGCGTCTACGACATGCTGTGCCGGGCCGATTCGATCGGGGTGTTCCAGGTGGAATCGCGCGCGCAGATGGGCCTGTTGCCCCGCCTGCAGCCGCGCAGGTTCTACGACCTCGTCATCGAGATCGCGCTGATCCGGCCCGGGCCCATCCAGGGCGGGGCGGTGCACCCGTACGTGCGGCGCAAGCTCGGGCACGAGCCCGTGACCTACCCGCACCCCAAGCTGAAGCCGGTGCTGGAGCGGACCCTCGGCATTCCGGTCTTCCAGGAGCAGCTCATGCAGATGGGCATGGCCGTGGGCGGGCTGAGCGGAGCGGATGCCGACGTCCTCCGCCGCGCGATGGGCTCCAAGCGCGGCATCGAGCGGATCGATTCGCTGAAGAAGAAGCTGTACGCCGGCATGGCCGAGAACGGCATCACCGGGGACCTCGCCGATGACATCTACGCCAAGATCCAGGCGTTCGCGAACTTCGGGTTCGCCGAGAGCCATTCGCTGTCGTTCGCGCTGCTGGTGTACGCCAGCTCGTGGCTGAAGCTGCACTACCCGGCGGCGTTCCTCGCCGGACTGCTCCGCGCGCAGCCGATGGGGTTCTACTCTCCGGCCACCCTCACCGCCGACGCCCGCCGCCACGGCGTCGAGGTCCTCCGTCCCGACCTGTACCGCTCGGGAGTAGAGGCCGTCCTGGAGCCGGTGGGGGAGGCGGGCGCAGCGGCGGGGTCGCCGTCGTCGCCGGCACAGGAGGAATCACCGGAACAGGACGCTTCCGGGCGCAATCGTCCTGTCTTCGGTAGCCTGCCTGTCTCCGGGAGGGGGCCGACGGGGCGGGATGCCTGCACCGACCGCAAGCAACCCCCCGTCCCCGAGTTCGACCCCACCGCTCCCGACGAGTCCGCCGCGCACCGCCGCGACGGCGCCTTCGCCGTCCGCCTTGGCCTCGCGGCCGTCAAAGGCATCGGCCAACCGCTCGCCCAGCGCATCGTCGCCGAGCGCGAGGCCTCGGGGGAGTACCGTGACCTGCGCGACCTCGTGCGGCGCACCGGAGCGACCGCCGCCCAGCTCGAGGCCCTCGCCACCGCCGGGGTGTTCGGATGCTTCGGGCTCAGTCGCCGCGAGGCGATCTGGCTCGCGGGGTCGGCGGCGCAGGACCGCGCAGAGTTTCTCCCCGGCACCCTCGTGGCGGTGCAGCCGCCGCTGTTCTCCGACCCCACCAGCTACGAGGTGCTCGCCGCGGATCTGTGGGCCACCGGCATCTCCACCGATGACCATCCGCTTGCCCACTACCGGGCGAAGCTCGATGCCCGCGGGGTGCTCACCTCGGGCGAGCTGCGCACGCACGAGACCGGCCGCCGGGTGGAGGTGGCGGGCCTGGTAACGCACCGGCAGCGGCCGGCGACGGCATCCGGGGTCACGTTCCTCAACCTCGAGGACGAGCACGGTCTGGTGAACATCGTCTGCTCGGTGGGGGTGTGGAACCGCTATCGGCGGGTGCTGCGCGATGCACCGGCTCTCATCGCGCGCGGGTTGCTGGAGCGCTCGCCGGAGGGGGTGACGAACCTGGTGGCGGATGCCTTCGAGGATCTGCGGGTGGGGGTGATGCACCGGTCGCGCGACTTCCGGTGACCTGGCGCTGGCTCTCGGGTTGCTGCTCGGCTTGTGACGAGTTGCGACACAAGAGAAGCCGGAGCTCAAGCGACCGGGGTGTGCGCTTCGCGTGTCACCTCGAGAACGAGAGCCTGTCCAGGGGCCAGCAGAGGCATTGCCACACCGTGCTGCGCGAGCGCGGCGCCCGGGAGCCGGACGGACCCGCGTTCCAGCCAGGGTGTGGCGGTGGGTTCTATCCGCTGTGGCAGCCGCAACTCCGGAACCGCGCGCACGGTGTACTGCGCGTCTGGGGTGAGGTCGGGAATGCGGAGTTTGCGGGGCAACGCCCGGTCAGAGCTGCTTACGCGCGCCACGCGCACCAGCGCGTGATCGGTGCTCGCGGAGGTCACAGCGGTGACACGAAGGCCCTCGTCGCCGCCGTCCAGATTCGCCAGCGTCCCGCCGTGCAACAGATTCCTCAGCCGCCCATAGGCCGTTATCGCGTCGCGCAACTCCTCCAATTCATCCGAAGAACACTGGGTGATGTCCCATTCGATTCCGAAGGAGCCGAACATCGCCACAGCGATGCGGAACCCCAGGTTCGTCGCGCGTCGTGTCGTATGGCTGACTGGTGGGCCAACATGAGCGCCGATGAGTTCCAAAGGAATCAGCAGTGACGTCCACCGCTGGATGTCGAGGCGTTCGAACGGATCGTTGGTGTCCGATGGCCACACTCGGTCGGTGTGCTCCAGCACGCCGAGGTCTACTCGGGCGCCGCCCGAAGCGCACGACTCGATCTCCAGCTGAGGGTGACGGGCGCGCACAGCGTGCAGCAGTGCGTACACCGCCCGAGTCTGTTGATGCACCGCCGCCTGTCCGCCGTGCATGGCTTCCAACAGGTCGCGATTCTGGTCCCACTTGATGTAGTCGAGTCGATACTCGCTGACGAGCTGCGAGATGGATTCAAGAAGATAGTCGAACACGTCGGGGATGGCGACGTCGAGTACGAACTGGTTGCGCCACGATCGCGGACCGGCGGCCGGGTCCTGAAGCAGCCACTCCGGATGCCGCCGAGCAAGCTCCGAGTCCATGTTGACCATCTCCGGTTCCAGCCACAGACCGAACTGCATGCCGTGTCCGCGAACCGCATCCACCAGCGGGTGCAGCCCGGATGGCCAGACCTCCGTGTCGACCGTCCAATCTCCGAGGCCCGACTGGTCGCTGCGTCTACCGCGGAACCATCCGTCGTCGAGAACGAAGCGCTCGACCCCGATGTCTGCGGCCGTCTGAGCCAGCGCGAGCAGCCGAGTCGCATCGTGCTGGAAGTAGACCGCTTCCCAGGTGTTCAGCGTGACCGGACGGGGTGTGAGGGGATGCCGCGGCCGTGCGCGAAGTGACCGGTGAAGCCTTTCGCTGATACCGTCCAAGCCCTTGTCGCTCCACAGAAAGACGGTCGTCGGCGAACGGAATCGACCGCCCGGTGCAAGACGCACCTCGCCCGCGCGGAGTAGTGCCCCGGCGCCGAGAACAGTACGGGACTCGGGCAGGGCGTCGTAGCGATAGATCGAGTCGGCACTCCACGCGAGGTGAACTGCCCAGATCTCGCCGGTGCGATCACTGAAGCCCGGTGTGCCCAGCGCGAGCATGGTCGGTGAGTCGTGACCCGTCCTCCCGCGGCGGGACTCGCGGACGCGGCTTCCCTCGCGAAGGCTGCTGCGCTGCGGGCTGCGCTCACGCGTCCACCTGCCCGAGAAGTCCAAGGTCTCGCCGGCAGCGTCGCCGACGGGCATGGTCGGTTCGAGAGTGGTCAGTTCGAGATCATCGTCTCCCTTGTTGGTGATTTCGTGAGTGATGCGAAGCACGCCTGAAGAATCGAGGTGCAGCTCGCTATGCAGCCGAAGAGTGGCGGCCTCGGCAGTCACGGTCAGCCGCGACTGGTCGCCGGATGCACGTATCGTGCCCCATTGCGTCTTCTCGATCACGCCTGATCGATGGGCCGAGAACCCGGGCCGCCCCTGCCAGCCATCGTGCTCGGTCGGAAGAAGCGTCAGCGGCCACGCCTGGTCGAGCGCGCTGGAGGAAACTTGCCGTCGAGACGCGAGAATCAGTTCCTCGCAATCCACCGGGCCGAGAGGTGCACCCCAATGCACCACCTCCGGCAGAACGCCCGACGTGATGAGAACGACCTCTACACCGCCGTTGCGAAGCACGTGGGTCCCCGCATGGGAGCCATCGAGGTTCGGGCAGCTTCCGGTGTGCTGAGTGAGCGTCATTGCAGTCGGTTCCTGGGAGGCGGACGTCGGTGCGCGGGCACGGGGGCGATGCTCCCGGGTCCGGTCGGCAAACGCGCCTGATCCGGCGACGTCACTGGGCGGGCGGTGTGAGGGCGACCCACTCGATATCGGGCGCCGCACGATGTCTGTCAGACTGCCCAGCGAGCCCTAGTTTGTCAAGTAATGAAACTAAGAAGCTAGAACCGAAGGATCGTACGCATTCCTACGACGGCAGCAGCTCGAGCCCATTCGTTGAACTCGAACGGCTGCACGTCAACGGCGACGGGTGGACTCCCGACGACGAGGGTGCTCCGGATCGCGGCGGCGATCTGCTCCTCGGCGAGATCCCACACGGCCAGCCCGTCCCCGGTGAGGATGATCTTCTGGGGATCGAGGATGTTGGTGACAGTGCCGATGATCGTTCCGAGCGCCTTGCCCGCGTCCTCGAAGGCGCGCACCGCGCCTGGATGACCTGTGCGGCACAGTGCGACGGCTCCGACGAAGTCGGTGTCCACCCCCTGGATCGACCTCACGATGGCGTCGCTGGTGAGATAGGCCGAGGCGCAGCCTCGGTGGCCGGCGGCACAGATCGGCCCGGCGCCATCGACCTGGATGTGGTCCAGGCGGCCCGCCCGGCCGTGCGCACCGGCCACGAGCTTGTTGTCGACGACGAAACCGGTGCCGATGCCCGCCCCGATCGTGATGAGCGCCATCGCGGAGCAGCCGGCACCCGGCCCGAACCAGTGCTCTGCCGCTGTCAGCGCCCTCACGTCGTTCTCGGTGGCGATCGGGATCCCGAGTCGGTCGGTGAGCAGTGCGGCGAGTGGTACCTCCGACCACCCCAGATAAGGCGCGTCGACGACGACCGCGCGGTCTTGCGTCAGATCGCCGCCCAAGCACACGCCTCCGGCGACGATGTCGTCAAAGCTCGCCGCAAACGTCGCGTGCAGGGCTTCGATGCGCGTCACGACATCCGCGAGTGCGCGAGAGGCCAGTTGCTCATCGAGGGAGGCGACCTCCCGTGCCGCCATGTCCGTGACAACCGCGTAGATGGCATCTCCGGTCAGTTTCACGCCGAAGAAGTGACGGGCATCCGGCGCGATGATGAAGAGTTCGCTGGGCCGACCAGTCCACGCGCGCTGCTCGATGGCCCCCTCACGGATCAGGCCGTGCTCGGCGAGTATGCGCGTCACGCGCGTCAGGCTCGCGCGGGAAAGCCCCAGTCGGCGGGCGATCTCAGCGCGGGGGAGTGGTCCGTGGATAAGGAGTTCGCGGAGCGCGCCTCGCTCAGCAGCGTTCAGGTTGGGCCACATCTGCGCAGCGTCACCGCCCTCTACGTGTCGTACATGTGTGGTCATCGCTGCGCTCCCCTCGCCATCCTGCCTCATCGCGTATCGGACGCGTTAGTTTTGCTCGTTGACAAACTAAATCCGCAGCGGCAATGTGTACAGCGCCGGGAGTCAACCGGTACACGCAGCTGTCGAAGGAGACACACATGCGCTCATGTGCACGGAACCAGGCTCGGGCATTGCGTCAGCGCAATGCATCGGCGGCATCGTCCGACTCTCATCTCGGCCATCCCATCTCGAAGGAAGTGCGCCCATGAACCGCAAAGTCCCGCTTGTCGTCACCACCGCAGTCGTAGTCCTCGCGCTCGCGGGATGCTCAGCGGGAGGGAGTTCCGATGCCGACTCGGAGGACGGCCCCGTCACGCTCGAGTATTGGGCGTGGGGAACGGCGCAGAAGCCCCTCGTGGATGCGTGGAACGCCAGCAACCCTGACATCCAGGTCAATCACACAGACGCCGGCGGCGGCTCTGACTCGTCGGCGAAGCTCGTGACCGCCGCGCGTGCGGACAACGCCCCGGACGTCGCATTGGTCGAGTACAACACGCTCCCGGCGATGATCGTCGCAGGTGTGGCGTCGGATATCACCGAGCACATCGGTGACCTTGAGGAGCAGTTTTCCCCCGGGGTCTGGGGTCAGGCGACGTTCGACGGTGCGAGCTACGGAGTCCCTCAAGACGCCGGTCCCCAGGCCCTCACGTACAACAAGGCCCGCTTCGACGAGCTCGGCATCGCGGTGCCGAAGACCTGGGCGGAGTTCGCGGACGCCGCCGCGGCGGTTCGCGCCGCCGATCCTGATTCCTACATCACGACATTCGCTCCGGCGGAGTTCGGTGGATTTGCCGGGCTCGCCCAACAGGCGGGCGCGGAGTGGTGGACGGTCGACGGCGACACGTGGACGGTCGGGTTCGATGATGACGCTTCTGTCGCGGTCGCCGAATACTGGCAGGACCTCATTGATCGCGATCTGGTGAGGGCCGAACCCCTGCTCACTCCTGAGTGGAACGCTCAGCTCAATGACGGCAAGATCCTTTCTTGGCCGGCAGGGCTCTGGGCAGCTGGCGTGATCAACGGCGTGGCCGGCGACATGGCCGGACAGTGGGCGATGGCGCCGCTCCCGCAGTGGACAGAGGGGGATCCTGCGGTCGCCTTCCAAGGCGGGTCGGCGGTGGTGGTCACGAGCTCGAGCAAGCACCCTGAAGCCGCGGCCAAGTTCGCCTCGTGGATGGCCTCGGAGGAGGCATCCGCCATCCAGATCCAGGAGGGTCAATACCCTGCGTCGCTTGTTGGTCAGCGTCTGACACTCGAGAGCGAGCCGCCCAGCCTCATGTCGGGTCAGACCGACTACTGGGAGATCGCTGCGCAGATCGCCGCCGAAACCATTCCCGAGATCACCTGGGGACCGAACGTCAATGTCGCATCGAGCGCCTTCCAGGACGCCATGTCGGCCGCGGCGACGAACGGAACACCTCTGCGCGACGCTCTGACCGAGACCGAGGAAGTCGTTCTGCGCGACATGGAAACCTCCGGATTCACTGTCGAAGCTCGCTGATTCGTGACGGATGCCGGTGGCTGCGGCCGCCGGCATCCGTCGCCCCACTCGAAGGAGAGGCCCGCCGTGACTGTTGCAACCGGCGTCCGCCCGAAGTCGGCCCGCCGTACGCCTCGCTGGGTCGCGCCGTACGTGTTCCTGCTGCCCGCAGGCTTGCTTTTCGTTCTGTTCCTGGCTGTGCCCATCGCCTACGCGATCTTCCTGAGTTTCCGCGGGCTGCGCGTCACCGGAGTCGGCCCGTTCGGCGTTCGTGAGGAGACCTGGGTCGGCCTCGACAACTACGCCCGCACCTTCACTGATCCGCAGTTCCTCGCGGGGTTCGGCCGCCTGGCGGTCTATGGACTCATCGCCGTGCCGCTCACACTCGGATTGGCCCTGCTGTTCGCTCTCCTGCTGGATCTGCCCGGCGTGCGAGCAGCGCGGTTCTCCCGCACGGCGATCTTCATCCCGTACGCGGTCCCCGGCGTCATTGCATCGCTTCTCTGGGGGTTTCTCTATCTGCCCTCGACGAGCCCTCTGAACTGGATTCTCAACCAGTTCGGACTGCCTGACCTGATCGTGCTGAGCGGGTCATCGCTGTTTCCGGCCGTCGCGAACATCGCGATCTGGGGCGGCATCGGCTTCAACATGATCATCATCTACACGTCGCTCCGCGGCATACCGAGTGAGATCTACGAGGCGGCGCGCATCGACGGCGCAAGCGAGTGGCAGATCGCGTGGCGAATCAAGATCCCACTGGTCTCTCCTGCGCTGGTCCTCACCGGCCTGTTCGCGCTGATCGGCACGCTGCAGGTGTACGGCGAACCGCAGACCCTGAGACCGATGACGAACGAGATCTCGCAGACATGGGTGCCGCTCATGAAGATCTACCGCGACGCGTTCACACGTGACGACCTGTCGCTGGCTGCAGCATCCTCGGTCGTACTGGCCCTCGGTACCTTGCTGCTTTCGATCATCCTGCTGCGTGCAACGCAGAAAAGCGCGTTCGGAGGAAGCGAATGACCACCGCCACCACTTCCCGCCCCGCGGCACGCATCACAGTGGAGTCGAGCATCGCACCCCGCCGACGGCGGCCGAGAACGTTCTTGGCCACGTCGGTGCTGCTGCTCGGCGCGATCTACTGCCTCATCCCCGTGCTGTGGGTGCTCGTGGCTTCGACCAAGTCGAACAGCGAGCTCTTCACCACCTTCACCTTCGTGCCGGGAACTGGCCTGTGGGAGAACTTCAGCGACCTCTTCAGCTACGGCGGGGGACAGTTCGGGCTGTGGGCCTGGAACAGCGTGATCTTCGCCGGAGTCGGTGCGGTCCTCTCAACGATCATCTCGACCATGGCCGGCTTCGCCCTCGCCAAGTACGACTTCCCGGGCCGTCAGGCATGGTTCTACGCCATCCTGGCCGGGGTACTGCTGCCAGGAATCACGCTGGCGATCCCGCAGTACCTCCTCATGTCGGAGATCGGCTTGGCCGGGACGTATTGGTCGGTGCTGTTGCCGGTCCTCATCTCGCCTTTCGGGATCTTCCTCGCGCGGGTGTATGCGGCATCCGCCATACCGTCCGACACGATGGAGGCTGCGCGCATCGACGGCGCCGGCGACTTCCGGATCTTTCGTTCGATCGTTCTGCCGATGATGGTGCCCGGTATGGTCACCATCTTCCTGCTGCAGTTCGTCGGCATCTGGAACAACTTCCTGCTGCCTTTCATCATGCTCTCCGACGAACGCATGTACCCACTGACGGTCGGCCTCTACACGCTGCTGTCCAAGGGCTCGGGCACGCCCTCGCTGTACAGCCTGGCCATCATCGGCGCCGCAGTCTCGATCATCCCGCTCATCATCATGATGCTGGTGCTGCAGCGCTACTGGCGGCTCGACCTGGTCAGCGGCGGGCTCAAAGGATGACCGTCGAATGCCGCCGATCGCTCGGTACCACTAGCTTGCAGACCGACTCATGAGGAGACAGACACCACATGTCGAAGACCCCCTACGCACCCGGCTTGTTCCTCTTCGGCGGAGACTACAACCCGGAGCAATGGTCGAGAGATGTGTGGGCCGAAGACATCGCGCTCATGACGCAGAGCAAGGTGAACACCGTCACCATCGGCGTGTTCGCGTGGGCAACGCTCGAGCCGAGCGAGGGGGTCTACGACGCCCTGTGGCTCGATGAGATCATCGGGCTTCTTCACGACGCGGGCATCGGGTTCTTCCTCGCGACGCCAACCGCTTCACCGCCGCCCTGGTTCAGCGCGAAACACCCCGATGGGCTCCCGGTTCGGGCCGACGGTACGCGCCTGACCCACGGCTCGCGCGACACCTATGCCGTCAGCGCCCCGTCGTATCGCGAGGCGTGCCGCCGCGTCGCGCGCTTCCTTGCCGACCGGTACGGCGCCCACCCGGGTTTACGCGGCTGGCATGTGCACAACGAGTACGGGACGATCGACTACGGGCCACACGCGGCCGTTGCGTTCCGTCGGTGGCTGCAGGCCCGGTATGGCCGCATCGAGGCGCTGAACGAAGCCTGGTACACGGCGTTCTGGTCGCAGCGTTACGGATCGTGGGACGAGATCGAGCCTCCGCGCGTGACCCAGTACCTGCACAACCCGGCGCAGGTCGTGGATTTCAAACGCTTCTGCTCGGACGAGATGCTCGCCGCGTTCGAGGAGCAGAAGCAGGAGATTCGCGCGGCCGGCTCAACCGTGCCCGTGACGACCAACTTCATGCTTCCGACCTGGAATCACCTCGAGCAGTGGTCGTGGAGCGATGCGCAGGATGCCGTATCGATCGACCATTATCTGGACGACCCCGGCCCCGAGGGGGATGCGCACGTCGCCTACGGATCCGACCTCACCCGTTCGTGGGCGGGAGGCCCGTGGTTGCTGATGGAGCAGAACGCGGTGGGGATCCGGCTCGGAGACCGCACGGTGGTCAAGGAGCCGACGAAGATGATCAGGAACTCGTTGGGCTACATCGCCCGAGGGGCACAGAGCTCCCTGTTCTTCCAATGGCGAGCCTCCGCAGGGGGCTCTGAGCAGTGGCACGGTGCGCTGGTGCCGCATGCCGGCGCCGACACCGACGCCTTCCGCGCTGTCGTCGAGCTGGGCGGCATCCTCGAGCGGATCACCGAGGTGGGGGCGCTGCCGACAGAGGGGCCGATCGTCGACGCGCGCGTGGGCATCGTCTGGCACGCCGAGGGCTGGTGGTCTTTGGAGACGCCGCACCTGCCCAACGATGCACTGGACTACTCCGACGAAGTGCGATCCACCCACCGCTCGTTGTGGAGAGCCGGGCACACGGTTGATTTCGTCCGACCTGGGGCTGCGGTGTCCGACTATCCAGTGCTCGTCGTACCCGCGATGCCGGCGATGAGCTCCACAGACGCGGCGTGGCTGCGGTCGTACGTCGAAGCAGGCGGGCACCTCGTCGTGTCGTTCTTCACCGGGGTGCTGGACGAGCATCAGCGGGTCATTCCCGGCGGCTTCCCCGGGCGTCTGCGAGAGCTGATCGGCGTGCGGGTTGAGGAGTTCCGGCCCTTGGACCCGGGCGGCCGTGTGGTCCTGGGCAACGGCGCGAAGGGGGAACTGTGGTCTGAGAAAGTCCACCTCGAGAGCGCCTCGGTGCTGACGACGTATGCGGAGGGTGACTTGGCGGGATGGCCCGCCATCACACGGAGGCAGGTTGGCGAGGGCACCGTGACATATGTTTCGACGCGCCTCAGGCAGGAGGACCGGGACGCATTCCTCGCCGAACTGGTGCACGATGCCGGCATCGCCCCGACTGTGCCCGGTGCGTCGGCCCTGGGCGTCGAGGCGGTGAGGCGCCGTGGTCGTACGAACGATTACCTGTTCCTGCTGCACCACGGGACAGCCCCTGTACGCATCGAAGGCGAAGGCACGGACCTCATCTCTGCGTCGGAGACGCCGCTCACGTTGCAGCCCGGCGCCGTAGCGGTCGTACGCGAATCCGGTACCGCATGGACGCTCAGCCCTGCATGATTCGCTCGGGGTGCCGCGAACGAATCTGATCGCGGACGCCTTCGACGATCTGCGGGTGGGGGTGATGCACCCCTCGCGGGACTTCCGGTGACCCGGCGCTGGTGATGGCTATGCCTGCCGCCCGGCACGACGAAGGCCCCGGGTTGCAACCCGGGGCCGGCCGTGTCTCGTGGTGCGCGTCAGGCGCGCACGCCGAGGGCGAAGCTCAGTGAGCCGTCGTCGCCGATCTGGGCGTCCAGAACTCGGTCGTCCAGCGGCAGCGCGGCTGCCTGCTCGACGAAGACGCGGGCGCCGTCGGTCTCGATGACGGCATCCTCAGGCTCAGGCGACGACACGAGGGCGAGCTCAAAGCCGGCCTCGGCCTGGTCCGCACCGCGGATGCGCAGACCGCCCTCTTCCGTCGGGATCTGCGACGTGAGCGTCTTGACGGCACTGGTGGCGTTCTCGGTGAGTGTGAGCATGATGCTCCCTTCCGTGGATTGCGGCGAAGACGGCCACGATTCCGAGAACGGGCCGCGGATGCAACCCGCGACGCACCTTCGCGCCGGACTCTCACCGGATACGGAGGTTCGGCGCTGGCGGGCGCTGCTGGCCCGGGGCGTCGGCTGGTCGCGGCTAGAATCGATCAGCCAGCCTCTGTAGCTCAATGGAAGAGCAGTTGCGTCCTAAGCAAACGGTTGGGGGTTCGAGTCCCTCCAGGGGCACTCTGTGCGCGATGAGTCGCGCCGCAGGAGACATCACTCGCTGGCAGCGCAAGGAACTCAGAAGCGCGCGAGAATCTCCGCTTTCTTCGCAGCGAACTCTTCGTCGGTAAGGATGCCAGCGTCGCGCAACGATGCGAGCTTCGTTAGCTGCTCCGTAATGTCGGGCTGCGCAGTGGGTGCGACTGCGGCCGTGTCTTGAGCCGTGCTGCGGGCCGGAAATCGCTCCTTCACGATCCCAGAGACCAGACCAAAGGCCTGTTCCGTGATAGTCGGCTTCTCGGGCGTCGCCGCTGGAACGTCGACCGTGGACGGCTCCGGGTCCGGCACATGGCGGTCCTTGAGCATCACCTCGAAGTGCTTGTAGAGCGGGTCGGGCATCTTGATTAAGGACTGTTTGCCATCCGCCCAGTCGACGCGCACGACATGGGACGGGCCCATTGCGTCGAACGACGCGCCCACGGCGGCGCTTGCGGCCTTCCCGAATCGTCCCGGTATAGCCGCAGCGGCGACGGCTTGTCCGACAGCGCTGAACGGATTACCCCTCGAATCGGTCGGCACCTCTGCCCATGCGGCAACGTTGGCCGAAATGAGCTTCCTGAACTTGAGGGGCGCTTGCACGACGAGCGTGCTGCCCATCGGCGAGACAAACGAGTTCAGGTAGTGCCCGCCAACGACTTTTCCTGTTGCCATGAGGGAACTCTAATCCCGACCCCCGACGCCGCTTCACCGACATGAGTCGGTGGCGTCAAAGATTCGTAGGAAAGACAGGCGTCGGGCAGGCGGAGACACCCGATCGAGAAGAAAGCAGGTGGGGCTCCAGGGGTAGTTTCGGGCGCGCTATGGTGACCATGACATGGCTAGGTTTTTCGGAACGCCCGACGGAGTGCGAGTCGGCCAGTTCTTTATGGACCGCAGGGAGCTGCAACTCGCCGGCGTCCATCGACCCGGTCAGGCCGGGATCAGCGGGACGAAAGCCGAGGGTGCCGACTCGATTGTGGTTTCTGGCGGCTACGTTGATGACGAGGACCACGGCTCCTATCTCATTTACACAGGGCACGGGGGCAATCAGCGACACCCGAACAGGCAGATTGCTGACCAAGACCCAGACGCGCCCGGCAACGCAGGCCTAATCACGAGCATGGTGCAAGGACTTCCTGTGCGCGTCGTTCGCGGCAAACACGCCCGGTCCCCGTTTGCGCCTCCTGTCGGCTACGTCTACTCAGGGCTCTATTCCGTCACCAGCTGGTGGATGAAGAAGGGCCGAGACGGCTTCCAGATCGTTCGATTCAGGCTCGACGCGATCGACAATCAGACGGTGATTGAGCCCGCACCCAGGGTGGAGCATGACCCCGCGTTCGCGTCTGCCATAGTCGCCCGGAGAATTCGAGACACTGCTGTGGCTCGCGAAGTGAAGGAGCTCTACGACTTTACCTGCCAGGTCTGCACCATTGGTTTGCGAGGTTTCGAAGCTCGACGCTATGCGGAGGGCGCGCATGTCCGTCCGCTCGGGCGGCCGCACCTCGGTGCCGACAACACCGAGAATCTGCTCTGCCTATGCCCCAACCACCACACGCAGCTGGATATCGGCGGCCTGTGGATCAGCGACGACATGGTTGCGATCGATGCCTCTTCGAGCGCCACGATCGCCACCCTGGTCTGGAGAAAGCATCACCGCGTCACGCGCGACAACGTCGCCTACCATCGCTCTCTCTGGCCGCGCGTCCGCGGGACGGTCATCTAGCGCCTCGGCGGATCTTCCTCGATCTTTTCGACTGTGGGGACGTCAGCGGGAGCCCATTCGAGCGTGTGCAGCTGGGTGGGATCTATCCATCGCAGCTCCGCGTGCTCTGTCGCGGTGGGAGCGCCGGCTATCAGTCCGCAGTAGAAAGTTTGAAGCCTGACAACTCCGAACGCGTAGCGGTGTGTAGTGCAAGCAACCTTTGCGCCGACGGCAACGCGACACACGAGTTCTTCGACGATCTCGCGTTCGAGCGCCTGTTGCGGCGTCTCGCCCAGCTCGATCTTTCCACCTGGGAACTCCCATAGTCCACCTAGCGGCCCGCCTGTGCCGCGGCGTGCACACAGCACGAGACCGTCCTTGACGATCACAGCCCCGACCACGTCGTACTGCTTCACTCCGCTCCCTTGTCCAGCCTCAGATCAATGCGAGGCGGGTGCAGCGTGGCGCCCAGAGCCCACGCGACCCGCGGGGTAGCGTGCCGTCTTTCCGCTGGAAGCGAGATATCAACGCAGAGCAGATGTACCCGCGCCCCCCGATTATTACTTCATAGTAGGGAGGTGGTTCCGGAAGATCAGGGACACGCTGGTGCACTGGAACCGCGTCGCGTACCCCACCGCTTCATAGATGTCGTTCGGGTCGTTGCCGCGGTGCGGTCGTTTCTCAGATCGACGACGGCCAGAATCTCGATGCCGTCGCGCACGACGACATCGGGGCGGATCTTGGTCCGTCTCTTGTGATCGAGATGGTTTCCGTCTTGCAGGTCGAGCGACGAGCCCACGGGCGCAAGCGCTTAGATACGGGCGGTTCCGCCCACACTGTGCCGCGGCCGAGGCGACAGAGCGCTCTCCCCGGCAACGGTCTACAGCGCCATGACCCAGTGCTTCGACGGCATGGACAAGATGGCGCGCTAGTTGCGCGGGCGCGGGCCCGAGCCCGGGATGGGTGGTGCACGTGGATCGTGGATCGCAATAACCCTCTCTCGACTGTTCGGGCAGCGGCTCCGCCGAGCCGGGCTGCTCGGCACATGGGCAGAGGCGCCTCCAACGTTGGTACTCTCATCGAGTCGTGCTCGGCGACCTCGTAACGCGAGCTCCTGGACCGGACCGCCTGGGATTCCCGGCCGCACCTGTCGTCACCGATAGTCGAGTGGATCGAACGGCTTTAGAGCGCGGCCGGCACAACTCGCTTGGCAACCTCAGCCTGGCCGACTATGAAGCCCTTCACATCGCCGAACGGGCTTAAGTAACTCGTGCATATGGACGATTGGCCTTTTCCGTGCACACACGGCCCTCTGTATGGTGAGGAGCGTGACTTGGGATGATGAGGTCGATCTCGCAACTCGCGTTCGATTTGCAAGCGCGTATCGAGAGGGAATTGGTTCGAGTGGCGCCGGCCGCTCCATCGTCGCATCGCCCGCCGGACGTCTATTTCTCGCACCCTGATGTGTCTGAGGACGCGCTGCTGAAGATGCTAGTAGCGATGCAGCCTTCGGTACTCTTCGTGAGCGCCGAACCGTTCGACCCAGAAGACCTTGATTCAGAGGACATCAATCTCCGTTCATCCGCGCGGGCACACGCTGACGAGATCTACCGCGTGACGGTCATATGGGCGGTGGACGGGCTGCTCTTGATGTGGTTGGTCACGGCCCCGTGGTACGAGGAGCTCCAATCTGAGACCGAAATCGCCGAGTACCAAGCTCAGGGTCTCGACCAGGTCGAACGGGAACTGCGTTTTGAACGGGCACGTACTGCCCACAGCGAGCTGATGGCGCTTGTCCTCGCATCGCCGGAGTTTAGGGCGGCCAGTACGAGCCGCCGCACCGCAGAAATGAAGCTCGTGATGGTGGCAAACAAAGAGCTCGTAGAGGACCTGCTGTTCCCGCGAGACTTCGAAAAAAGGGTCCGCACCGAAGCGGCGACCGAGGTCGCCCGCTGGGAGCACGATCTTGCAGCCGACGATGGCGCCGTGCTGCGAGTCGCGGGAGCAATCCGCGGACTGCGGACTCAACGCGACAAGCGATCGCGGACGGCCGACACTTTGCGTCTAATGGCAGACGGATGGTCATTGACGCAGGGGTTCATCGATTTGGTGTTATCTCGCGCGGAAGCCCTCAACGAACGACGGAGCTGAGAACGCGGTCAGCTGGTCAATGGGACCGAACAGAATGAGGGCTCGCCTGGTCGTGACCGGCCGTCGTGGGTGTGGCGACCGTGCCGGAGGCCCTCTTGCGGAACTCAGGTGGCACGTGACGCCGCTCAGGTGGACAAACGACGGCGCTGGCGCCGCGCACCATCTACGCTCCATCCATGGACCCGCTCGATGACCTCGCGCAACCTCGGTGCCCTATATGCGGGACCGTGCTGTATTCCGTCCTCCGCGGCTACGAATGCAGGTGGTGCGACATCGTGCTCATCGGGGCGGTTCCCTTACCCGGCCGCCCCGGCGTGCGGATCATGCAACCTGGGGAGGGTCGACCACATCCGCCCTCTGGGCGTCGGTGAAGACGTGGTCCGGAGGCCCGTATCTGGGATTCACGCGGTTCGGGGGTGGGCCTGCAACTCGCGCCAAACGCGCGCATACGTTCCGCGTATCGTGCCTTGCGTATTTCCGCCTCATATTGGTCGTGTTCCCGTTTCGGCAGTCGCTGTCTAGCTGGTCCGAGAGAAACCGACCCACTTTCGTCCAGCGCGAAGGCCGGTGCGAAGCACCAGCGGGCTAGCCATATGGTGGCGTCAGCCCCCTGTCGGCGGTGCGTGTCCTTCGCAGTTCGGCGCGGAGAGTCGACGGCACCGACTACCTTCTGAGGACCGAGCCACAGTAGGCAGCGCAAGTGAGGGGTCGACTCGAATCGGCGCACGCCCTTCGCTAGGAGGCGGTCGAGGCTGCGGAGATGAGAGGCCATCGCCGCCGCCCTCCTACATGAGCACGCGGCAACCATCCTCCGCAAGCTCGGACGCCGGAACGATCGCTGTGCTCAAGCGCGGCCTGGAAGCGTTCCCCCGCAGTCGAGCTGAGAGACCCGCGTTGAGGGCCGGCTAGGCAAGCTGTCGCTCTAGGTCAGCTGCTCCCGCCCGCAACCGATCGTGGGCCACCAGGACACCTGGTCCGCTCGAAGCGAGTCCGCTGCGCGGCCGAGCGGAGCGGCTCTCAGGCAGTGTCGGATCGCCTGGTTACCCTAGGAGTCTAATGACTCTCGCACCCGTCGATGCCGCAACCGAAGCGGTTCTGCTACCCATCGCTGAGGCCGCCTACGGCCTAGAAGAAAAAACTCGTGGCGCTATCTTCACGCGCCAATCCGTGGTCGACTTCATGCTAGACCTGATCGGTTACACACCCGACCGGCCTTTGCATCAGATGGCGATTCTGGAGCCATCGTTCGGGGGAGGCAGGTTCGTTCTGTCCGCGGTTGACCGCCTCCTCGAATCGTGGCGTACGGCCCGCGGGATTAACGCCGAGGACCTCGTCGATGCCCTGCGGTGTGTTGAACTGGACACCGATACGGTTAACCGGTTCCGTCCCGTGCTTCGGAGCCATCTCGTCTCGTCGGGCCTCTCCGAAAGCGACGCGGAGATGCTTGTCTCCGCATGGATCAAGCACGAGGACTTCCTTCTCGCTGGATTCGACCGGGATTTCGACTTCGTTGTCGGGAATCCGCCCTACGTGAGGCAGGAGCTGATCCCCGATGATCTGCTCCGGGTCTATCGCAGCACTTATCCGACGATGGTGGGGCGGGCCGACCTTTACATCGCGTTCATGGAGCGCTCACTGGACCTGCTTCGCACTGGCGGGCGTCTCAGCTTCATCTGCGCAGACGCCTGGGTCAAGAACGATTACGGCCGGGGAATCCGCGCCAAGATTGCCAACGAGTTCCACCTCGCGTATTACGTCGACATGTATGGGCTCGATGCATTCGAAGTGCAGGTTGGCGCCTACCCGTCGATCACGGTGATCGAGCGCAGCACCGCGGGGCCCGTTGAAGTGGCCCGCGCCACCTCGGTCGCGGCGAATTACCTAGACGGATTGGCTGAGAGTTTGAAATCCGGCCAGATAGACCGGCCAGACGTAATCGTGCTAAACGCGGTGCGCGGTCCTGCGCCGTGGTTGTTGTCGACCAGCGCGAGCCTCGCGATCATCTCCGACTTGGAGTCTCGATTCCCGACACTCGTGGAAACCGGGTGCCGCGTTGGAATCGGCGTGGCAACAGGGGCAGACAAGGCGTACATCGGACCGTTCGAATCGCTCGACGTTGAGGCGGATCGCAAGCTGCCGCTCGCCACGAACAAGGACGTCCCCGGAGGGCGGCTCGTGTGGTCGGGTAAGGGCGTCGTCAATCCTTGGCGGGACGAGGGCGGGTTAGTTGACCTCGCCGAGTATCCCAAGCTGGCGGCGCACCTGGAGCAGTTCCGGGAGCAGCTTGAGCGTCGACACACGGCGAAGAACGACACGAAACGAAAGTGGTACAGGACGATCGACCGCATCACTCCATCGCTGACATACGAGCCGAAGCTCCTCATCCCGGACATCAAAGGTAATGGCGACGCGATCGCCTTCGATCCGGGCACGCTGTACCCGCACCACAACTTGTACTTCATCACGTCAGAGTCGTGGAACCTGCGTGCGTTGCAGGCGCTCCTACGAACGGGGATCGCGCACATGTTCGTTGCCGCATACAGTGTCAAGATCGGCGGCGGATATCTTCGATTCCAGGCGCAGAATCTCAAGCGTATTCGTGTGCCATTATGGGAGTCAATTGCTCCCATGGATCAGTCCGAGATGATCCGGGCGGGCGAGGCAGGCGAAAAGCTCAGCACATCGTTGCTGGAGCGCATCTATCAGCTTCAAGACGGAACCCTCGCGTTCCTGGGGGAAAACTAATGGGCATCGATCTTGAAGACTTCGAGGAACGAACATCACACGCGGTGCGGGTGTTCTGGGACACGCGTGCTGCTGCGGTCGAGCGTCAGCGGCTGAACGGTGTCATTGATCAGGGGGAGCGGTCGGCCGTCACCGGGGGCAAGACCATGGACGGCTTTGTGACGCTCATCGCAGATCTCGTCGCAGCAAACGGTCTTCCCGACGCCGATCTTTTTATGACGCGGGGCGTAAACACGCTGCCGGGCTATTTTCGCCCGACGAAAGACTGGGATCTACTCGTCATGCGACAGGGGGTCCTCATCGCGGCCATTGAGCTGAAGAGCCAGGTCGGCCCGTCATTCGGCAATAACTTCAATAACCGCACCGAAGAAGCAGTCGGCTCCTCACTTGACCTCTGGACCGCTTACCGCGAAGGAGCCCTAGGTGATCAACCCACTCCGTTCGTCGGGTGGCTCATGCATGTTGAGGATGCGCCGGAATCGAATCGTGCTGTTCGTGTCACGGAACCGCACTTCGCCGTGTTCCCCGAGTTCAGGAACATGTCGTATCTGCAGCGATACGAAGCTCTGTGCCGACGCCTTGTGCTGGAGAAGCTATACACCGAGGCGGCGCTCATCGTCTCATCGCGACGGGGTGGGCTCGAAGGCGAATATGGCCAGATGAGTGACGCAACGAGCTTTAGGCGATTCGTCGTCTCATTTGCGGCCCATATCGCAGCGGAGGCTGCGCTTCTCAGATAGCCGATCGGCTCCCGTCTGTCATGCTTCGCGTGCGGGACATGCACTCGTGCGCCCAGGGCCCACCACGCTGTACCGCACTCGATGCTCCGTTCTGCAGTGCGCGTTTGCGTATCAGAAGGAGGCGGCCCGGATGACGTCGATGAGAGCGCCGGGAACAGGGGAGTCGGTGATGGCGCCCAGGGGCGGGAGTGTGCCGTCGAGGCGAAGCCCGTCCGCGAGCACTACCGTGTTCGGACGGCGCCAGGTGACCGCGTTGAAGGGCAAGAGAGGGAGGTCGGCGAGATCACCCTTGTGGGCAGAGTGAAGGAGTTCCCACGCCGCGCCGCCAGCGACTAGCGGATGTTCGATGTCCCATCCGGGATGGGAGACGAGCGTCAAGCAAATGCCTTCGAGCGTGATCATCGTCATCGGGAAGCGTGTCGTGCTGCCGTCGTCGAGTTGAACCACCTTTGGAAGAAAGACGCGCGCAGCGGGCGCCCCCTTTTCTCGATCGGCGCGGAACGCCCACAGGGAGAGCCCGGGGGGCGGGGGAGTGCCTCCGATGAGCCACGCGAAGTCTTCGGTCTCCCAATCTCCGATGATTCGGTGCTTATTGATCTCGGGATGCTGGTGCAGAGCAAGCGGATGAGTTGCGAGGAGAAGGATCTTCGCGAACCACATTCCTACGGCCGCCCACTCGTTCGCCTTCGCCGCGCCGGTCCAGGTGTTCGGTGCTAACCGCCGGACGACCTCCTTTGCTGGCTGCTCAAAACGGGTGTTGAGGTTTGCGTTGCAGTCCGCACAAGCGGGCACAAGCAAGCGTTGACGCTCGGGGAGATGCAGAGGCTCATGGTCACGGTTGAGGAGGGCCTCACCGTTGGACGACCACCCGAAGGACGGTGGCCCAGAGGCGTCGGCGTCTTTAAGGAACCATGCCGGCCAGACGTGCTCTCCCTTGCCCGCGGCGGGTCGGATCCCGCAGATTACGCAGTCGTTCATGTGGAGAAACCTAGTGTGTCAGCGTGGCCAAAGAACCGGCCCCACGATCGCACAGGCAGCCAATCGCGTGCACGTATTAGTCCCACATTCGACACCGCCCGTATGAGGATCCTCGGTCAGGCGAACGCGGAGCGGGTCCCTCGCGGGCGACGGCCACGGCGAACGGAGGCTCGCGGCCGCGCAGCTGGTCTGCGACGAGTTCGCCGGTCCTCCGCGCGGTGGCATCCTCTTCGCGTCGGCGGCCACCGCGCAGGTCTTGGTGATGGGCGGCGGGCCCTGGGTCGGCGCGGGGTTGGTCGTTCAAGCGCTGCCCATCAGGCGCTCCAACCATATGCTGACATCCCGCCCGTGCGGCGCTCGGTCTGCGCCGAGGCGAGAAAAGGAGTTACCTGGCTCGCGCGCCACCGGCTGATCGGCATGCTCGCGCTCATCGGGGCGCTCGCGAGCGTTGGGTATCTGGTGCCCCTTTCAGGTCTCAGCCTGCTGTCAGAAGTCCCTTGTGGCGCTGGCCTGTACATCGGCATCATGTAGGAGTCCGAGCCACAGGAGGCCGCAGTGCCGCAGCCCAGTCCGTCAACCGCAGAGCTCAAAATCGAACTCACCCGCGATGGCCAGCACTGACGCTCGGGCGACCGCGGCGGTCCGGTCGTTGCGGTGGTGGCCACTAGTGATCGCAGCGCTCGTAGGCATGGTTGGCGGCTTCACCGTTGGAAGGGCCATGCCCCCCTTCTACCCAGATGGGCAATGGTGGAGCACCTTTCTTACCTCCGCTGGGTTCGCGGGCAGCCTTGCTGTCGTCGCCGCAATCATCGCCGCAATGATCACGTGGTACAACTCGCACCGCGACCGCCGGGCGAATCGGGAAGCGGACGATCGCACCACGTGGTGGGGTCGCTTCACGTGGGGCTGCGAGAAGGCAGTCAGCACCAAGCACGGGGAATCGGAGATGGGCCTCTCCGTCCTCAAGGCGCTCCTAGACGCCCCATGGGCGAGGGAGGAAGATAATGTGATGGTGGTCGACGTTGCAAACGTCATCTTCAGCAACCCAGCGACACGGCCAGAGCCAAAGAAGAGGTGGGGGAGGAAATGAGCGGATACAGCGAGCAGTCCCAACAACTCGCCGAGGAACTCGTCGCGAAAGCCAAGCGTAACCTCGAACGCTCCGGCCGCACCGTTGAGCGCCAAGGACCTACTGGGCGCTACATCGTGCGTGAGAAGGCAGCCGTCGGCCGGACCGCCCAGCCGCGCAACAGCTGACTAACTCACCATCCGAATCCGGCCGTCACCAGGCATTCTGAAGGCTGCGGCGCGGTCCTCGTAACTCACCGCGCGACGGGGCGCGGTCGCGGCGGCCGCCTCTGAGGTGGAGCCGACATCGGTGACATCGGTCAGTGCGGCACCCGCCCATCAGCTGCGTGGTCCGGCCCGAACGGTTGCCGGACGCGCACTAGAGACGGGACCATCGACCGGCGCCCGCTCGATGACTCAGCCCGACAACCGGCCCATCATGCGTGGTTTCACGCTAGTCCGGTGCGCGCTGGGCCTAGACCGCCACCGCCTCCTCGCGCTCCCCAGCCTCCACCGGCACCCGAACCGTCCCCTTCCCGCGCGTCCACACCCACACGACCGCGACGGCGATGACGATCACGGCCATCGGCGCCAGCGTCTCCACCGAGGCCACGCCCGCCGACCGGTCGTACGCAGTGGCCATGTCCGCGCGCAGGGCGACGTCGAACACGAAGTTCACCGTGTTGAACATTGCATGCAGCACGATGGCGATCTCGATGCCACCGGTGCGCCAGGTGATCAGCGACAGCCCGACGGCGAAGACGAGGTACCAGGCGTTCAGCCAGACGTCGGTGGAGAGGTGGACGATGGCGAACACCACGCTCGAGACGACGATGCCGAGCACGAGCCCCGCCCGGGCGCCGCGCGCCCATCCGCCGGCGACACGGAAGATCAATCCGCGGAAGCCGTACTCCTCACCTGCGCCCTGCAGCGGCGTGAGCAGGATCGTGGCCAGCAGGAACCAGAGCACATCCGTGTGGCTCCAACTGGCCTCGGGCAGCGGCGACCAGTACAGCACGACCGAGACGATGCTCCACGCCGGAACGACGAGCAGCAGCGCCTTCCCGAAGATGTCGAACCGGAAGCGCGAGAACACCGAGTGCAGCGACGCGCCCTTCACGCCGTAGAGCCACTTCTGGATGAGCATGCTCCACGGGGTCAGCAGTGCCGCCGATGCCATTCCCGCAGCGTGGAGTAGCGGCGTGTAGACCGCACCGCCGTCCTGCTGAACCTGGTTCACCATGACCGCGACAGCGGCGAAGAGGATGTTGAGGAAGAAGATCCCACCGATCGACAGCACGATCGCGACAATCCCGCACGTACATGTACGTCTGCGACACGGCGCTCCGGGAGTCTATCGAGGGTGCGGTTAACGGCCGGTTTCATCGTGCTGGCCTTCGATGAAGAAGTCGGACGGCACCGACCTCGGGGAGCTGGCGCTGCGAGAACTCAAGTGCGGACTGACTCATAGACTACGAGCAGTCGAGCGTTGGAGGACAGGTGGCACGTCGTCGTGGATTCTTTGCAGAGTTGCAGCACCAAGCGAAGCTCGCTGAGCAGCGTCAGCAGGCAGCGTTACGGCAGCAGGCGGCGGGAGTCCGCCGTGCAGAGCAGGCACAACGCGCCGCTGAGCGGGCGCAACTTGCCGCGCAGCGCGCGTCTGAAGCGGACCGCAAGCGGCTCGAGAAGGCGGCCGCAGATGCCCACGTCGCCGCGCAGATGGCAGAGGTAGAGGACTTGAATGCCGACCTCCGCAGCCAGTATGAAGTCCTGGACTCACTCCTGCAGGCCACGCTCGAGGTGGACGACTTCGTGGACCTCGAGAAGCTCCGAGTGGTGGTTAAACGCCCGGCGTTTCCGCGCCCGGACCTCCGGCGCCCCTTCCCCGCGCCCACTCCCGTCGCAGACCCACCCTTCCCTGTCCGACGCACTCCTGCCGAGGTCAAAGGGCTCTTGGGAAGGAAGAAAAAGGAAGCCGAGGAACTCGCCGCAGTGGAGCGCGAGTACGCGGCGGACTATTACGCCTGGCAAGCAGCGGTGGATGCTCTGCCCACGCAGAGAGCTGCGCAGGTTGAGAAGCACCAGGAGGTTGAGCGGCGCCGCACGGAGCAACTGTCGCTTGAGACAGCGAAGTATGAGGCCGAGTGTGAGCGCCTCGAGAAAGAAGCGGCGGAACAGAATGAGGCGCTGGATCAGCTGATCGCTGGACTGGGTTACGGCACGGTCGAAGCTGTCCAAGAATACGTAAGCATCGTTCTCGCGAACTCGGTCTACCCCGATTGGTTCCCGGTGTCGCACACGGCGACATTCGAGCCCAGTACCGCTGAGCTGGTCATCCGCGTTCTGATCCCTGGGCCCTCTACCATCCCCGCGATCAAGCATTACAAATTCACGAAGGCAACTGACGAGATAACTCCGGTGGCTGCTACGCAGAAGGAGACGAAGGACCGCTACGCCAGCATCGTCCACAACGTCGCGCTCCGGACATTGCATGAAGTGTTCGAGGCGGACCGCAGAGGCTTGATCAGAGCAATCTCCCTCGAACTCGGGACCGAGACTACGAACCCGGCCACGGGTCGTCCGACATATGTGCCCTTTGTCGCCGTCGCGACCGAGCGAGTGCGTTTCGAGGAGCTTGACCTGTCGGCGGTAGTACCCGGTCTGACTCTCGAGCACCTGGGCGCGGCTCTGTCAAAGAACCCGCACGGACTGGTGGCGATCGCTGCGGGCGGGGTGAGACGCGTCTAGTGTCTGCCGGCCGCGTTTTCAACCCGCCACCAGGATGGCCGAAGCCGCCAGCAGGTTGGGAGCCCCCTGCCGGCTGGCAGCCCGACCCGGGTTGGCCGGCTCCGCCGACCGACTGGGTGCTTTGGCTCGCACCTGAAGGTTCAGCCGAAGGAACTGAGCTTCGGTCCGAAGGGCAAACGCCGGATCTCCAACCTCCTGTCGCATCGGAGGGGGCGGGAGGGATCGAGAAGGAACTCGCGCTGGTAAAGGCGGAGAACCATGCGCTGCGCGCAAAGCTAGAGAGTCTCCGCTCTGAGGAGCCCGTCGAACTCAGCGACGCACTAGTCCTTCAGCATGTGGGTATCTATCGTTACCACCATCCACTGGAATCTGCCGCGGCGTATCAAACGCGGCTGGAGTCGATCGAATCGCGCGTCGCCGAGATGGTTAAGTCGGGGCAGGCAATCGTTAAGTCTGAGATGTTCACCTTCAACAACTCGATCGCTCAGGGGCGGAGGATGACCGAGGATCTCGCCAAGCTAATGCTTCGCGCGTACAACTCTGAAGCTGACAACGCGCTCCGGACGCTGCGCGCGGGCAACGTCCACACGGCCAAGCGGCGGCTTGACGCCTCTCGCACTGCGATTGCCAGGCTGGGCAACATGATGGAGATGCGGATCAGCGACGCGTACCACGATCTGCGTTTTGAGGAGCTCGAGCTAACAGCGGATTGGCTCATGAAGAAGCAGGAAGAGAAGGAGGCGGCGCGGGAGGAACGCGCCCGCCTTCGTGAGGAGCACCGCGTCGCCAAAGAGCTGGCCGAAGAGCGGGCGCGCCTGGACAAGGAGCGGGCTCATCTTGAAAACACGCTCGCTGCGCTCCGGGCGCGTGGTGAGGACGATCCGATCCTCTCCGCGCGGCTCGCGGAAGTCGATGAAGCAATCGCTCAGAACGACTTCCGCCTTGCGAATATTCGTGCTGGCTATGTTTACGTGATCTCTAATGAAGGTGCATTCGGAGCAAACGTCGTGAAAATCGGACTTACTCGAAGGCTTGAGCCTCGCGAGCGCATCTTCGAACTTGGCGGGGCGTCGGTGCCCTTCAGGTTCGACACACACGCTCTGTACTTCTCTGAGGACGCCGTCACGCTGGAGTTGGAACTGCATCGACACTTCGCCGCGAGAGCGGTGAACCAGGCAAACCCGCGCAAGGAGTTCTTCTTCGCGAGCCCGGCGGAGGTTCGGGAAGTCCTTCTGGAGAAGGTCGGCAACATCCTTGAGTTCACCGAGGAAGCCGAGGCCACGGAGTATCGGCAGTCGAGAGGGCTGTGGCCGGAGCGGTAACCGCAGAGGACCGCCCATAGGCTGGCGACATGTCGCGCGGTCGCGGGTTCGGCGTGCTCTGGAGCGCGAACGCTCTATCGAACCTGGCCGACGGTCTCGCCTTCGTATCGATGCCGCTGCTCGCGGCATCCATGACCGACGATCCGCGCCTGGTCGCGGGGCTGGCCACGCTCTACGCGCTGGTGCGTCTGCTGGTCGCCTTGCCAATCGGGGTCTGGGTCGACCGGTGGGACCGCCGCACCCTCATCGTCGCGGCGAATCTGCTGCGAGGCGTCGCGCTGCTCGTGCTGGCGCTCACCGTTCAGTTCGGGGTCTCATCGCTGGTGATCCTGTACGCGGCGATGGCCGTGGTCGGCACGTTGGAGAGCGTGGCCGACAGCGCTGCCGTGGCCATGCTTCCTTCCCTCGTCGACCGGAAACGACTCGGCTCCGCGAACGGACGCGTTGCGGCCGCGCAGCTGATCTGCGATGAGTTCGCCGGTCCTCCGCTCGGTGGCTTCCTGTTCGCGCTGGCGGCGGCCGCGCCCGTCTTGGCGATGGGCGGGCTGTGGGCCGCTGCCGGGCTCGTCGCCCTCGCGCTGCCGATTCGGCGCTCGACGCAGCCGCACGCTGACGCGCCGCCCGCGCGGCCCTCGGTGTACGCCGAGGCGCGAGAAGGGATCGCCTGGTTCGCGCGGCACCGGGTGGTCGGCTTCCTCGCGCTCATCGGAGCACTCGCGAGCGTCGGCTACATGCTGCCCTTCTCGATCCTCGTCCTGTTCGCCGAGGAGCGGCTGGGGCTGGACGCCACCGGTTACGGACTGCTGCTCGCCTTCTCTGCGCTCGGTGGGCTGCTCGGCTCGTTCCTCGCGCCCCGGTTGCGCACATGGCTGGGATACCGGTGGACGATCGTGGCCAGCCTGCTGCTGGGTGCGCTGAGCCTGGGCGGTCTTGCCGTCACGACAGATCCGATCCTCGCCGGCGTGCTCCTGGCGCTGTACATCCTGCACGCCGTCGTCTGGAGCATCTGCGCACTCTCATTGCGCCAGCGTCTCGTGCCCGACGCCCTGCTCGGACGGGTCGGCGGCGCAACGCGCGTTCTCGGACTGCTCGGCCTGGCCGCCGGATCTGCGCTGGGCGGCGTGCTCGGGGCGATCGACCTGACGATTCCCGTTGCCGGGGGAGCGGTGGTGTTCGTGGGGTGCTACCTGCTCGCGGCGGTCACGCTGCGCGGCGAGCTCACGCCCGACGACCGCAGCGTGGTTGCGACTCGCGAAGTGGATGCCGCGACTCGGTAGGGGCGGAGCGCAGTCCCGGACCGGGTCGGGCTCCAGTCCTTGACGGAATGTCCTATGTGTTCGCTATGGTGAAATCACGCGCCGGAGGAGAGGCAGCGACTCGCAGAGAGTCGGCATCACTCACCGTTGGGGAGACGGTTGGGCGCGTCATGACTGGGGGCGCTCGACCCTTGGCGATTCATTAAAGGGGAACTTCGATGACTACTTCCGATGACGGCCGCCCTACGTTCGCAGCGGGCTGGTACGCCGATGTCAAGGCGCCGGGTACTGAGCGCTGGTACGACGGCACCGCCTGGACAGAGCACGTCCGCCCGATCTCAGCGCCGGGGACGGTCGCCGCAGCCCCCACCGCCCCGCACGCCGATGCGGTCTCCGCGCCGGTGGCGCCCGCGAACGCCTCGAAACGCCCGTGGTTCAAGCGCAAGGGCATCGTCATCCCGGTCGCCATTGTCGGTGGCATCATCGTGGTTTCCGGCATCGGTGGCGCATTGGGCGGTGGCGGCGACGACATCGCGGCTGAGAAGCCCCTCGCATCGCAGACCCCCTCGACAGGGACCGAGGACGAGGCCGAGGAAGAGGTCGAGCCGGTCATGGTCGACGTCCCGAACGTCGTGGGGCTGACCGGTGCGGACGCTCAGGCGGCGCTTTCGTCGGTGGGCCTGCAGGTCGACGTCGCTGGCGGTGACGTCACCATGCCGGTCACCACACAGGATGTCGCCGCAGGCGCGCAGGCCGAAGAAGGGTCCACCGTGCGGCTGACGCTTCAGGAGAAGCCGAAGTTGACCCTCGCGCAGGAGAACGCGATCCGCAACGCCGAACAGTACCTCGACGTCATGCCGTTCAGCCGCGCCGGGCTCATTCAGCAGCTGAGCAGCGAGTACGGTTCCGGGTTCGCGGCTGAGGATGCCGAGTTCGCCGTGGCCACGCTCGAACAGTCTGGGCGTGTCGATTGGAACGCCGAGGCGGCCGAGGCGGCTCAGTCGTACCTGGACGCGATGGCGTTCAGTCGCGATGGGCTGTTCGAGCAGCTGACCAGCGAGCACGGTTCCGGCTTCACGCCGGACCAGGCCAACGCCGGGCTCGCCGCCGTCGGCTACTGACGGGGGCGCACCGGACGCGCACGCATCCTGGGGCGGGCTCTCGTCAGCTGGACGGGAGCCCGTCACCGGCCGGCGGCCGCAGACCGCCGCGCCAGTCGGGCGAACGCCGCCGCCCCGGATCCGCGCCCCGTGGCCTAACCGGCGAGAAGTCGCGCAAGAACCGCATCGATGAGCGCGCTCGCGCGGGCGGGGGGCATGCGCTGGGGCTCCACGAGAGCGGCCGTCGCAAGACCGTCGATGACGGCGAGAAGGGTGGCTGCCTCGTCGCGCGCCCATGCGGGGTCGCGGTGGGGCAGACACTGCTGGATGAGCCAGACCAGGAGGTCCTCCACCTGCTGCCACTCTGCGGCGTGCGCGGCCGCAAACGAGGGATCGATGGCGGATCGTGCCAGTCGGGCCACCCAGAGCACACTAGCCGCTCGTCGTTCCGGGCCCATCCCCAGCAGCTCATCCACGACCGCGCGCAGCGCCTGTTCGGCTGACGCGTCGGGGCCGGCCCGCTGCTCGAGTCTGTCGCGGAACTGCCGGGAGGCGGCATCCATGGCTGCGGTGAGCATGGCGGCCTTGGTCGGGAAGTGGTGCTGGACGGCGCCGATCGAGACGCCCGCGCGATCGGCGACCTTGCGCACGCTGATGCCCTCGAAGCCTTCCTCAACGAGCAGTGCGGTGACTGCGGCGAGGAGGTCCGGCGGGGGCGGCATAGCTCATTCTCACACACGCGACCACCCCAACAATACGATCGTATGGTACGGTCGCTCGCATGTCCTCAGGCGCTGTTCGCTACGGATCCCTCGACCTGCTGCGGGGGATCGCGATACTCGGAACACTGGCAACCAACATCTGGATCTTCACGAATCCAGAGGGGTTCATCGGGTATCTCAATGGCTCGACCATTGCCACCACGCCGCCCGTGTGGCGGGCAGTGGAGTCCGTTCTCCAGCAGTTCGCGCAGGGGAAGTTCCTCGGGTTGCTCACACTCATGTTCGGGATCGGGCTCGAGTTGCAGCGACGCTCCGCCGTGCGCGCGGGGGCGGCCTGGCCTGGTCGCTACCCGTGGCGGGCCGCGTTGCTCTTGATCGACGGCATCCTGCATTTCGTGCTCGTCGTCGAGTTCGACGTGCTGATGGGGTACGCGGTCACCGGCATCGTCGTCGCCTACCTGCTGGCCACCACGGAACGAGCCCAGCGAGCGTGGATGATCGCGGCCGCCGCCGTGCATCTCGTGCTGATCACCGCGCTGACGGTCGTGCTCGCGGTGGCTCCCGTTGCGTCCGGGGGCAGCCAACTTGATCCCAATCCCTATGCCGACGGAACCTGGATCGACCTCGTGGTGTTCCGGCTGCAGAACCTGGTGGTGTTCCGGCTCGAGCCGGTGCTGATCATCGCCCTCTCCATCGCGATGTTCCTGCTGGGCGCACTGCTGGTTCGGCGTGGCCTGCTCGATCCCACGGGCCATCGACTGCGTCGGAGGCTGATGATCATCGGGTGCGTCGCGTTCGTCGCCGACATGGTGATCGGCCTCGGCGGCGGGATCGCTGGGCTCGTCTTCACCCGATACGGCACGGCGCCGCTGGTGGCGCTGGGGATCCTCGCTCTCGTCGTCGAGTTCGTCGAGCGTCGACCCGGGCGGGGCTTCGTGGGTCGACGCATCCAGGATGTCGGGCGTACCGCGTTGAGTTCGTACGTCCTTCAGAATCTTGTGGCATCCGCCATCTGTTACGGCTGGGGGCTGGGTCTTGCGGCACGCCTCGACCCCGCCGCGCGCGTGCCGGCGACGATCGGGATCTACGTCGTGGTCGTGGTTGTGGTGGTCACCGCAGCGGGGATCTGGCTGAAGCGCTTCTCGCGCGGACCGGTCGAACTGGCGTGGCTGTGGAGCTTCGAGCGCATCACGCGGGCTCTGGACCGTCGCGCCGCGGCTCCCGCCCCGGTCTCGTAGCGTCGCCGACACCTGGGCTGCTACGGTTGCCGGATGCCATCGTCCGATGTGGACCGTCCGTTACGGCCGGTTTCCTATACCGTTCTCGGCCTGCTGGCGACGGTGGGCCCGCAGACGTCGTATGAGCTCGAGCAGAACTTCGAGGCATCCATGTCGTTCTTCTGGCACGTGACCCGCTCCCAGCTGTATGCGGAGCCGCAACGACTCGTCGGACTGGGTCTCGTATCGTCGACGCAGGAGTCGACTGGCCGCCGACGCCGCACCTTCACCATCACCGAAGACGGACATCGCGCTCTGGTGCAGTGGCTCGGAGAGACTCCGGAGCCTTCCCAGTACCGCGATCCCGCGATGCTGCGGCTGTTCTTCATGGATGCCGCGCCGAGCCTCGTCACCTCCCTGGCGCAAAGCCGCATCCGCGAACTGACCGAGACGCTCCACTTTCTCGAACAGCCGGGTCTGGGCGGTGCGCAACCCAGCCATCAGCGAGTCCTGTCGTGGGGTCGAATGACCGTGCGCGCAGACCTGGCCTTCTGGCAATCCGTGCTCGACGACACCGAAAGACAGCCATGACCGATCTGATTCAACGACGCCCGCTGACCGCGTTCTTCATCCTGGCCTTTCTCGGCTCGTGGGTGGCCTGGAGCCCGTGGTGGCTGTCGCAGAGTGGCATCGGACTGCTGCCGTTCCAGCTTCCCTTTGCTGCCATCGCAGGCATCAACCAAGTGGGTCTGTTTGCGGGTCCGTTCGCAGCGGCTTTCTTGGTCACCCGCGTCTGCGAGGGGCGCCAGGGGGCGCGGCGACTCCAGCTGAGCATGGTGAAGTGGCGCGCCCGGCCGGCCTGGTATCTCCTCGCCCTCCTCGTCATCCCGCTCGCAACGGCACTCGGCTACTTCTTGCTGCCCGGAACGTCCTTCGCCCTGGAGGGCGGCTTCATCGCTGTGCTGGGGTTGCTCGCGATCACCTACGTGACCTACCTGCTCGGGGGTCCGATTCAGGAGGAGCCGGGCTGGCGAGGCTTTGCGCTGCCGCGGCTGCAGCAACGGCTTCACCCGATGACGGCGGCGCTTGCTCTCGGAGTCATCCACTGTTTGTGGCACGCGCCGCTGTTTCTGACTGCCGAATGGGATACCGCGCGACAGGAGCCGAGCCAGTTTCTGGCGTACCTCGTGCTGGTGGTCAGTATGTCGTTCGTCATGTCGTGGCTCTTCAACGGATCTCGCGGCTCTGTGCTCTTGGTGATCCTCGGGCACAACGGCATCAACTGGGCGCTCTTCGCGGTAGGCACCTTCTCTGGTGAGGCGGTCGCCAACAACTGGCCCGCTGCGCTCGGCCTCGCGGGGCTCGCGGCCATCACGATTGCCGCGACGCGCGGACGATTGGGTCATCCTCGGTCAGAGGTGACGGCAGAACCCGTGTCCACCTCACCCGTTCACAACCTGCCGGGGAAGAACAACTAGCTGGCTTGGTCGTCCGCGCGCCGCCCATACCGCGCGGATGCCGCGAGGGCTGCGTACCGCGGCCCTCGGTACCCGGGGTCGAGCGTGCTGGTCTTGACGCTGAAGCCGGGATGGAAGTCGACCTGCGAAAGGCGCGCCGCTGCCGGATGAACGGCCGTTCCTCGGTGACAGGGGTCGAGAACGATTGCTTCGACATCCGTTGCGAAGGTGACGCCCCCGTGGACGTGCGCCTCGACATAGCGATCCAATGGTTCGAGGTCTTCGGACAGGCGTCAGGCGGCCGGCGGCGCTCCGCCCGCCGCCGCGAACCGCCCCGCCAGCCGTGTGAACGCCCACTCAGCTCGTGTGTTTCGTCTTGCTGGGTTCGCTCCGCGACCGGGGCCGCAGGCCCGCTCGCTCAACGACCGGGGCTGCACAGTCGCTCACTCGGCCGACGCGTCGGCTTCCACGAGCAAGCTGGCGCCGGCGATAGCAACGCCGTCGGACGCACCGACGACATCGACATCGAGGGTGTAGTCACCATCGCCACGGAGGTTGGGGATCCAGATGTCGACGCTGGCGCCGTCATCGGTGGTGGGCTGCAGCCGGGCTCCCAGACGACTGGCACCCCAATGGGCGCTGACATCCGCACCGCTGAGTGACCAGGTCACCAGCAGCGGCACCCCGGCGATGCCGTCGGTGGTGACATCGACGGTGACGGTGTAGCCGAGGGGATCCACGGAGTCATTCACTGCGACAGCATCGACCTCCCACAGGACCGCCGCGAGATGACTCGCCAGGGCGCCGGTGGTCACCGCCCGGTCATGGGGATGCGTGGGGGAGATGTCGTGGGCGGTGGCCGTGGGCAGGGGCGACAACGCCATAGCCTCCTCCGTCGTCAGCCGGTACGGTTCCAAGCGCTGGTCGTACACTGCGGCGCTCGGCGTTGCCGCCATGGGATCCGGCAGCGGCACGCCCCTGATATTTCGGGGACCGCTGAACGCATTTCTCGCCGGAAAGTCGAACTCGTGCAGTGTCGATTCGCCGGTGAGGGCGAGGTCGACGCCGGCGGCATCCTGCCCCTGGCCGGGGCTCGTGCACCCGCTGAGGCCGACGACAGCGATCATTCCGGTGGCGATACCCGCACTGATGACGAGTGTGTTCTTCCGCTGCGGTCCAGTCGGAATTGTGCTGTTGATGGACACGATCCACTTCCTCTCGAATGAGCGTGACCTGATACGGGCGACGCTAGGCGTGAGGGGCTGACCGCCACATGACATGAAATGCCCATTTCGACGCGCATGGCGCGGCCTACTCTCCGGTGGTTGTTGCGGTGACCAGGAGGTTGCCGCTTGTCAGTGCCGCCCCACCGGACGCGCGGACGATCTTGACCTCGACGATGTAGTCGCCCGGCGAACTGAGGTTGGGGACCCAGATGTCCACACTGCCGCTGTCATGGTCGGTCGTCGGCTCAAGACGGATACCGAGACGCGGCGCTCGCCAGTTCGCACTGACGTCCACGCCGTTGAGGGACCAGGTCAGCACGAGCGGCACTCCCGCCAAGCCGTCGAAGACGAAGTTGACGGCCACTCTGTAGCCCAGTGGATCTACGGAGTCCTGCGTCGTCACCGCCTCCACCTCAGCCAGGGCTTCCGCGAGCGATGTCTCCACCTCATCGCTCGTCAGCGGCATCGGCGATGGACCGTCGAGTGACACATCTTCGACGCTCGTGATGAGTGCCAAGGCCCGCTTCTCCTCCTCCGTGAGTTGATACGCGTCCACCGGGGGGTCGGTCGCCATGGTGCCGCCCGTGGAAGGCACGGTGTTGCGGTCCTGATCCGTCTGCGGCGTGGGCGATGGGGTCGGTGGTGCCGTCTCGGACGGTCGTGGCGGTGCGGCCGGCTGCGGTGTGGCAACGACGAGAGCGAGTCCCGCGTCGACGGGATGTTGCGGGAGCCCGTCGAAGTCCTGCTGGGTCTGGAACGAATACTCGTGCAGCGTGGATCGGCTCACGAGAGCGAGCTCCACGCTCGCTGCATCCTGCACGTCGCGAGGACTCAGCCAATTCCAGACGCCCACCACGGCGATCACGGCGGTGGCCAGGGCGCCGGCGCTGACGACGACGCCCTTCGCCCGCTGCCACACGGTCTGGCGTTCCGGGTTGATGGACACGAGCAGTCCCCTCGTTGCGGCATCGGCAGAGGCCGGGTCCCTCGACGAGCAGCGTCGTCGAGGGACCGCGGTCGGATCGGGTGTCACACCCCGAGGTAGTCCTTGAGCAACTCCTTGGCAGCGGCCCATGCGAGGGGTCCCAGTTTGGATTTCGCCTGGTCCCACCACGTCTTGCTGTCGGGCCATCCCAGGTCGCCTCCGACCGTGCGGTCGAAGTAGATGAGGAAGTTGCCCGGCGAGGCGTCGGAGCCGGCTTCGTCGTTGTAGATGGCGACGCTGGCGCCATCCTTGATCGGCGTGCCCGGCGTTCCCCCGACGAACCGCCATTCGTAGACCGGTTTGTTCGACCAGTCGAGGTTCACGCCCACAAAACGGTCGGCATAGCGGATGAACGACGGATCTTTGCCGTTGCCGAGCGCAATGCGCTCGCCGAAGGTCACGGGCCCGTCGGCGGACCCCGGACGATCCACGAACCAGCGGGTCACCTTGGCCCGGGTGGCTGCCGAGTCATCGTCCGTCCAGCCGAGGTTGATGCCGTACGCCTGATCTTCGTGCTGCAGGTACCGATCGGGGACGGTGCCGTAGAGGGCGAAATTGCGCTCACGCTGGACCCCGAATTCCGGCTTCTGGCGTAGTTGCCCACCAGTGCCCGGCAGCAGGATGCGCCACTGCTTGAGCTTTCCGGCCACCTCGGCGATAGCTTCCGTGGGCGGCGCGGCGGACGGTCGGGGGGTCTTCCTTCCGGCTGCCTCCGGCGTGATCGTCGTTGCGTGTGTGGCGACCATGATGCTTCCTCTCCTGAGTCCGACTGACGTCCAGCCGTGACAAGGGCGACGCTAAGCGTGAGGGGCTGACCGCCACATGACATGAAATGCCCATTTCGCCGTGGCGTTCGAACCGCTGATGCGGGGATCGACGTGAGCCGGTGGCGGGCATATGTTGGCCGCATGCGGGCCTGGAAACCACCGCTCTTGCCCCGCGCATGGCGCAGCTCCGATCAGCCGCCGTTCGTCGCGCGGGAAGAGGAACTGGATGCCGTGGTCTCGGTGTGGCCCGACGTGGTGAGCGGGTCGGTGCACTGCGTCTTCGTCACGGGAGAGCCGGGAGTCGGCAAGACCAGGCTCATCGCCGAAGCCGCGACCCGGCTCAGCGCGCACGGTGCCGCCGTCTTCGCAGGCTCGTGCGTCGCCGAGTTCGGTGCGCCGTTCGAGCCGCTCGACGCCCCGTTGCGCAGGCTGCTGGACCTTGTCCGGGGGGCGACGGCGACGGATGCCGCCAGCCGCTTGATACGCCAGGCCATCACGGCGGACCGCGCAGACCCTGGGCCGGAGGCACGGGACCCGGGCGATCAGCACCGGCTGGCGACGGCGATCGTCGGTCTGCTGAGTGAGGCCGCCGAGAGCCGGCCCATCGTGATCGTCCTGGACGATCTGCACTGGGCCGATGAGGCCGTGCTGCGGCTGCTGCCCAGGATGCTCGCCGGACTCGAAGACAGCTCGGTGCTGCTGCTCGGCGGTGTGCGGTCCACGCATCCGGATCGCTCAGCGGTCGTGGACCGGGTCCTGGCGAACCTCTCGTCCTTCGAAGGAATGCGGCGCATCTCGCTGCGGGCGCTGACGCTGGACGAGGTGCTCACCTATGTGCGCACCCGGGCGACGGCATCCGCCACAGACCTGCTCGAGGTGGCAACGCGACTGCGGTTCCTGACGGGAGGCAACCCCTTTCTGCTGCGCGAGGCGTGGCGCTATGCCGGCGACATCGCCGGCCCCGATGTCGTCGGCATCTCCTTGCCCGAGTCGGTCAACGATCTGCTGTACACAAGGCTGGACACGATCGATCCCGCGCAGCGCCATCTTCTCGAGGCGGCAGCGGTGCTGGGCATGGACGTTGTTGTGGTCGAGTTGGCCGCGATCTCCGGGGAATCGGCCGAGACCGTGCTGGATGCGCTCGAGCGGGCCCTGGCGGCGGGACTGCTCGAAGCGCCCCATGGCGCAGGCGACGACCTGCGCTTTCCGCACGCGATCGCGCGGCAGGCGGTGCTCGACGGCATTCCCGCGCGAGACCGGCCGGCACTGCACGCACGCGCGGCCGCGATGCTCGAGCAGCGTGCGCCCACCCCCGCCCGGCTGACGCAGCGGCTCGCCTACCACTACGTCCACGCACTCAGCCTCGGATTCCGGGATGAGGCGGTTTCGTACACGGCCGCGGCGGCGGAGCTCGCGGCATCCAGAATCGCGTACGAAGAGGCGGCGCGACTGTTCGAGCAGGCGGCGGACCTGACCCAGTCGCCGAGCGGGCGCGACGAGCTGCGCCTGGCGGCAGCGCGCAACTGGCTACTCGCGGCAGATTTCGCCCGAGCGCGCGCTCTCGCCGAGCGGGTCTGCGCGCTGGGTACCCCGCTCGATCAGCTGCGCGGCGCGATCCAGTACGAAGAAGCGACCTGGCGGCCGGGCATCCACGGCGGGCGGGCGGTGGAGCTGCTGATGGGCGCGCTGGACTTTCCCGCCGAGCCCGGTTCTCGCGCGGAACGGGTGGAGGCGCTCGCGGCGCTCGCGCGGGCGACGTCGTTTTCGGGGCGCCTGGACGAGGCGCGGGTGCGGGCGACAGAGGCCACTCGGCAGGCTCGCGCGCTCGGTGATGCGCAGCTGCTGTTGCGGGTGCTGCGGACCGCATATCTTCACAGCCTCCGGCCCCAGATCCTCAGAGAGGCGTACGACCATGCCGGCGAGATCTGGACAGTCGGCACCGCGGGTGCGACCAGCCCGGCGGACATCGGCGAGTGGTTGTATGCCGCCCCCAACTATCGGGCCGCCGCAGCGTACGTCCTCGGCGACAAAGGCGGACTGGAGCAGGCCGAAACAGCCCTCATCGCGGCAGCGGCGCGCGCGGGAAGCTACTGGCAGTACTGGCGCGACTGCGTCGACTACGGCCGGCACTTCATCGCCGGCCGGCTGGGGGCAGCAAGAACCGCATACCGGCGGGCAGCGCGAGCCGAAGCCACGTTCCTGTCGGATGCGCGGTCCAGCGTCGCCGCACAGCAGCTGTACATGATCAAGCGAGAACTCGGACAGCTCGCGCCGGTGCGCGGGATCATCACCGGAACCGAATCACCCCACGAGCACTGGGCGCCGGGGCTGCTCGGCCTGTACACCGAGTTCGAGATGAGGCGGCCGGCGGCGAGGATGCTGGCGTGGCTGCTGGATCAGGACACCGCCATGGCGCATGAGTCCGCGGAGTGGCCCGCCGTGCTGGCACTGCTCGCCGAGGCTGCGATGTTCCTCGAGGACCGCGACGCGGCCGCGCGGCTGCGCCCTCTGATCCTGGAGTACGCCGGTCTGAACCTCATGTCGGGCTACTTCGTCTCGTGCTTCGGCTCGGCGGACCGTTACCTCGGACAGCTCGATGGTCTGCTGGATTCCGGCGACCCGCAGACCTCTTTCGACGCTGCGCTGGCGCTGGACGATCGGCTCGGCGCGGCGCTGGATGCCGCCCACACCCGCACCGCCTTGGCGCACTGGCTGGTCTCGCGCGATGCCCGGTCGCGAGAGGCGCTCGTCCTCGCCGAGCGCGTGTGGGCGGATGCCACAGCCGCAGGCTGGGCCCGCGTGATGCGCGCGGTCGAGCGGGATGCGAGACTGCGCGGTCGCGCCGACGGGCTGACCCCCCGCGAGATCGAGATCCTCCGTCTGATCGATCAGGGCCTGACCAATCGCGACATCGCCGCCCGGCTGTTCATCAGCGAGCACACCGTGGCCAACCACATGCGCAGCATCTTCACCAAGACCTCGAGTTCCAACCGATCCCATGCCGTCCGCTACGCCCGAGATGAGGGCTTGATGTGACGGTGCGCACTACTCCGCTTCGATGAGGTGGCCATTGGGCATGACGCGGCCGGCGACTTCGATCACGCTGTCCGCAGGGAGGCCGGCCCGCTCGGCGGCGGCGCGGATCGCCTCTGCCGAGGGCGCCTCGTAGAGACAGTAGGTCTTGGTTCGGTCGAGGGAGAGATAGGAGAACACCCACCGCACATCTTCTTCATCGTTGATGAGGTTGATGTCGTCCGCGGCATCCACGGGCAGGGCCACCGGTTCGTCGAAGGTTCGCTCGATGACGAAGTACGGCATGCCATCACCACCTTGGATGTGGGGTCAGGGAGTGCTCGGTGGGGTCAGCCTACTCACGCTGCGGCGGGAGACAAGCAGCACTGTGCCCGGATGGTACCGCGTGGTACCTTCCGTGTTACCGTCGAAGCACGTACTCAGGGAGGGGCTTTCGCATGGCGATGAATCTACGTCTCGACGCGGCGCACGAGGAACTCCTCGACGCGCTCGCCGCTCAGGAGCGGCGCACCAAGACAGAAGTCGTCAAGCTTGCGATCGAGGAGCGCGCGGCCAGAGCTGACAAGAGCGCGCGAACTCGCGCCATCTTCCAGCGGATCCTCGACGAGGACGCTGCCCTGCTGGACGCACTTTCGCAGTGACGGATTACCTCGAGCCCAGCGACGTTGAAGACCTCATCGAGTTGGTGGGTTTCCACCTTCGCGACCGAAATCTTCTGCTCTCAGCACTTGCCGCGCCGCTGCCTGTCTTTGGCGAAGAGGTCTATCCAGCGCTCCACGACAAGGCTGCCGCGTTGATGATCGCGATCAATCGCGATCATCCTCTCTCGGACGGGAACAAGAGGCTCTCCTGGCTGGTCGCGAAGGCGTTCCTTGCCCTTAACGGGCATCATCTGGCTGCCGAGAATGTTCGCGATGGTGACGAATTCGTTCGGGCAGTGGGTGACGGTCGGCTGGAGTTCGCCGAAGTGGTCGACTGGATCGACACGCACACGACGAGACTGTAGACGGCTCGCGACGGAGCCCGGCCGACCTGGAGCCGGGAGTCGGCACCGGTGGGGACCGGCGGGCACCCCGTCCCTAGACCGCCCGTACCGCCTCCGCGCGAGCCTCGGCATCCACAGGCGTCCGCACCGCCGCCGCACCCCGCGTGCGCACCCACACCACCGCGACGGCGATGACGATCACGGCCATCGGCGCCAGCGTCTCCACCGAGGCCACGCCCGCCGACCGGTCGTACGCGGTGGCCATGTCCACGCGCAGTGCCACGTCGAACACGAAGTTCACGGTGTTGAACATCGTGTGCAGCACGATCGCAATCTCGATGGCACCCGTGCGCCAGGTGATCAGCGACAGCCCGACGGCGAAGACGAGGTACCAGGCGTTCAGCCACACATCGCTCGAGAGGTGGACGATGGCGAACACCACGCTCGAGACGACGATGCCGAGCACGAGCCCCGCCCGGGCCCCCGCGCCCATCCACCCGCGACGCGGAAGAGCGCGATCGGCGCCGGCCCCGCGTGCGGGACGCGTACTCCGCGAAGAAGCGGCAGATGTGAGGATGGGGCCGTGTCAGAAGTGCTCCCGCCCGCCCGATCCGTGCGACGTCGGTCTCCCGTCCTGCAGGTGCTGACGCTGTTCGGGGACTACTGGTGGGGCGTGAAGAAGCCGTTGCCCACCGGCGCGATCCTGGCGGCGATGGCGGACCTCGGGGTCAAGCAGCCCGCTGCGCGCGCCGCTCTGGTGCGGATGACGCAGGACGGCATTCTCGAGGTCTCCCGCGCAGGCCGCCGCACGAGCCATGCGCTCGCTTCTCGCGGGGCGGAGCTCGTACGGGAGGAGGCCGGCTGGCTGCGCCGGTTCGGCAGGATCGAGCCGGAGTGGGATGGATGCTGGAGCGTGCTGATGTTCTCGATCCCCGAGGCCGAGCGCGCGCTGCGCCACCGGGCTCGCGCCATCCTGCGGTGGTCCGGCTACGCGCCTCTCTACGACGGGGTCTGGATCTCCCCTACCGGTTCCGTCGAGGACACGACCGCTCAGTTGCGCGCCGCGGGCGTGTTGGACGTCACGTCGCTGCGTGCACCGCTGGCCATGACGTCGACGGACGGGCCGCTGCGGGCATGGGGCATCGCGGCCGTCCGGCAGGAGTACGCGCGCTTCCTCGACCGCCTCGCCGCCGGGCCGCGCACCGAAGCCGGGGGAGCGGCCCTCGCGACGCGCACCGACCTGATGCTCGACTGGCAGGCGTTCCGTCACATCGATCCCGGTCATCCCGCCCGGCTTCTGCCGGCTGACTGGCCCCGCGCCGCCGCACGGGGCGTGTTCGTCCGCACGTACGACGCCCTCGGCGAGAGTGCGGAGGAGCGGATGCGGGACCACGTGCGTGCCGTCGACGACGCGCTTGCGGCGTTCGTCACGCCGCAACGCCTCGGTGAGGAGGATGCCGTTCAATAGTTCACGGCTCATTGACGCGCGTCACCTAGCTTTCTACTATCAGTGCCACGGGGCGACGGGGCCCCGACGACGACGACGTCGATAGCGGAGGACGCACATGAGTCACCGACCGTTCGTACGCCCGGGGGCCTGCGCTGCTGCGTTGGCCGGCCTGATCATCTCGCTGGCACTTCCGTTGCCGGCGACCGCCGCGGTCGGCGATGCCGCGCTGGACGTCTCGGTCGTCTCGAGCCGGCCCGATAGCGTCACCGGTGGCGATGCGCTCCTGCGCATCAGCGCCGCACAGGGCGACGTGCGCGTAACCGCTGCGGGCGTCGACGTGACCGGTGTCTTCGCACCCCACGACGACGGGCTGATCGGCCTGGTCGAGCAGCTCCCGCTGGGGGTGAGCGATGTCGTGGTCGAATCCGGTGGTGACCGCGCGTCGGTCGAGCTGGAGAACCACCCGATCACTGGCCCGGTGTTCTCGGGCCCCCAGCATCCGATGTACTGCACCGCCTCGACGCCCCCGTGGAACCTCGGCGAGGTCGATGAGAACTGCCATGTCGCCGAGCCCACGGTGAGCTACCAGTACCGCACGACGGACGGTCGCTTCCTGCCCTATCCCGCCGACGGGACCGTCCCGGGCGACCTCGTCACCGCGACGATCGACGGACGCACCGTCCCGTATGTCGTCCGACTGGAACGAGGGACGATCAACCGGGCCGTGTACGAGACGGCCGTGCTGCACCAGCCCGGCGAGCCTGCGCCGGCGCCGGGCGCCGCGCCGTCCGGGTGGAACGGGAGACTCGCCTACACGTTCGGCGGGGCCTGCGGGGTCGGCTACTGGCAGGGCACCGGCACGGGCGGGGTGCTCACGGATGAGCTGCTGGCTCGGGGGTATGCCGTGGCATCCGCCACGTTCAACGTCTACGCGCAGAACTGCAACGACGTCACCAGCGCGGAGACGGCGATGATGGTCAAGGAGCACGTCATCGAACAGTTCGGCCCCGTCACGTACACGATCGGATGGGGCGGCTCGGCCGGCACGATGCAGCAATTGCTGCTGTCGAACAACTACCCCGGCATCATCGACGGTGTCTTGGGGGAGATCGGGTACCCGGACGAGCGCACCACCACCGTGACCGGACACGACTGCAGCAACCTGCTGGGCTACTGGGCTTCGGCCGAGGGTGCCGGCTGGACCGACGAGCAGAAGCTGGCGGTGACCGGTCAGGCCGTGATGCAGACCTGCGTCGGATTCAGCTGGTTCACCGGTGTCGACACCGATCCGGCCGCCTGCAACGCCCTCATCCCCGCGGAAGAGCGCTGGTCCACGGCGAATCCGGACGGTCTGCGGTGCACGATCTCGGACATGGTCAAGAACGTCTACGGCGTCGACGAGCAGGGGCGGGCACTCCGCCCCATCCCTGACGGTGTGGGTCTGCAGTACGGCCTGTCGGCGCTTCAGGACGGCGTCATCTCGGTCGACCAGTTCCTGAGTCTGAACGCGAACGCGGGTGGCTTCGACATCGACGGCGCCCGCACCGCATCCCGTTCCGAGGCCAGCATCGTGGCGATCACGCGCGCGTTCGAGACCGGGCGGGTCAACACCATGACCGGTGGGCTCGCCTTCACCCCCGTGATCGAGATCCGCCCTTACGCCGATCTCACCGGCGACTTCCACGACCGGTACCGGTCCGCCATCATCCGGGAGCGCATGCTGGCGGCGCACGGCGACGCGGCCACCCACGTGAGCTGGACGAGCGGCTCGAGTCCTGCCAGCTCCGGGCCGATGCGCGCGCAAGCGCTGACGCAGCTCGAGCAGTGGCTCGACAACATCATCGCGCGGGGCGGCCAGGAATCGCGGGAACGCACCATCGAGGCACGTCCGGCAGGACTGACCGACGGGTGCTTCGACGCCTCGGGTACGTTCATCGCCGAACCGCTGGACTACGCCGACCCGGCGAAGGCCTGCAACCAGCTATACCCGTACCACTCCGACCCGCGCTTCGAGGCAGGGGAGCCGCTCACGCGTGACGTGCTCAAGTGCGAGCTCACCGCTCCTGTTCGCGGCGACTACCCCGTCCTGACGGACGAGCAATGGCAGGAGCTGCAGAACGTCTTCGCAGACGGCGTGTGCGACTGGAGCAAGCCCAGCCAGGGGTATGCCGAACTGAGCGGCACCTGGCTGGACTTCGGGACCACGCAGCGCGCGGAGCTGGGCGAGCCGCAGTTGCGCGGCGACGCATGGATCGGCCGTGAACTGACGGTCGACGTGGCGGGCGACAACTCCGCCACGCTGACCTACCAGTGGCTGGCGGACGGTTTTCCCATCGCCGGCGCGCAGGGCGCCACCTTCGTCGTCACCGAGGATCAGCGCGGATCGGCGCTCACCGTGCGCGTCGGCGCGAGCATGGCCGATCGGATCGCGGTGACCCGGGTCTCGGCACCCAGTGCGGCCGTGGCGGACGCGCCCGTCGACCCGACGCCCGCACCGACGCCGGTTCCGACCGTCCCTGCCCCGGACCCGACGGATCCGGATGCCGGTGCTTGGGCAATCGTGGATGTGGGCGACGGCCGGGTCGCGCAGGGTGGCACCCTGCTCGTGCGCGTCAGCGGGCTCACCCCGGGACAGCAGATCGGCGCCGAGGTGCAGAGCGATCCGCTGGTGGTGCGGAACGTGCCTGCGGCGGGCCCGGAGGGGCGGGTCGAGTTCCGGGTGGCGATCCCGGCGTCGTTCCCAGTCGGTGCACATGCCCTCGTCATCAGCGCGGCAGGGGAGTCCGACATCCGCACGCCCATCACAGTGCTGCGCGCGGGTGCGCTCGGGATCACCGGCGCCGAGGCGCCGTGGGGCATCGCGCTCCTCAGCGCCGCGCTGCTCTGCGCGGGCGGGCTCATGTACGTCCTCCGCCGGCGCCGGACGGTGTGAGTGTCACGCCGCCGCGGGTGCCCACCCTGGGTCGAGCGCAGTGGGCACAAGCTCAGCGTGCAGGACCTGTGACCGCGCGCTTCACGAGATCGATGTCCGCCAGCCGGGGCGTGCGATAGGCACCGCCCTCGGCGACGTACTCCCCGCCGTGCTTCGTGAGGTGGCGGGCGAACAGCGGGCACACCGGCACCACGGTGACGCCCTGGCGGATGCTGTCGGCAAGCGCCTCGCGCAGCAGCAGCACGCCGATGCCACGGCCGCCGTACGCCGGATCGACCTCGGTATGGAAGAAGATCCGCTCGGCACGTCCCTCCGGCGCGTCGATGAAGTCCGCCCGTCCGGCGACGCGCCCGTCGGCGAACCTCGCGATGTGACTGCTGATCCGTTCCCCGATAGTGAGGTGCACTGTCGCGGTTTCGCCCGCGGCGGTCGTCGTCTCCTGAGTCATGTCCTTCTCCTTGTCTGTAGCCATGGTTCGAAACCCGGGGCCGTGAAGCTCAGGCATCCCGGCGCTTGAGAAGCACGGCTGCGGCGGTGAACAGCACCACGGCCCAGGCAACGAGCACGAGCCCGCCCTGCCACGGTTCGGTGAGCCAGCCGGCGGATTCCGGTGCGAGAAGGTCCACCCAGCTCTGCTCCGTCGGGTAGCTGAAGAGGATGCTGCCGGCGGTCGAGGGCAGCAGCATCGCGAGGTTCTCCACCCAGCCCGGCGACGCGAAGCCGATCACGAGGGCCAGCACGAGCGGTGCCGCCAGCACCAGGCCGAGGGCCACCGCGATGCCTCCGGCGGTATTGCGCAGGAGCGCTCCGATGCCGAACGCGATGAGACCCACCAGCACGAGGTAGCCCACACCCCCGAGCAGCGCGAGCCAGTACTGCGGGTCGTCGAGGGCGACATAGAGGCCGTCGGCTGCGAACAGCGCCGCCGAGACCGGAGCCGTGATCGCGAACGTAACGGCGCTCACGACGAAGGTCACGGCGGCGAAGACGAGCGCCTTGGCGAGCAGCGCAGGCACGCGCTTCGGCACGGTAGTGAGGGTCGACCGGATCATGCCGGTGCCGTATTCGCCGGCGATGATGAGCACGCCGAGCACGCTCACGATGAGTGCGCCGACGTCGGTGCTGACCATCACGGCGTACACCGCCATGTCCTGCACCGCGTCTTGGGTGGGAACGGCTTCGACGCCCTGGAAGCTGAGCGACGCGGACATCTGCGCCCCGAATCCGACCGTGAGCACCACCAGGATCGCGTAGGCCCACCAGGTGGAGCGGATGCTGCGGAGCTTGATCCACTCCGCGCGCACCACACCGGTGAAGCGCAGATCGTGACCGACGGGGGAGAGGGCGGGGTGCGTGGCGGTGGTGCTCATCGGGTCGCCTCCGTGCTGCGGTATTCGACGTCGTCTCGAGTCAGCTCCAGGTAGGCATCTTCGAGAGTCCGGGCCACGGGGGTGAGTCCGTACACGACGATGCCGGCGGCTGCGGCGATCTCGGCGATGCGCGGCGCGGTGAGTCCGATCACCGACACCAGGTCGTGTTCCAGGGGCGTCACGGTCGCACCCTCCGTTTCGAGCAGGCGGGAGAGCCCGACGACCCGCGGCGTGCGCACCTGCACCGACTCGCCCTCGGTGCCCGCGAGGATCTCGCTCACGGGAGCGTCGGCGACGATGCGGCCACGGCCGAGGATGATGAGGTGATCGGCCGTCTGCGCCATCTCGCTCATCAGATGAGAGGAGAGAAAGACGGTGCGCCCCTCCGCCGCGAGGCTTCGCGCGAGCCGGCGCACCCACACCACGCCTTCGGGGTCGAGCCCGTTCACCGGCTCGTCGAGGATGAGGGTCGCCGGGTCTCCCAGCAGCGCGACGGCGAGCCCGAGCCGCTGACCCATGCCCAGCGAGAACCCACCCACGCGCTTGCGCGCGACGGAGTCGAGCCCGGTGAGCGCAATCACCTCGTCCACGCGCTTCGACCCGATGCGATGCGTTGCTGCCACCGCGAGCAGATGGTTGCGGGCGCTGCGCCCGGGATGCACCGCGTTGGCATCCAGCAGTGCGCCCACCTGACGAAGCGGGGTCCGGTGCCGCGCGTACGGCATGCCGTTGACCGTCACCGAACCGTACGACGGGCGGTCCAGGCCCATGATCATGCGCATCGTGGTGGACTTTCCGGCCCCATTGGGACCCAGAAACCCGGTCACCACCCCGGAACGCACAGTGAAGTCGATGCCGTCGACGGCGGTCTTCGCGCCGTAGCGCTTGGTCAGAGAGTTTGCTTCGATCACGGAGATGCTCCAGGTGTTTCTGCGTCCGATGACGCTGTGAGAGGGGGGAGTCGAGGCGGCTCCCGCGGGACGAACCCAGTGGACACCGTGTTGTCGGCACAGGGTCAAGCGGGGGCGGGAACTCACCCGTCAGAAGCCGCTGCAGACGGCGCGCGGACGGGCGGCCCGAACCGCCTGCGCGATCGGCGTCGCGCCCTGGGTGAGTTCGAGGATCTGCCGGGAGATCCCGGGCTCGTGCAGCAGCTCAGCGAGGGTGGTGGCGACGTCTTCGCGGGGGATCTCGTCGTGCGGCTGGGCGGGGCCGAGCGCCACGGTGCCGTTCGCGGGATCATCCACGAGCATCGACGGTCGCAGGATCAGCCAGTCGACGTCGCTCATGCTGACGGTGACGTCGACGAGCTTCTTCACGGCGTAGTAGAACTCCTCGTCGGCGCTGAGATTCTGCCCGCGACCGGCCTCGGGCAGTACCGACACCAGCGCGAAGCGCCGCACTCCGGCGAGGGACACGGCCTCGAGGGCCGTCACCACTCCTTCGCCGTCGATCGCGACAGTATCGGGGCGGGCACCGGCGTTCGAGCCGGCGGTGTAGACGACGGCATCCATTCCCGTCAGCAGGGATGCCATCGCGTCGGGCTTCATGGAGGCAAGGTCGCCGACGCGCGCGTCCACGCCACGGGCAGCCAGCTCGGTTCGCTGCTGCTCGCGGCGCACGAGACCCGAGACCTCGTCGCCTCGGTCACGCAGCTCTCGCGCCAGCAGCCCTCCGACGGCCCCGCTGACCCCGATGATGAAGACCTTCATTCCCATGCTCCCTTCGTCGAAGACGACGTGGGACACACTCCACCCCCTGTTCCCGCCACCGGGTCAAGAGGGGGCGTGAACGCGGGTCAGGACAGCGGCATGTCGCGCAGTTGCCGGCGGGACGTGATGCCGAGCTTGCGGAAGATGTTGCGCAGGTGCGCCTCGATCGTGCGCGGGCTGAGGAACAGCTGCGTGCCGACCTCGCGCGACGTCGCGCCCGCCGCCACCAGCCGTGCGATGTGCAGCTCCTGGGCGGTGAGGGCGTCGGTCGGCTGAGCGGTGCGCTTCTGGGGATGCTCGCCGGTGGCGCGCAGCTCGCGGGCCGCGCGTTGGGCGAACGCCTCGGCGCCCATGGTCGTCAGCATGTCGTGGGCGGTGCGCAGCTGTTCGCGGGCGTCCTGACGCCGGCCCTCGCGGCGCAGCCACTCGCCGTAGACGAGGTGCGTGCGGGCCAGGTGGGCCGCCATGCGGCTGCGCGCGAGGTGGTCGATCGCCTCGCGGTAGTGGTCCTCGGCGGCCGGCCCAGGGGTGGTCAACGCTTGCGAGCGGGCGGCCAGTCCGAGGGCCCAGGGGGTGCCGGCGGCGTTCGCTCGTGCTGTGAGCTCTGCGAGTGCTTCGGTCGCGCTCTCGGGCTGGCCGGAACGGCTGGCCGCCTCGATGAGTTCGGAGTAGATGAGGTTGTTGTACTTCAGGCCTTCGGATTCGGTGCCGCGTGCCGCGGCGCTCTGTGCCGCCGCGTAGTCGCCCGAACCGTTGTGCAACACCGCCAAGGCGTACCCGGCAATGGTCATCTCGGCGCTGCGCCCGCGGGCGGGGCCCGCCTGGCCGATCATTGAGGTGATCTCCGCGGTCTCCTCGGCATGGCCGCGCCACGCAGCCAGGATGAGGCGCGCGTGGAGGTGGAGTCCGGCCTTGGTGGCCGCTGCGGCCTCGGTCTGCTCGGCCGCCCGGGTGAACTCACCGGAGAGCACGAGCATGACGGACTGGACGAGGAGAGCCGCGGGGAGCGTGGCCAGCGCGCCGGCTTCACGGGCCGACCGCATATGGTGCGCGCCGAGCGTGAAGAAGAGGTCCTCGTCGAAGACCGTCATCGCCGTCCGCGCCGCGAGCCATCCCCAGCGGCGGATGTCTGCGTCGGCCGCCGGGTCACCGCTTACGCCGTCGCAGAATGCGGCCAGCGCCTGCCGCAACTCCGGCACGCCCGCCGCGTGCCCCCGGGTGAACGTGGTCACCAGCCCGTCGAGCAGCAGATCCGCCGGTCGTGGTGACCCAGGCGGGGCGGGTGCCCTGCGGGCGGCCTCAGCCACGTCCCGCACCGCGGAGCCCATCCCGGGGTCGCCGGTGCTGATCGCGGCGTCGAGTGCGTCGAGGTAGGTTTCGCGTGAGAGCGCCGGATGCAGGGGGGCAAGGCTCTCGGCCGCCTTCAACAGCATCACCGGCCCCTCACCGTCGCGTGCGACATGGTAGGCGATCCGAGCGCGCAGCAACTCCAGGCGGGCCTGCTGCAGCGCGTCGAGCGGCCCCGCGCCGGCCATCGCCAGCAGTTCGGATGCCGCTTCGGACGCGCCGGCCTCGTGCTTGGTGTGCGCAGCTTCCAGCGCGCGGCGCGCCCGCGCGCCCGGCTCCGGAGTAAGCGTCGCCGCCTGCTGCATGAACGCCGCCGATGCGGCCAGCCCGCCGCGGGCACGTGCGCGACCCGCCGACCGCTCCAGCTCGGCGGCGGCATCCTCATCGGTGCCCTGCACCGCCTGGGCGCGGTGCCAGGCGCGGCGGTCGGGGTCGGTGTCGGGGTCGGTGGCGGCCGCCAGGGCGTCGTGCGCGCGACGCACGTCGGGCGGCGGCGCATCACGATAGACGGCCGAGCGTACGAGCGGATGCCGGAAGGTGACCCGATTGTCGACAACCAGCAGCCCGGCGGCCTCGGCAGGTGCGAGGGCGTCTTCAGCGACGCCGAGCTGCGCCGACACGCGGCACAGCAGCGCCGCGTCTCCGGTGGGGTCCGCTGCCGCGGCGAGCAGCAGCAGCTGGGTGTCGGCGGGCAGGCTGCGGGATCGGCGGCGGAAGCTCTCTTCGACGCGGCGCGGCACATCCAGAGCGCTCGGCACCTCGTATCCGCCGGCCAGCTGTGCGGCCGCCGCACTGAGTGGCAATTCGACCAGCGCAAGCGGATTGCCGTATGACTCGGCGATGATCCGCTCGAATACCCTCTCGTCGAGCGGAGCGGGCAGCCCCGACGTCAGCAGTTCCCGCGCATGCGCCTCGCAGAGAGCGTCGAGGCGCATGCGCGGCAAGTCGGCCAGCGCCGCCGGCTCTGCTGCGGCATCCTCCCGCGCGGCGTCGCGCACCGCGAACAGGAGCGCGAACCGCTCGGCTGACACCCGTCGCGCCACGAACGCGAGCACCTGCGAAGAGGCATCGTCGAGCCACTGCGCATCGTCGACGAGGCACAGCAGCGGCCGCTCCTCGGCCACTTCGGCCAGCAGGTTGAGGGTCGCGAGCCCGACGAGAAAACGGTCGGGGGGATCGCCCGCCTGCTGTCCCAACGCCACCCCCAGCGCGGTCTGCTGCGGTTCGGGCAGGGTGCTCGCGTGATGCAGCAGCGACGCGCACAACTGGTGCAGGCCGGCGAACGCGAACTGCGACTCCGACTCCACACCGACCGAGATCTCCACCCGGAACCCCGACGCCGCCGCGGCCGCACGGGCGTGGTCAAGCAGCGCGGTCTTTCCGATGCCGGCCTCACCGTGCAGCACGAGCGCTCCGCTGTGCCCGCTTCGTGCCCGGGTGAGGAGCTTTTCGACTGCTTCGCGCTCGGCATGTCGGCCGAGAAGGTGGGTCACGGGTGGCTCCCTTCGGGTGGTCGCCACCGTACTAGGTGATTGTCACCGACGCGAACAAATACCCCCGCGGTCTGCGGGCTTTTCGCGTAGGGACGGCTACCGACGCGACGGTGAGGGCGCCGGTGCGAGCCTGACGGGACCATCAAGGAAAGGGACCCCGATGAGCACCTCATCACCCGCGGCGGAGGTCGGCGCCGTCGTCCGACCGCCCACCGTACCGACGCCCGGCAGCCTGACCCGCGCACCTCTAGCGCGGGACGACGCCGACACGCATGACGCGGTTGCCGTCAGCCTGGCCGCAGCCCTCGCCGGCATCCTGCTGGGCGCACGCGGCGCCGGCATCGCACAGTAGGAGCGAGCCATGGCGTGGAGCACCCGCGAGCTCGCCGACCTGGCGGGCACGACCGTCAACACGATCCGGCACTACCACCGGCTCGGCCTGCTCGACGAGCCCGAACGCCGCTACAACGGCTACAAGCAGTACGGGGTGCGGCACCTCGTGCGGCTGCTGCGCATCCGTCGGTTGGTGCAGCTCGGCATCCCCCTCTCTCAAGTGGGTCCCGTGGGCTCGGGCGACGAGAGGATGCCCGCCGCGTTGCGGGCGCTGGATGCGGAGCTCGCGGCCCACATCGAGCGCCTGCAGCAGGCACGCGCGGACATCGCCGAGATCCTGCGTGATGACGCCCCCGCCGATGCCCCCGCCGGGTTCGCGTCGGTTGCGGCGCACCTCTCCGAGGCCGACAGCTCGATCCTCCACATCTATAGCCGGCTCTACGACCAGGAGGCGATGGCGGATCTGCGCCGCATGGTCGAAGTGGATGCCGCGACCGGCGCGGTCGGCGATGAGATCACCGCCCTGCCGGCCGACGCCGACGAGGCGACCCGCCAGCGGCTCGCCGAGCGGCTCGCGCCGACCCTGGCGCAGAACCTCATCGACTATCCGTGGCTCTACGACCCCGCAGGGCATGCGTCCCACAGCGCGCGCGTGACGCGGCAGACCTTCGTCGAGGCGGTGGGGGAGCTTTACAACCCCGCGCAGATCGACGTGCTCTCCCGCGCCGGCTTGCTCGTGCAGGAGCGAGTGCTGACAGCCGCACGATCCGACGATTTGACCCTGTTCTGAGAACAGGGGATCTCCTTACTCTCCGCCCACCACAACAGAAATGGAAATGCCATGAACTTCGTGCAAGAACTCATCCTGAACCTGCAAGAGCTCGCCACCCAGGTGCCCGAGCTCGTCAAACCTCTCGTCGTCGCGCTCGCCGCCGCGATCCCGATGGTCGAGGGGGAGGTGGGGGCGGTGATCGGCATGATCGGCGGGATGCACCCGGTCGCCGCGGCAGCGGCCGCGGTTGCGGGCAACTTCCTGACCGTGCTGATCATCGTGCTGCTCACGTCGCAGGCACGCACCGCCGTCGTCAACCGCAGCAGCGCGCGGGTCGGCGCGACCGTGGGCGCTTCGTCGCTCGCTGGTCTCGAGGACGAGGGGGATGCCGCGGCCATCGTGCCGCCGGCATCCGCCAAGCCCGAATCGAAGGGGCGCCAGCGCGTCAAGACGTGGCTCGTGCGCTTCGGGGTGCCGGGTGCGAGCATTCTCGGGCCTCTCGCGATCCCGACCCAGTTCACCTCGGCCATGCTCGTCGCCGCAGGAACCTCGCGGGCGTGGGTGCTGCTCTGGCAGGCCGTCGCCATCGTGCTGTGGACGACGGTGACCACCGTCGGGTTCTGGCTCGCCCTGACCTACGTCGTGGGGGTGTGAAGCGGCGATGGCTTCGCAATCCGACGAGCCGCTGGACGGCGGAATGGCCTGGGGTGGCACGCATCGCCCGTCGCGCCATTCCGCCGCCGGAGACGGGCACCCGCTGCCGCGCTTTCGCTGGTGGCAGTCCTTCGCCCGCTCGCTCTTTCATCTCCGCCTCGTCGACCCCAGCGGTCGGCTCGGGACGTGGTCGGTCGACGTGCGGCACGGGGGAGACGACGACGGCGTGGTGTGGGCCGACCTCTACCGCGACGGTCGTCACGCAGGCCGGTCACGGCTTCCGGGGGTGTTCCCGGTGCCGGGCGGACGCATCGAGGTGGTGACCAGCGGCTTCGGGCTGCGGCGCGCGCATTACGTCGCGTACGACGGGTCGGAACGGCAGCTCACCCCCGACCCGGCATCCGCCGAGGGTCGGCGCGCACGGCTGGACCGGACCGCCCCGGCGCTCAGCCACGCGATCAGCGCCGCCTCGCTGATCGTGCTCGTCGTGGCTCTCGTGCTCGCCGTGCCGCAGTTCATCGAGACCGTCACGCAGTTCCCGCTGATCGCGGAGCGGATCGGCACATTCGTCAGTCCCATCCGGCTGCCGGCGTGGCTGAACATCTCGCTGGTCGTGGCAGGCCTGGCCGCCAGCACGGAACGCGCGCTACGGCTGCGCTACAACCGCATCCTCGACGGGGGGCTGTTCGATGGCGACGAATAGGTCCACCACCGGTTCGCCGGCTCGGTCGTCTCGCGCGGTGGTGCCCGGTCACCGTGCGACGGTTCCCCGGAGGGATGACATTCCCCTGCCTCAGCCGAGCGACATCGGTGTGCGGCCGATCTTCTCGGTCGATCTGACCCACCTCGTCACCGCGGGGCTCGAGGGCGTGCCGAAAGGTACGCCGTCGTCAGCTGCGTGACCTCAACGGCTCACGACATCGACCTCGAAGGCATGTAGCGGGCGGGGTCGAGCTCCGCGCTCTCGATGACAAGCGCGGTCAATCCCTGTTCGGATGTCGTCTCGTGCCACTCGCCCCTCGTCCAGAAGACGGCATCCCCTGGGCCGATGCGGACGGATTCCTCTCCGCTTCGGACGGCGCCCTGCCCGCTGACGACGAGCAGCAGCTGAGGCGCCGCCGTCTGGTGATATCCGACAACGCCGTTCGCGCCCAAATGCATGCAGCCGATGTTCACGGCGCTGTCGGTGCGGACGATGCGGGAGAGAACGAAGTCCGAGTCGAAGTGCGAGACCTTCTCGCCGCTGCCAGCATCGAACCGGTAGAACTCCATCATCACCCTCCCAGGGCTCGCGAAAACGACTGCTCCCCGGCGGGATTGACGGCCGGTAGTGCCGCACCGGACCATACCTTTTTGGGATCGTCGAGGCCAAACCGCGGCGCGGGGAGAAGTGGCGACTGCATCGCGCGGATCCGACGATCATGCACGTCGCGAGCGCCAGATCGGGCGCCCGTAGCCCCCGACGGGCGGATGCCGACGGCATCGGCGCCCGGCCCTGACGTATCGCCCACCCGCCTCCGCGAGTACCGTGTTGCCCGCCAGGCGCCGCCGATGATGACGATGCCGCTGCAGAAGGGGTTCTTCCGATGGACGAGTCGACGAACGCGCCCGCGGGCATTTCCGCTGCGGAGTTTCACCGTGCCCCCGACGTCGTGGACTGGCGGGTCACCGAGGTCGGCCCGCACGCCGTCTTCACCGCGACGTCGCTGGCGCAGGCAGCCGAGCTCATCGGCCCGATCGTCGCCGCGGCCGAACGCTTCGGCATCCTGCCCGATGTCGACCTGCGGCCCGAAGGCGTCGTCGTGCGCGTGCCCAACCGCACGCAGCAGGGCATCCCCGCGGCCGCGCCGCAGTTCGCCGCCGCGGTCTCGCTCGCTGCCGCCGAACACGGATTGACCGCTGACCCGTCGCTGGCCCAGTCGGTCGGCATCTACGTGGCACAGCACTCGCAGGTCGACGTGCGGCCGTTCTTCCTGGCGGCGCTCGGCTACGAGCCGCTCGGCGAGACGGATGCCATCGACCCGCTGCGGTGTGGCCCGCAGCTGGCGTTCAACCCGATCACCGGGGACACCCCGGCGCGCGGGCGCACGCACTTCGATGTCTTCGTTCCCGCCGATCGGGCGCAGGCGCGGGTGGATGCCGCGCTCGCCGCAGGTGGCCGCCTGGTCGATGACACCCAGGCGCCGGCGTGGTGGTCGCTGGCCTCCCCGGACAACCACGGCGTCGACATCGCCTCGTGGACCGACACCTCCGGGTGAGCGCCGGGTCAGTCCGTCAGTGCCTCTCGCAGCAGCTCGATGGCCTTCGGGCCCACTCCGTGAAGCGTCGCGATGTGATCCAGCCCCACGCGTCGCACATCGTCCATCGTGCGGATCTGAGCCTGCTCCAGGGCACGGCCTGCGGGTGCGCCGATCTTCGGGAGGTCCATGCGGTGGACCCTATCCCCGAAGGCGCGCTTCGGGCACCTGACGAATGAGGGCGGCCCGCCCCGCGAATCGCAGAGACGGGCCGCCGTTCAGCGCGCGGTGTCAGTCGAAGACGACGGTCACCTTGTCTGCCGCGCCCGGCGTCGCGGCGAGCTCGAGCGCCTCAAGGGTCTGCTCGAACGGGAACCGGTGGCTGATGATCTTGGCGTACTTCTCCCAGTTCTCCACGATGTCGTCGGTCACCTCGAAGATCTCGGTCGGGTAGCCCATCGCCCACACGATGTTCATCTCGCTCTGGAGGATGCCGCCGAAGTCGAGCTCGACCGGCTTCTTGTGCACCGCGACGACGCCGAGCGTTGCGCCGTGCTTGGCGATGCGGGTGACGGTCTGGGGTACGACGGCGACACCCGCGGCATCCAGGTAGATGTCGGTGGCGGGGCGGACGCCTCGCACCCACGGGGTCGCGCCGTCGCCGTGGAGTTCGACCAGGCGTGTGCCGACGTCCTCCTTGGAGGAGTCGATGACGGCATCCGCGCCGATCTCCAGCGCCTTCTCGAGGCGGGAGGGGATCACGTCGACGACGACGATGTGGCTCGCGCCCTTGCGGCGGTAGCCGAGCAGCGCGCCCAGGCCGATGGGGCCGGCGCCGAAGATGACGACCTTGTCGCCCTCCTTCACGCCAGTGCGGTTGACGGCGTGCAGGGCCACGGCCATCGGTTCGTTCAGCGCGGCGACATCCCACGGCACGTGGTCGGGGATGACCTTCAGCTGCACTCCCGGGGTGGCGTCGCGCACGACGACGTAGGGGGTGAAGCCGCCCTGGGCGCCGCCGGAGCCGAGCAGCCCGTCGGTGAAGCGCATGGTGTCGATGACGACGTGGTCGCCCACGGCGAAGCCCTCGACCTCGGCGCCGACCTCGACGATCTCGGCGGCAGGCTCGTGCCCGAGGGGAGTGGCACCCTGACGGGGCGGGATGCCGCCGTAGCTGGCGTACATGGCGTCGGAGCCGCAGATGCCGCACGCGCGGATGCGCAGCAGCACATCCCGCGGGCCGACCTCGGGCTTGTCGACCTCGACCCAGTCGATCTGGTTCACACCGGTGACGTGGACGGATTTCATGGCGGCCTCCTGATGCCTTCGGGTCTGGTCGGCGGGGTTTCCCGACCGATTCCACAATATCCGAACGGTGTTCGGAAATGTAGAGTGACGGGGTGAGCGCGAACGGTGGAATGGCGGCCAAAGGCCCGGGACGCCCGCGGCGCGCGAGCCGGGACGAGGTGCGCGCCATCGCCATCGGCCTGTTCGCGAAGCAGGGGTACGCCGCGACGTCGCTCACCGAGATCGCGCGGGAGGTCGGCGTCAGCCGCACGACGCTGTTCTCGTACTTCCCTGCCAAGCGCGACCTCATGTGGGACGAGTTCGACGCACGGGCCGAGCGGATGCGGCAGAGCTTGGCGGCTTCCGAGGGTCTGCCCGCGATGGACGCCATCGTCGCCGCGATCCTCGCCCTCGCGCACTACAGCACCGCCGACCGCGCGTCGTTCACCGCACGCTGGCGCATCGTGGATGCCGATGACGAGCTGCGGGCGGCGGCGGCTCTGCGCACCGCGGCGCTCAGCGGGGAGATCCTGGAGCACGTGCACCGGTGCGCGCCCGAGCTCGATCGTGACCGCGCGGGGGATGTGATCCGCGCGCTCATGGCCATCGGCGAGCGCGCGACCTCGGACTGGGCCGCTGCCCCCGAGGTGAGTGAGCCGCTCGACACGGTCATGGCGCGGCGGATGCATCCGTTCGTGGAGGCACTGCGCCCGCTGCTCGGGTGACGCCGACCGGCTCCGTGTCGGCATCCGCCTCGATAATGGACGGATGGAGTCGTGGGAGCTGCGCGAGTGGTTCGCGGACTACGTCGACGCGGTCAATCGCCACGACCTCGAGGCCATCCGGTCGTTCCTCGACCCGGCTGTGCGTCGGGCGCACCTTCCGGGAGGGGCGGATGCGTGGATCGAGGATCTCGCGGATCTGTTCCACGCCTTTCCGGACTGGCGCTGGCGCCGCATTCAGCTCGTCGTCGAAGACGACCGCGTCGCCGCGCACCTGCGCGGCAGCGGCACGCACCAGAACGCTTTCCGGGGCATCGCGTCGACGCGTCGTCACGTCAATGTGGCGGAGTTCGCCTTCTACCGCGTGGCCAACGGGCGGATCGTCGAGGCCACCGGCAGCGGCGCCGCCGAACTGCTCGCCCAGCTGCGCGGGGAGTGACGCTCGCCCGCCCGTAGCCCGAACGCATGCCCGACGTGCACGCGGCTCCGCCGTCACTCCTGCGCGACGAACGTTCCCTGATGGAAGCGCAGCCGTACGCGTCCGTCGGATTGCACCCACAGGGACGAATGCCGGCTCGGCTGCCCAGGTCCGGTGATCGTGTAGGTGACCAGCGCCAAATCCGGCGCGAGCTGCACTGCCTCCCACTCGTCGGTCACGACCGGGAGGGGGTGTTCGTCGACGAGGGCCGTCACGATATCGTCGCGAGACCAGCGCCGGCCCGACCGGCCCACCTCGACGAAGTCCGGGTGCAGCAGTTCTCGCACCCGCTTGGGATCGCGCCGGAGCTCAGGAGTCAGCATCGCCTCCTCGGTGGCGCGGGCGGAGGTCAAGAGTGCGTCGGCGTGAGCCATCATGCGCCCCACGGTAGCGACGATGGCGACGGGCGTCTCCGGGTGACCTCCCATCGCCCAGACGCCAGAATGAACCCATGCCCGCCGCCTATCGACCCGGACTGCGCGTCACGCCTGGGCTGACGATCGCGGAGTCAGAGCTGACCTGGCGATTCTCACGCTCCTCTGGACCCGGCGGGCAGGGCGTGAACACCACCGACTCGCGGGTGGAGCTGGTATGGGATGCCGCCGGCTCGGCATCCCTGACCCCGCATCAGCGCGAGCGGATCCTCCAGCGACTGTCGGGTCGTCTGATCGGGGGAGTGCTGACCATCACGGCATCCGAGCATCGCGCCCAGGTGCGCAACCGCGACGCCGCGCGCGAACGGCTGGCGGCGCTCGTCGCCGACGCACTGCGACCACCGGCGCCATCCCGCCGCGCGACGAAGCCGACCCGGGGAGCGAAGGAGCGGCGCCTGACCGCGAAGAAGCAGCGCACCGACGTCAAGCGGCTGCGCCGCCGGCCCGAGGACTGAGCACGGTCACGACGTCTCACCGATCGATTCGCAGTGACCTGGGTCATCGACGCCGTCCGCTCTGAGTGACCTGGTGACGCCGCGGCCCCCGCGCGGTACCGTTCCGGCATGACCGACTACGTGCGGCCCGACGTTGCGCCGCAGACCTTCACCGACGAGGCCGGCACCACCGTCGACTACGGCGGTCGGTGGCCGCAGTCGCCCCCGTCGGAGTCCTACTCCGTCGTGAGCAACCGTGAGCGGTTCGCCCCGCTGCACGCCGTCGCCGAGGCCCTCATCGCGTGGCTCGCCGAGACCTTCGACGTCGCCGTCGTCGACGACCCTGCGGCATCCGATGATCTGCTGCGCCTGCCCGCGTCGGTGACGCGGGCAGTGCGGGTGACGCCCAGCGACCCGGATGCCGCCGTGCTCACCTTCGTGTTCACGGCCTTTCCCGGAGTGATCCTGCACGCCGGGCTGCTGCACGATTTTCCGTTCCCGGTGTGCGGGTGCGACGCCTGCGACGAGACGTGGGAGCGGGGTGCGGATGAGATGGAGTGGACGGTGCGCACCGTGGTCGAGGGCGGGTTCGCCGAGGGGATCGATCGGCGGCGCCAGTTGCCGGTGTTCTTCTCGCTCGACGAGCCGGGCGTCGCCACGTCTTCGGGATCGGGGCGTGCCGAGGACTATCCCGCCGACCGCCTGCTCGTCGCGGCGCCGCTCCTGCCGCGCGATGAGCTGTGGGCGCCGTGGCCGTTTCCGGAGGGCGAAGCGGCGTTCGGCGGCTGACGCGGCGGAACGGGCCTTCGGTCGTCGTCGACGCGGGTCGGCGGTCAGCGCACGAGCGGAAGCCCCGTCGCGTCCGAGGCGTGCGACACGGAGCCGAGGTCGGCGGGGAGAAAGCGGGGCATGGGAGTCCTCAGGAGAAGAGCGGGGTCAGCAGCTGCAGCGGTCGGCGGGGGCGACCCCGGCTAGAGCTTCTTCGATGTGGTTGCCGCAACCGTCCCAGGTCGGCTTCAGGCAGCGGGGGCAGGTGACGCGTGCGCACATGGTGGTGTCTTTCTTTCGGGGTTCTCGGGCTGGGTGGAGGTGAGGGGCCGGGATCAGCGGCCGAACAGGCGGGCGAAGAATCCGCCGCGGTGGCTCTTCGACGCCGCGATCTGGTCGGCGGTGTGCGAGCCGTTGCACCAATCGGATGCCGCCACGCTGCGCTTCACGCTCTGCACGTGCTGGCCGCAGCCGGCCCAGGTCGTCTTGCCGCAGACGCGGCAGGTCACTGCTCGACACATGTCGTGTTTCCTTCGTTCGAGGGGGAGGGGTCATACCCCCTGGGGTATCTCGAACATACCCCGTGGGGTATTGTGGATGTCAAATCGGCCGCACCGAGGAAGGCTCCCTATGACCGACTCCACCGCTACCGCGGCCGTCGTCGTCCACGACCCCGAGGCGCAGCGCAAGATCGCCAACCGGCTGCGCCGCGCGCATGGTCAGCTGGCCGCAGTGATCGCCGCCGTCGAGTCCGACGCCTCGTGCCGCGACATCGTGCAGCAGCTCTCGGCCGTGTCGAAGGCGCTCGACCGCGCCGGGTTCCTGGTGATCTCCACCGCGCTCAAGGAGTGCCTGAACGACCCCGACGCCGAGGGCAGCTCGAACCCCGAGGAGCTGGAGAAGCTCTTCCTCTCGCTGGCCTGACCGCGGCGTCAGGCGGTCGCGGCCGCGTGCGCCGCGAGCCGCCGCAGCCCCTCATCGATGCTCACCGACGGCGCCCACGCGAGCGCCCGGCGGGTCTCGCGCTGGTCGAACCAGTGCGCCGTCGACAGCTGCTCGGCCAGGAACCGCGTCATGGGCGGCTCGTCCGCTCCGGGCCGCAGCGCCCAGGCGCGCTCGATGAGCGAGCCGGCGGCGCGCGCGAGGCCCGAGGGCACGCTCCACCGCGGCGGGGTGACGCCCGCCGCGAGGCAGATGCCCGCCAGCAGCTCGCCGACCGGCCGCGGCTCGCCGTTCGTGATCACGAACGCGCGGCCGTGCGCCTCGTCGGCGCGGTGCAACGCGGCGACGATGCCGGTGGCCGCGTTGTCGACGTAGGTGGAGTCGATGAGCGCCCGCCCGCCGTCGAGCAGCGGCAGGCGTCCCCGCCGCGCGCGGTCGACGATGCGGCCGACCAGCTGGGTGTCGCCCGGCCCCCACACGAGGTGGGGGCGCACGGCCACGACGCGCATCGCGGGGGAGTCGCGGTCGAGGGCGATGAGCTCGGCCTCGGCTTTCGTCCGCGCATATTCGCCGCGGGCGTGCTGCGGGGATGCCGGTTCGGCCCCCACGCCTGCAAGCGCCACTCCGGCGTGCGCCACCGAGGGCGACGACACCTGTACGAAGCGGGATGCCCCGGCGTGCTCTGCCGCGACGAGCAGGGCTCGCGTGCCCTCGACGTTGACCTCATGGAACTCGGCGGGGTCTCCCGCCAGCGACACCTTGGCGGCGAGGTGGACGATGCCCTCGGCGCCGTCGACGACGCGGGCGACGGCCTGCGAATCGGTGACGGACCCGAGAACGTCGGTGACGCCCTCGACGCGGCTGGGCCGTCGCTGCAGCGCGCGCACCTCGTGGCCGGCGGCGACGAGCTCGGCGGCGACTGCGCGCCCGAGGTAGCCGGACGCTCCGGTGACGGCGACGATCACGGCCGGCCCACCCGTCCGCCGGCGAGCGTGCGCTCGGCCCACTGCGACAGCCGGGTGCGGTCGATCTTGGAGTTGTGGCGGATGTCGGTGGGCAGCTGCGGCACCGCCAGCACCGCGACGAGCGGAAGATCCGTGCGCCGACGCAGCTCGGCAGTCAGCTCAGGCGACGCCAGCCCCGGCCGAGCGACGGCCGGGACCGTCTCGACGACGGCGACGGCCTGCCGCAGCCGGTGCGGGCCGATGCCGACGACCGCGGCACGCCGTACCCCGTCGGCACCTTCGACGTCCTGCTCCGCACCGACGGGCGCGACCGGCCCGTCGGCGGTGGCCAGCACGTGCGGCAGCCGGCCCTCGATCCAGAGCCGGCCCTTGGCGTCGAGGTGCCCGACGTCGCCGGTGCGGTGCCAGCGCCCTTCGGCAGGGGTGTCGAGCACGGCGCGGCGGTCGGTGAGCCACAGTCGGTCGTACGACGCCTTCAGGTGCGGCGCCGACACGACGACCTCCCCGAGCACACCGGGCTCGGCGCTCGGGATGCCGGTCGCCCGACCATCGGCATCCAGAGCGCTGATCAGCACCTGGTTCACCCCGATCGGCGAGCCGACGCAGACGCCGCGGTCGGCGGCATCCGCCACGGCACGGATGCCGTCGAGCGTCACGTCCGTGACGAGCAGGCACTCGGTCATGCCGTAGGGGGTGTGCGGCTCGGCGTTCGGCATGAGCTCCGCCGCGGCCGCCAGCAGCGACTCGCCGACCGGTGCTCCGGTCGAGAGGAACGTGCGCACCGTGGCGAGCGCGCGGCGGTCGTCGTCCGACAGCGCATCGGCCGTGGCGACGACGTTGAGGATCGCCGCCGGCGACAGGAACACGATGCGGGCGTCGGAGGCCCGCACCGCGGCGGCGACGGCTCGCGCCGTGAGGGTGCGGGGCGCCGAGACGTCCATGTCGGGGGTCGCCGAGCGGGTGCCGAGCGCCGGGCCGAGCAGGGCGAACGGTGCGAAGCCCGTGACGAGCCCGGTGTCGCCTGTCACGTCGAAGTGGGCGGCGAGCACGTCGCGCAGCGCCGAGAGCTGCCGATGCGTATAGGCGACGCCCTTCGCCGGCCCTGTCGACCCGGAGGTGAAGAGGATCGCCGCAGGGTCGTCGGGTGCCGGCTCGTCGGGGAGGGGAGCGCCTGCCCCGAACGCGGCCACCGTGGTGAGGTCGGCAGCGACCCCGAGCAGCTTCGCGGATGCCGCGGGCAGCCGCGGCACCGAGATGCGGATGCCGGGCCACCCCAGCGCGCGGGCGGCGCCCAGGCCCGGCAGCTCGCCGATGACGACGTCGGGCCACGCGCCGCGCACGGCGCGGGAGAGTCCCCGCACCCCGAGCCCGGCGTCCGCAACGACGACGACGGCGCCGATGCGCAGGCACGCATAGACCACGGCCGTGAGGGTGGGCCCCGGCGGGACGAGCACCGAGACGCGCTGACCCTTCTGCACCCCCATGCGCGCGAGACCGGACGCCAGGCACCGCACGCGGTCGTCGAGCTGCCGCCAGGTGACGCGGCCCTCGCCGCCGCCCCGCGTGGCCATGTCGATGACGGCGACGTCGTCGTCGTCGTGGCGGGCGTCGAGGGCGGCCCACAGGGGGGTGAAGTCCGCGGGGCTGTGGTCGGCGGGCGCGGCGCCGGCGGGCTCGGGCGCTGCGGGGCCGGCATCGCCGGTCAGACGCGCGGCGTTGTCGCCCAGCCACGTGAGGATGGCGTCGGCGTACGGCCGGTCCTCGGCGATCAGGTGGCCGGCGCCTTCGAAGCGGTGGACGTCGGCGTGCGGCATCCGGTCGACGAGGTCGTCGAGATAACGGTCGCTGAAGATCGGATCGGCCGGCCCCCACAGCAGCAGCGCCGGCACGTCGAGGTCGGCGACGCCGGCGGCGATGCGCTGCAGCTCGTCGAAGCTCTCGTGCGCGCCATCCACCGGAATGTCCGCGACGAACGCGCCGATGCCCTGCCGGCGGGCGGCGGTGCGGTAGGGCGCGCGGTAGGCGTCCTTCACATCCGGTTCGAGCGCGGGGTGGGCGAGCGCCAGCGTCGTGTCGAGGAACGCGGGCGTGGCGACGGTGGATGCCGCGAGCACACCGCGCGTTCCGGCGAGGCGCAGCGGGGCGGGGATCGGTTCGCCGGCCGGGTGGTGCACGGCGGTGTTGAGCGCGACGACTCCCGCGAGCAGTGCCGGGTGGTCGACCGCCCAGCCGAGCGAGACCACGCCGCCCCAGTCGTGGCCGAGGGTGACGACCGGGCCCTCGAGGCCCAGCGCGTCGGTGAACGCGCCGAGATCGCGCACGCGCTGCGCGAGGGCGCGCGGCGCACCGGTGCGGGCCGAGAACCCCATGTCGAGCTGGTCGACGGCGATCACGCGCCAGGCCGGCTGCCCCTCCTCGGCCGCGCGCAGCGAGGCCGACACGAGGCGCCGCCAGAGGTAGGACCAGGTCGGGTTGCCGTGCACCGCGAGGATCGTGCCGACGACCTCGACACCGAGCCGCGCGAGCTCATCGCCGGTGTCGAGGTAGTGCCACTCGTGCGCGGCATCCGTCTGGCGCTCGGTGACGACGCATGTGCGACTGAAGCGGACGTCGAGACCGGGGAGGCCCGCGAGGGCCTCGGCGACCCCGCCGTTCACCAGGCGAGTTCCATCATCGCGGTGTTGAGCCCCGAGCCGACGCCCATGAGCAGAACCCGGTCGCCCCGCTGCAGCGTCGCTTGCTCTTCGACGAGGGTGATGGGGACGGATGCCGGGCCGATGTTGCCGAGCCGGGGGAACGTCGTCGGCACGCGGTCCCTATCGAGGTTCACCGCCTTGACGATGGCGTCGGTGTGCACCGACGACACCTGGTGCGTGATGTAGCGGTTCATCGACTTCCAGTCCCATTCCGCCGCCGCCTCTTTCCACGCCGACACGACGAGCGCGAGGCCGCCCTTCAAGAGCGCTTTGGCGTCGGTGAACATGCCGTCGACGCTGCCGACGCAGAGGCGGTGGAATTCGGTGGCGGCACGCGTCACGCCGCCGAGGATGCGGTGGCCCGCGGGGTGCTCGTCGGCGCGCCCCAGCACCGCCGCGGCGGACCCCGAACCGAGGGTGAGGGAGGCGAACTCGCTCAGGAAGCCGGCGCGGCCGCTCTCGGACTGCAGTAGTCGCTCGATCGTGTTGACCTGGATCTCATCGGCGTCCTCGCCGGCGACCACGATGGCGTAACGGATCTGGCCGGAATCGATCATCGTCGCCGCGAGCGACATGCCGTTGATGAACCCGAGGCAGGCGTTGGCGACGTCGAAGTTGATGGCCGAGCTCGGCAGGTCCAGGCCGTGGTGGAGGGCCACGGCCACGGAGGGCTCCAGGTTCGTGCGCGTGACCGAGGTGTTGATCAGCAGGCCGACCTCGGATGGGCTGACCCCGGCATCCGCGAGCGCTTGCTTACCCGCGGCGATCGTGGCGGCGTCGACGGTTTCGCCCGCCGCCCAGTTGCGCCGCTCGAGCACTCCGGCGACGCGCTTCAGCATTCCGCTGTGGAGCCGGAGGCGCTTGAGCGAGGGCGCGAGACGCTCCTCGATGTCGTCCGAGGTGGTCACCCGACCGGGGAGAACCCTCGCGACCGAGAGCAACGCGACGTTATCGAAGCGGGCGGTGGCGTTACCGGGCACTGATCCTCCTTCGGGAGGTCGGTACATACCTCCTCGTAGGTTTTACCCCACTCTGTCTGTGTGTTGCCGGGGGTTGCGCTTCGCTCACCCGCCTGCTTTCGCTTGCCCGCCCCGAGGGCGTGCCGTCCCGCGGACGTGCACCCATCGCCGCCGTGGCCAGGGTGGCGGCGTGCGGCTCGGGCACGCCCGCGACGACGAATCCATGCGCTCATCTTGGCGGAGCGGGCCGCGCCGCGATACGGCTGCGCAGGGGAGGGCGCAACCGGGCGGGCCTGCCAGAATGGGACGGTGCACCCGTCCCGAGCCTCCCGCGTCGTCCGCGGCGCGCTCGCGGCTGCGGTGGCGACCTTCGTCGCTTTGGTGTCGCACGTCACCGCCGGCGGCCAGATGCCCGGCTGGGTCGGCATCGTCGTCCCGCTGATCCTCTCGCTCGCCGTGTGCACCGTTCTGGTGGGTCGCCGGCTGTCGCTGTGGCGGCTCTCGCTCGGCGTCGCCCTCAGCCAGGCGCTGTTTCACACCCTCTTCGTGCTCGGCACGTTCTCGTCCTCCGCTGCGGCGGGCGGCACTCCCGGTCACCATGCGCACGGCGCCGCTGCGTCGACCCCGCTTGCCGACACGCTCGTCTCGGCGCAGCCTCCGGCGGATGCCACGATGTGGCTGATGCACGGCCTCGCCGCCGTCGTGACTGTGGCCGCGCTGTATCGGGGAGAGCGCGCGCTCATGCGGATGCGGGCCGTCGCGGGGGAGTTCGCGCGCTGGGCGCGACGTCGTCTCATCCCCGTGGTGTGCCTGCCGGCGCCTGCGCCGTCACGCCGTCCCGCTGTGTCCTCCGCCGAACCTGCGCGTCCGCTTCGCCCGCGGTTCGCCTCGTCGGTCGCCCGTCGCGGCCCACCGCTCACCCTGACGTTCTGACGTTCGCCGACGCATCCCGATAGCGGGCCGCTTCGGCGTGTTCTGCGCTCGTTCCGAGCGCCCGCTGTCTGCGCGCCCGTGTGCCGGGCGCTGGCGAAAGGTCTGTCATGTCCCCGTTCCGCAAGTTCACCGCCGGTGTGGCCGCCGCTGTCGTCGTGGTGCTGGCGGTCGCCGGCCCCGCCTCGGCCCACGACGAACTGTCGTCGAGCAGCCCGGCCGCCGACGAGCGGCTGGAAACCGCGCCGGCATCGGTGTCGTTGGAGTTCACCGCCGATGTGATGCAGGTGGGCGCGCTCGTCATGATCGCCGACGCCGACGGCGGCGACTGGGCGGCCGGCGAACCGGTCGTCGAGTACAGCACCGTGACGGTGCCGGTGGAGGAGGGCATGCCCGAGGGCGGCTATGAAGTGCGGTGGCGCGTCGTCTCGTCGGACGGCCACCCCATCTCCGGCGTGATCCCGTTCACGGTGGGCGACGCCGAACCGCTGCAGCGGCCGGCGGATGCCGATGCCGACACCGGCGCCGACGACGCGGCATCCACCTCGGAGCCGGAACAGCAGAGTCAGAACACCTCGCAGGACGGCGGTCTTGCCCGGGTCGCCGTCATCGGCGCGGCCGGGGCAGCGGTCGCTGTCGCCGCCTTCGCCGGCATCCACTTCCTTCGCCGCCGGCGCTCCGCCGGTGGCACCGACGAGTCGGGCAACTGAGACCCGCATCGGCTTTCTGAAAGGCAATTCTGTGATCACTCGCTCCACCCGCATCCGTCTCGGCGCTCTTCTCGCCGCCGGCGCCCTCGCCCTCAGCGGCTGCGCATCCGCCACGCCCGCAGCCGAGACCGACCCGGTCGCCATTGCCGCGGGCGACGTCGTCACCATCAGCGACGCCTGGGTGAAGGTCGCAGAGTCCGGCATGTCCGCCGGCTTCGGCGAGCTCATCAACGACGGCGACACCGACGTCACCGTGGTCTCGGCCACGACCGAAGCCGCATCGACGGTCGAGCTGCACGAAACCGCCGCCGACGATAGCGGTCAGACGGTCATGCGCGAGGTCGAGGGCGGCTTCGTCATCCCGGCGAACGGCGCGCTCACGCTCGAGCCCGGCGGCAACCACCTCATGCTCATGGGCCTCACCGCTCCGCTGGCCGCGGGCGAGGAAGTCGAGGTCACCCTCATCTTCTCGGACGACACGACGTACGCCTTCACCGCACCCGTGAAGGACTACGCCGGCGCGAACGAGACCTACGAGGGTGAGGACATGCACGAGAAGACCGACCACTGATGGGCACCCGCGATCGGGCCGGCCGTTCTGGTCGCCCCGGACCCACGCGGCGACAGTTCCTCTTCGGGGGAGCCGTCGCCGGCGTCGGCGCCGTCAGTGCCATCGGGATCGACGCCGCCCTGCGCAGCGCAGCCGACTCCGGGCAGGTGGATGCCGGCGCCTCGGTGCCGCTCAATGGCGAGGTGACCGTGCCGTTCTACGGCGCGCACCAGGCCGGTATTGACACCGACGCGCAGGCGCACGGCGTCTTTCTCGCGCTCGACCTGCTGCCCGGCACCGATCGGGACGGGTTGCGGCGGATGATGCGCATCCTCACCGACGACGCGGCGCGGATGACGCAGGGTCGCCCGGCGCTGGCCGACTCGGAACCGGAGCTCGCCATGGCCCCGGCCCGGCTGACGGTGACCTTCGGGTTCGGGCCGGGATTGGTCGCGCGCGCCGGCGCCTCGGGCCCGCGGTGGCTGGCCCCGCTGCCGCCGTTCGGCATCGACCGCCTGCAGCCGGAATACAGCGACGGCGACCTCGTCATCCAGATCGCCGCCGACGACCCGATCACGGTCGCCCACGCCTCGCGGATGCTGCTGAAGGATGCCCGCAGCTTCGCGTCGCTGCGCTGGACGCAGCAGGGCTTCCGGCGGGCGCACGGCTCGGTGCGGCCCGGCACGACCATGCGCAACCTCTTCGGCCAGGTCGACGGCACCACCAACCCGCAGCCGGGCACCACCGACTTCGACACTGTGGTGTGGAACACGACCGACGGGTGGGCTGCCGGCGGCACCGGCATGGTCATCCGGCGCATCGCGATGGACCTCGACAAATGGGACCGCCTCGACCGCCCCGGCCGCGACCAGAGCGTCGGGCGGTTCCAGTCCAACGGCGCCCCGCTCACCGGCACCGACGAGTTCGACGAGCCGGACTTCGAGGCGACGACGGCTCTCGGGTTCCCCGTCATCCCGGAGTTCTCGCACCTGCGCCGCTCACGCAGCGACAACCCGCAGGAGCGCATGTTCCGCCGGGCATACAACTACGACGACACCCCGGCGGCGGGGCAGATCTCCAACGCCGGGCTCATCTTCGTGGCGTTCCAGGCCGACGTCGAGCGCCAGTTCGTCCCGATACAGCGGCGCCTGGATGAGCTCGACCTGCTCAACGAGTGGACGACCCCGATCGGCTCGGCCGTCTTCGCCGTCCCGCCCGGGTGCGCCGAAGGCGGGTATATCGGCGAGACCCTGCTCGGGTGAGCGGACGGATGCCGGGCGTTGAGCGAGCGGAGCGAGTCGAAACGCGGTGCGTCCGACAGTTGTCTCGGGGTTTCGTTTCGGGCGCTTCGCGTCCTCGCTCAACGACCGGGGTGGGTTAGAGGGCCGCGCGCCATACCCCTTCGTGGGCTTGCACGTAGCGGGAGACCGCGTGCCAGTGCTCGCCGTGACCTGCGGTGAACATCGACGCCCAGGGCTCGGTGCCGTCGTGGTGCGAGGAGCGCAGCAGGTCGTACATCGCCTCGGTCCGCCGGATCATCGCCGCGGGGAGGTCGCTCCTCATGCGCGGGTCGGCGCCGTATCCGTCGACGAACGCCGCGAGGTCCTGCGCCGACTCGTCGGGGGGGCGCGTGGTGTCGCTCAGTGTGAACGACTGAGCCGCGTAGGCGAGGTCCCACAGGCGGGTGCTGGGCGCTGCGGCATCCCAGTCGATGAAGACCCATCGCTCCCCGATGAGCAGGTTCCAGGGGGCGAGGTCGTTGTGGCAGATCAGCTCGTCGCCGGGCGCCGGAATCGCCGTCTCCCAGATCGCGTCGGGCTCCGCGATGTACGTCGCGCTCGCGTCGTGGATGCCTCGGACGATCGACCCCACGCGGTGCAGGTCGGCGGGCGAGAATCGGCCGGCGTCGATTGCGAGCGTGCCCGGGATGAATTCCTGAACCTGTCGCCCCTGGTCGTCGCGGCCCAGAGGAGCGGGGGCATCGATGCCGGCGGCGCGGAGGGTCTCGACGTAGCGGACGACGCTCGGCGTCGAGGCCGTCCACGGCTTGCGGACGGTGTCGCCCACGCGCACGACCTCGGCGCCGCTGGCGTTGCCGCCCGCGAGGGCCTGCTCTTCGATCACCTGTGAAGGCTACCGGCTCGAGGACGCTCGCCCGGCGGCATCCGTGCACTGGTCGCTCGCAGTTCGTGCGGCTTGGGTCCGCGCCCAGCTGCGTCACCCCCGGCGCCCCACCCCCGCGTCGCGTGCGAGCACGCGGCGCTGCACCAGTCGCACCACCGTGATGAACACGGCGCCGGCGCCGGCCGTGACGGCGACGGCGGTCACGGTCGTCGGGCCCAGCGTGACGAGCTCGAAGAAGTCGCGCGAGATCGGCACGAGGTACATCAGCGCCAGGCCGCCGATCATGGCGGCGACGATCCCCACGGTGACGAGGGTGAGCGGCCGCGCCAGCACAGCGAGGATCCACAGCCCCAGCATGCCGAGCACGAGCGTCGCGCCGGCGCGCACCTCGATCTCGGGGATGCCGCGCGCGGCGAGCACGCGGGTGTAGACGGCGATGCCCGCCGCGACGACGACGCCCGCCGGCACCGCGAACGACAGCGACCGCCGCAGAAACCCCGGGATGTAGCGGCGCGCGTTCGGGATGAACGCGAGGAAGAACGCCGGGATGCCGATGGTGAGCCCGTCGGTGAGCGACAGCTGCCGGGGGAGGAACGGGAAGGGGAGGAAGAGCACCCCGAAGGTGATCGCCAGCACCGTGGCGTACGCCGTCTTCGTGAGGAACAGCATCGACACCCGCTCGATGTTGGCGATCACCTGCCGGCCCTCGGCCACCACCGCCGGCAGGTGCGAGAACTTGCCGTCCAGCAGCACGAGGCGCGCGACGGCCTTGGTGGCGGCGGAGCCGGAGTTCATCGCGACGCCGATGTCGGCCTCTTTGATCGCGAGCGCGTCGTTGACTCCGTCGCCGGTCATCGCGACGGTGTGGCCCGCCGCCTTCAGCGCGACCACCATGCGCCGCTTCTGGTCGGGCGTGACCCGGCCGAACACGACGTTCTGCTCGAGCACGCGGGCGAGCTCGCCGTCGTCGTCGGGCAGCCGGCGGGCGTCGAAGCCGTGCGCGACGTCGAGCCCCACGTCGCGGGCGATGGCCGCAACCGTCTGCGGGTTGTCGCCTGAGAGGATGCGCACCGCGACGTCCTGCGCGGCGAAATAGGACAGGGTCTGCGCGGCATCCGGGCGGATCCGCTCGCGAAAGGTCAGCAGCGCGACGGGCACGGCGTCAGCGGGCACCGTCTCGTCGCCGGTGCGGGTGCCGCGCGCGAGCACGAGGGTGCGGCGCCCGCGCGCCGCCAGCTCCGCGGCCTGCGCCGCCATGCGGCCGACGTCCGAATCGGGCGGTGCGGTGCCGGCGAAGACCATCTCGGGGGCGCCCATCACCCACATGCCGTCGGCGAAGGTGACCGCGCTCCACTTGCGGGCGGAGGAGAACGGCACCTGGTTTGACGCCTCCTCCTCCCGCGCCTCGGTGAACGATGCAGCGAGGCTGCCGGCCGTCGCGTTGGCCGCGGGCTGCACCGCGTACCAGCCGAGCACCTGGTTCCACCCGGGCACCTCGACCAGAGGATAGGAAGCGTCGAACACCACGTCGCCCTGCGTGAGGGTGCCGGTCTTGTCCAGGCAGATCACGTCGACGCGGGCGAGCCCCTCGACCGCGGCCAGTTCCTGCACCAGCACCTGCTGGCCGGCCAGCCGCACGGCGCCCACCGCGAACGCGATGCTCGTCATCAGCACCAGTCCCAGGGGGATCATGGCGATGATCGCGGCGATCGCGGAGGTCGCCGCCTCACGCCACGCGCCGCTCTGCCACGCCTGCGCCCACCCGCCCTGCGCGACCATCTGCGAGTTGAGCACCAGCAGGGCCACCGGGAAGATGATCCACGTCACCCAGGTGAGCACGCGGTCGATCGAGGAACGCAGCTCGGATGCCACGAGCGAGAACCGCTTCGCCTCGTCGGTGAGTGAGTTGGCGAACGATTCCGCGCCGACGCGGTCGACGCGGGCCAGTCCCGAACCCTCGACGATGACCGAACCCGACAGCACTCGGTCGCCGGACGTCTTGTCCACGGGCTCGGATTCGCCGGTGAGGAGGGATTCGTCCACCTGCAGGCCGTCGGCATCGATCACCTCGGCATCCGCCGGGATCTGATCTCCCGCTCGCAGCACGAGCAGGTCGCCGAGCACGACGTCGTCCACCGCGACGGTTGCCTCGTCGCCGTCGCGCCGTACCCGGGCGGTCGGCGCGTTGAGCAGGGCCAGCCGGTCCAGCGCCCCCTTGGCGCGGAACTCCTGCACGCTGCCGATCACGGTGTTGGCCAGCGCGCTCAGTCCGAAGAGGGCATCCTGCCAGCGGCCGATCACGAGCAGCAGCGTGAAGCAGCCCAGCACGAGCGCGTTGAACAGGGTCAGCACGTTGGCGCGGATGATGCTCCACGCGCTGCGGCTGGTGTGCTCCTGGTAGGCGTTGGTCTGCCCGGCCGTGACGCGCTGCTGCACCTCCTGCGCGGTGAGGCCCGAGACAGCAGCATCCATGGGGCCTCCGCACGCCTGTCGGTACGCGTTCAGAGTAGGCGGGCGGGCGGCGCGGCGGGAGGGTGCGCGTTTCGTCTCGGGCGCGGCGCGCCCCCGCTCAACGGCCGGTGCAGGCTTGCGCGGGAATGGTAGACCTCTGGCGGGCGCGACTCAATCACTGTCCGCGCCGGTGGCCATGTGCTTGCATCAGCGCAAGCGTTTCCCCAGGGCGCTGCGCAACGAGGCGGCGGAAGGACGACGGATGCCTGTTTCCACACGGTCGACGAGGCGCACACGCCGAGCGATCGGCGCCACCCTCACCGCGGCGCTCGCCGTGACCCTCGCCGCCTGCGCCGGCGGCAGCGGCCCCACCGAGATCCGCTTCCACCTCAGCAAGCCCGAGGCGATCCCGTACTTCCGGGAGCTCATCTCGGAGTACAACTCCTCGCAAGACGACGTGCGCGTCGTCTTCGACACCTCGTCCAACCTGCAGGCCGGGTTCTTGCGCGGCAACCCGCCCGACCTCGGGCTGCTCAACTACAACATGGAGATGGCCCGCTTCATGGAGCGCGGCGCCCTCAGCGACCTCAGCGACATGCCCGAGGCCGACCGCATCCTCCCCGAGGTGCAGGACCTCGTCGACCAGTACGCCACCTACCCCGGCCGCACCAGCGTGCTGCCGTACTCGGTGATGGCGGCATCGGTCATCTACAACCAGGAGATCTTCGAGCAGCAAGGTCTCGAGGTGCCGCAGACGTGGGATGAGCTGAAAGCGGTCTGCGACCAGCTGCTGGATGCCGGCATCACTCCGTTCTACGCGACCTTCAAGGACCCTTGGACGGTGGGGCAGGGATGGTTCGACTACACCGTCGGCGGCTCGGTCGACGTCGCCGGTTTCTTCGAGGAACTGAACGAGCTGGGCACCGACGTCGGCCCTGACTCCGAGGTGTCGTTCGCGACCACCCTCGCCGAGCCCGTCGAGCGCATGACCGAGCTGACCTCCGCCTACGTCAACCCGGATGCCGCCAGTCGCGCGTACGGCGACGGCAACCTCGCCTTCGCCAACGGCGAGGCGGCGATGTACCTGCAGGGGCCGTGGGCGTTCGGCGAGATCGCCAAGACCAACGACCAGATGCAGCTGGGCACGTTCCCGCTGCCGATGACCGACGACCCAGACGACCTGCGCGTGCGCGTCAACATCGACCTGGCGGCGTGGATCCCCGAGGCATCCGCCCATCAGCAAGAAGCACGGGACTTCTTGAGCTACCTGTTCGACCAGGAAGTGATGGACGAGTACAACGCCGCCTTCCTCGGGTACGGCACCACCACCGAGGCTGCGCCGGTGACCGACGAGCGCATCGTCGGCATGAAGGAGTACTACGATTCGGCGCGGTTCTACCAGGGGCCGTCGAAGGCGATCCCGCTGACCATCCCGACCGACAACTACATGCAGGGCATCGTGACCGGAGCGGATCCCCAGCGCATGCTGCGGACGCTGGATGCCGATTGGGCTCGACTGGCGCTGCGCCAGTAGCCCGGGCCGAAAGGGGAGACAGATGGCATCCACGACGGTGACGGCGGGAGCACCTCCCGCGCTCAGAGCGCGCGGCCGCGGCGCCGCGAATGTGAAGGTGAAGGCCCGCGCCAAGCGCAAGGTCGACGGGGTCTACTACCTCTTCCTGCTGCCGAGCCTGATCCTCTTCACGCTCGCGATCACGCTGCCCGCGGTGATCGGCATCTTCTTCAGCTTCACCAACTCGATCGGCTTCGGCGACTGGGAGTTCATCGGGCTGATCAACTACATCGCCGTGTTCAGCGACCCGGCGATTCTGCAGAGCTACCTGTTCACGTTCTTCTTCGCCATCACCACCGTGATCGTGGTGAACGTGGTGGCGTTCCTGCTCGCGGTGGGCCTCACCTCGAACATCCGGCTGAAGACCGGGCTGCGGGCGGTGTTCGTCATTCCGATGGTGATCTCGGGCATCATCATCGCCTACGTCTTCAACTTCCTCTTCTCCAACTCCATCCCCGCGCTGGGCGAGGCGTGGGGGATCGGCTGGCTGAGCCAGAGCGTGCTGGCCAACCCAGACCTGGCGTGGCTGGCGATCGTGATCGTCGCTTCTTGGCAGGCGATTCCCGGAACGCTGCTCATCTACATCGCCGGACTGCTCTCCATTCCCGGCGAGGTGTACGAGGCGGCGTCCATCGACGGCGCCGGCAAAGGCCAGCAGATGCTGCGCATCACCCTGCCGCTGGTGGCAGGGTACGTCGTCATCAACGTGATCCTCGGGTTCAAGAACTTCCTTAACGCCTACGACATCATCGTTGGCCTCACCAACGGTGGCCCGGGAACGGCGACCCGCAGCATCGCGATGACGATCTTCACCGGGTTCTCGGGCGGCGACTACGCCTACCAGATGGCCAACGCGACGCTGTTCTTCCTCATCGCCGTCGTGCTCTCGCTGCTGCAGCTGCGGCTCACCCGCGGAAGGAACGTGTTCTGATGTCCTCCACGCAGATCTCCCTGGCCGTCGAAGACGTCAACGCCGAGCGCGTGCTCGACGGCGACAGTCCCCGCAAGAAGCCCGCCGCCCGCCAGCGGGGGGAGCGGTGGAACTGGTCGGGCACCGTCATCCTCATCCTCTGCGCGCTCACGGTGCTCGTGCCGCTGTACGTCACGGTGTCGATGGCGTTCAAGACGAGGTCGCAGTCCGTCGACGGCAACGCGTTCTCGCTGCCGGCGCCGTTCAGCATCGACGGCTTCGTCGAGGCGTGGGAGCTGACCGACTTTCCCCGCGCGTTCCTCATCTCCGCGCTCGTGACCGCCTTCACCGTCGCCGGCACGGTGCTGCTGGCGGCCCTCGCGTCGTTCGCGATCTCGCGCAACTGGGACCGCAAGCTCTTCCGCTACTCCTTCTACTACCTGCTCGCGGCGATGTTCCTGCCGTTCCCCGTCGTCGCGCTGCCGCAGATCCAGCTGACGGGGCTCACCGGGCTCGACAATCCGGTCGGGGTGACGATCCTGCACATCATGTTCCAGCTGAGCTTCAGCATCCTGCTCTTCACCGCGTTTCTGCGCTCGATCCCCGCCGAGCTCGAGGAGAGCGCCCGCATCGACGGCGCCAGCACCTGGCAGACGTTCTGGCAGCTGATCTTCCCGCTGCTGGCACCCATGAGCGCCACGGTCGGCATCTTCGCCTTCCTGGCGTCGTGGAACGACTTCATGATGCCGTCGCTCATCATCTCGGACCCCGGATCGCAGACGCTGCCGGTGGTGCAGAACATCTTCCAGACCCAGTTCAGCAACAACTACAACGTCGCTTTCGCCTCGTACCTCATGGCCATGGCGCCGGCGATCATCGTCTACCTGTTCACCCAGCGGTGGGTGGTGGAGGGCGTGACGCAGGGGGCGGTCAAGGGCTGAGGATGCCGCGGGCAGTTGTCACCGCGCCCGGGCGAGCAGCGTGAACTCCGCGAGCACCCGCGGGTGGGCGAGGATGCGGAAGTGTCCGCCCGTCTCGAGCTTGACGTTCTTCGCGCCGGCAAGTTCGCTGCCCCCGGGGATGTGCGGGTCGAACCGGCCGTAGACCGACACGATGCGGGAGTTGACCGTCTCTTGGCGGGCCAGCGCCACGATCGTGGCATCCATCGGGGAGAAGATGCGCAGGGTGGGCGGGAGCATCAGCAGGGCGTAGCGGGAGCCGCCGAAGGGCGTCGAGACGGCGAGCATGCTGCGCACCCGGTCGGCGGAGGGGCCGATCATGACCTGCTTGCCGATGAGGCCGCCCTTGCTGTGGGCGACGATGATCACGTCGTGGAGGTTCTGCTCAGTGAGGTACGCGGTCACCTGCTCGGCCGCCTCGACCACGGGGCGTTCGTTGCGGTGCAGGGCATCCAACACGTGCACCGGATGCCCGCGCTCGTGGATCGCCGCGACGAGCGGCTGGAGGAACTTCCAGGTCTCGTAGATTCCGGGGAGGACGACCACCGGCGTGCGCTCGCCGCTGAGGAACGATTCGGGATGGGTGCGGTTGAACAGCGCCCGTATCTGCCACGCCGAAGCGTATGCGTAGTCCCGCACCCACCAGGCGGCAGCCTTCGCGGCGTCGATCACACCGCCGCCGGCACGCCGATATGCGCCACGATGGCCGACGCCACGGCTTTGGGTGCGGTGCGATGCGCCACGTGATGACCGCCGGGGATCATCACCACCGCGGCGTCGCGCGCGCGGGCTGCCAGACGGCGACACCAGGAGAGGCCCGCGATCGGGTCGTGCTCGCCGCGGATGATCAGCAGAGGCGCGGCGAGATCGCCCACGCGCTGCTCGATGGGGTAGCTCACCATGTGGCGCACCTGCGCGAGGTAGTACGGAACGCCGCAGCGGAGGTAGTCGGTGAACACGATGGCGTTGGTGATCGGGGACTCACCGAGGGTGTCCAGCGCCAGCGTGCCGGCCTGCGCGGGGACGGTGCGGTGACGGTCGTCCGAGACGGGGCCGATCACGACGACGCCGGCGACGGACTCGGGGCTCTGGCAGGCCGCCTCGACGACCCACTGCGCACCCATCGAATGCCCCACCAGCACCGCAGGGGCGATGTCGAGAGAATTCACGACCGAGGCGAGTTCGGCAGCCATTTCGGCGACGTCGACATCATGGTCGGGCTTGGGCATGCCGCCGTAGCCCGGCAGGTCTATCGAGAAGACGGTGCCGTCCGCCGCCAGTACATCGTGCAGCCGAGTCAGATAGCGGTGCGACATTCCGATGCCGTGAACGAGCACCATGGGCGGTCGAGACACCGACGACGGCGTGCCGCTCGCGACCACGCGGAAATGCAGCGAACCGCGCACAATTCGCTGCTCGGTGCGCGCCGGAGAAACGCCCCGCGTCACGCCGATCAGTGGGCGGCTTCGTAGGCCTCGATCACGGCGGCCGGCACGCGGCCCCGCTCCGAGACGGTGTAGCCGTTCGCCTTGGCCCATTCCCGCATCGGGCCATAGTCGTTCTGGCCGGTGCGGCGGCGCTTTCGTCCGCCGTTGCTGCCGGCGGACGATGCTCCGCGGCCGCCCGAGACGCGACGCCCCGCCGACACGTAAGGCTCGAGAGCATTGCGCAGCGCCTGGGCATTTTCGTCGGTCAGATCGATCTCATAAGCGATGCCGTCCAGCGAGAAAAGCACGGTCTCACCCGAGCCGACCTCGAGTTCGGTTCCGTCGAGGTCGTCGACGAGCTGGTGCACAATTCTGCGGGCCATGCGCACACCATACTGTCGATAAGGCCTTTTGCGACAGGCCCCGTCCCATTCTCATGATGTGTGTTATCAGGGCAGGATTCCGACGCGCCGCGCGCGCGTCACAGCCGCGTGACGGGTGGAGGCGTCGAGCTTCGACATCGCCGAGGCGAGGTACGACTTCACCGTCCCCTCTTTCAGCCCGAGCGTCGTCGCGATCTCGGCGTTGGTCGAGCCGAGCGCGCAGCAGGCCAGCACGTCGACTTCGCGCGGCGAGAGCGTGGATTCCACCCGCTCAGCGGGGCGGTTGCCGTCGGCCGAGAGGGCCGCCAGCCGCTTCTCGAGCTGTGTGAGCCGGTTGCGCAGGCCGGCATCCTGCACCGACGCGGCGATGCTGCGCAGCTCGGCGTAGCTCTCCCGGAGCTCTTCGCGCGCTGCCGTGGGCAGCCGCGCCGCGGCCTCGGTGGTGGGTGAGAGCGCCAGTCGACGACGCACCTCGTCTCGCACGCGCAACTCGGTCGACAGTGACTCGGCGGCCGCGAACACCGGCCGTGACACCACGTCGCCGACGGGGGAGCGCTGCCAGGAGCCGCAGTAGATGATGCCTCGCGCACGGCCCGACACCATCACCGGTACGGCCAGAAGAGTTGAGATGCCTTCGCCGAGGATGGCGCGGTCGTAATCGTGGGTGATGCTGCGGCTGGTGCGGTAATCCAGTGCCAGGCGGGGGCGACCCTCGACGAAGGAGGCTCCGCCCAGACCTTTGCTGGCCTGCACCACAAGCCCTTCGATGCTGCGCGTGCGTGCGCCGGCGATGGCCGAGACGTGAATGGCGCCGGAACGTTCGAGGCCGCCGAAGACGACGGGGAATCGGGTGCGGCGCGAGAGGTCGCCGACCGCACGCGCTATCAGTTGGTCATCTGTGTCGAATCCGGTTTGTGCTGCCACGCACTACCTACTTCCGGGGGTGACGGCGCCATCGCCGACTTTCGTAGCGTCGACGCTATCACGCGGCGGGGGGCAGATCCCGGGCTCTCCGTGGGTTGTGAGACCCCTCGCGAGGGGAAGCCCCGCACAGGCGCGGAGCTCCCGAGCGGACAGCACGAGTGGCAAGGAGGCCGCACAGATGACCGCACGACCCAACGAGACCGCCCCGCCGGGCGCGATCGACTACGTCGCGGTGGAGGACTCACCGCAATTCCGCAATCTCAAGCGCAGTCAACGCAGTTTCGTCTTTCCCTTGGCCGTGGCGTTCCTCGTCTGGTACTTCGTCTACGTGCTGCTGTCGTCCTTCGCGACCGACTTCATGAGCCAGCGCGTCTCGGGGGACATCACGGTGGGCCTGCTCTTCGGCCTGGGGCAGTTCGTGACCACGTTCGCGATCACCATGACCTATGTCTGGTATGCCAACCGCAAGCTGGACCCTCAGGCGACGGCGATTCGTGAGCAGCTGGAGAAGCAGGAGGCGGGGGCATGAACGAGATCTTCGGCGCGATCGACGCCGCGGTGCAGACCGCGGAGAACAACCCCATCCTCAACATCTCGATCTTCGGCGCGTTCGTCGCGGTGACGCTGTTCATCGTCATCAGGGCGAGCCGCAACAACAAGACCGCGGCGGATTACTACGCGGCGGGGCGCTCGTTCACAGGACCGCAGAACGGGTTCGCCATCTCGGGCGACTACCTCTCGGCGGCATCGTTCCTTGGAATCTGCGGCGCCATCGCCATCAACGGCTACGACGGCTTCCTCTACTCCATCGGCTTCCTGGTGGCGTGGCTGGTCGCTCTGCTGCTGGTGGCGGAGCTCATGCGCAACACCGGCAAGTTCACGATGGCCGACGTGCTGTCGTTCCGTCTCAAGCAGGCTCCGGTGCGCATGGCCGCGGCCATCACGACCCTCGCGGTGTGCTTCTTCTACCTGCTCGCGCAGATGGCCGGCGCCGGCGGTCTGGTGTCGCTGCTGCTGGGCATCGACGACAGGATCGGGCAGTCGATCGTGGTCGCCGTCGTCGGCCTGCTGATGATCCTCTATGTGCTCATCGGCGGCATGAAGGGCACCACGTGGGTGCAGATCGTCAAGGCGTTCCTGCTCATCGGTGGCGCGCTGGGCATGACGATCTGGGTGCTCGCGCTCTACGGCTTCAACTTCAACTCGCTGCTCGAGGCCGCCGTGGCCGCGTCGCCGGCGGGCGAGGACGTGCTCGGCCCCGGCCTGCAGTACGGCGCCAACCCGTGGGACTTCATCTCCCTCGCGCTGGCCCTGGTGCTCGGCACGGCGGGTCTGCCGCACGTGCTGATGCGGTTCTACACGGTGCCGACCGCCAAGGAGGCGCGTCGCTCGGTGGTCTGGGCCATCTGGCTGATCGGTCTGTTCTACCTGCTCACCCTCGTGCTGGGCTACGGCGCCGGCGCCCTGGTCACGCCCGAGGTCATCGCCGCCGCTCCTGGTGGTGTGAACTCCGCAGCCCCGCTGCTGGCGCTGGAGCTCGGCGGACCGATCCTGCTCGGGTTCATCTCGGCGGTGGCGTTCGCGACGATCCTCGCGGTCGTCGCCGGGCTCACCATCACCGCGGCAGCCTCGTTCGCCCACGACATCTACGCCAACGTGGTGAAGAAGGGCAAGGTCGCACCCGACGCCGAGGTCAAGATCGCTCGGCGCACGGTGATCGTGATCGGCGTGCTGTCGATCCTCGGTGGCATCGGAGTGCAGGGCCAGAACGTGGCGTTCCTCGTGGCACTGGCCTTCGCGGTCGCCGCCTCGGCGAACCTGCCGACGATCCTGTACTCGCTGTTCTGGCGCAAGTTCACCACGCGCGGCGCGGTGTGGAGCATGTACGGAGGCCTCGCCGCCGCCGTCATCCTCATCTTCCTGTCCCCGGTCTTCTGGGGCACGGAGACGAGCGTGTTCAAGGACACCGGCCCCGCGATCTGGCCGCTGAACAACCCGGGCATCGTCTCGATCCCGCTCGGGTTCTTCCTCGGCTGGCTCGGAACGGTGACCTCCAGCAAGAAGGAGGACCCGCGGCTGGCAGCCGAGATGGATGTGCGCTCTCTCACCGGCTTCGGTGCGGAGAAGGCCACCAACCACTGACGCGACCGCGTCGATTGAGCGGCCCCGGGCGATGCCCGGGGCCGCTCTGCATGCGGGCGGCCTACTCGCCCGCCGCAGCTTCGAGGTCGAGCAGGAACCGCTTGACGCCGGGGTGGCCGCCATACTCGCCGATCGAGCCGTCGGAGCGCACCACCCGGTGCACGGGGACGATCAGCGAGAAGGGGGTGCGGGCGCAGGCGGTGCCGACGGCCCGGTGAGCGTTGGGGTGGCCGGCGCCGAGTGCGACCTCGCCGTACGACGCCGTCTGGGCATAGGGGATGCGGCACACCACCTGCAGCGCCTCGCGCATGAATCCCCTGGTGAGGCGCCAGTCGATCGGCACGTCGAACGCGCGGCGCCGACCGGCGAAGTACTCGTCGAGCTCGGCGGTGACCCGGCCGGTCGCGGCGGGATCGCGGTCGGGAACGGCGCCGAGTGCCGCCGACAGGGCGGCGAGCGCATCGCCCGCCGGCCCGTCGATCAGCTGGAGGGCGACGAGGCCCTCATCGCTCATCACGATGAGGGCGTCGCCGACCGGTGTCGGGTGCACCGAGTACGCGCTGGAGGTCATAGGCCCATCCTGGCCGCGCGTCTGCGGCTGCGGAGGGCATGGGGCCCGATCGGGGGATGGGCCGCCCGTATTCGCCGCGGGGGAGGAAGCGCCGATAGCCCGGCGTGTCGGGCAATACCGCGAAACTCGGGTGCATGTCCGGCCGCAGCGGCGCGGTCGGCTTAGTCTGGCTCGTGTGTGGCGAGGAGACGGCAGTGCGACGGTGGATGCCGCGGAAGCGGATCGTGCCGCGTCTGTGGCGCCCGGCGATCTCGGCGTGGCCGACCCCGGTGTGACGGTGACGCACGTCGCCGAGGGCGAGCGGGCACGACTGAGGCATGAGGCGGCCCGCCTGGGCGGACGGTCCAGCCTCCTTCACTACGTCGACGCCGGCGACGCGGGCATCGAGATCACCAAGGCCCATCCGGGAAGCCTGCCGCAGTTCATCACCGGTCGCTCGACCCTGCTGTCGAACCTGTTCCGCGACGAGGTGGCCCTCCGCGGCGCGCGGCTCGCCGCCGAGCGCATCACGGCGCGCGACGTCGAACTGCGCACGGCGCGTGGCCTCGACACCGTGAACCTGGCCGTGGGCCTGGCCACCTGGCGCATGGGCGGGCTCGCCTGCAGCGCCCCGGTGCTGCTGCGTCCGCTGGCGATCCGTCGGCATCACAGCGACTTCGAGCTGAAGCTGCACGGCTCGTTCACGATCAACCCCGAGCTGGTGCGTGCCGCCCGCACACACTTCGGCATCGAGCTCGACGGCCGGGCGCTCGCCGCGCTCGCGTATGACGGCGGCGTGTTCAAGCCGCAGCCGGTCATCGACCATCTGCGCGCCCTCACCGCGCGCATCCCCACCTTCACGGTGCAGCCTCGGCTGGTCGTGTCGACCTTCGCCGACGTCGGCTCGGCGATGGAGACCGACCTCGCCCGCCTCGACCACCCGGTGCTCAACGCGCTCGCCGGCCACGCCGCCGACCGTGAGCAGCTCACCGCGGTGCGCACGGTGCCGCCCATGCTCGGTGCCGACGAGCGCTCGCCCACCGCCGACACGCTTCTGCTCGATGCCGACTCCGAGCAGGAAGGCGTGCTCGCCCGCATCGCGGCGGGGCAGTCGCTCGTCGTGCACACCCTCCCCGGCACCGGCGGCACGCAGACCGTCATCAACGCCGTCGGTTCCCTGGTGCAGGAGGGAAAGCGGGTGCTCGTCGTCAGCGCCCGCCGCTCGACCCTCGAGGGCGTGCGCCACCGTCTGGCCGGGATCGGTCTGCCCGGTCTCGCCGTCACTCCTCGGCAGCTTCACCGCGACCTCGTGCGGGCGATCGCCCGCAACGAGAAGGCCGAGCAGCCCAAGGTCGCCGACATCGACGACGCGCTCGTGCGTCTGCGCAGTGTGCTGCGCGACTACCGCGGGGCGCTGACGACCCGGCATCCGACCATCGGCGTCTCACCGCTCGAGGCGTTGCGCACGCTTACGACGCTGGCCGCGCGGGATCCGCAGCCCTCGACCAGCGCGCGGCTGGATCTCACGACACTGGTGCGACTGTCGACCCGGCGAACCGAGGCAGGCGCCAAGCTCGCGGCGGCCGCCCGGCTGGGGGAGTTCCGCTTCGGCCCCGACGACTCGCCGTGGTACGGCGTCAGCTTCGCCACGACCGAAGACGCCCGCGGCGCGCACGCCCTCGCCTCGCGGCTGCAGCGCACCGATGTGCCCTCGCTGCTCGAGCGGGGCTACGAGCTGATCGGCCAGACGCGCATGCGTCCGTTCCAGACCGTCGCCGAGCTCGGCGGCTACCTGCGACTGCTGCAGGGCATGCGCGACTCGCTCGACCGATTCAGCCTGACCGTCTTCGAACGGCCGCTCGCGGAGTTGATCCAGGCGCACGGCAACCGTCGCGACGCGCCGGAGATGACCGGGGCGAACCGCCGACGGCTCAAGAAGCTGGCCCGCGAGTACGTGCGCCCCGGGATGCACGTCACCGACATGCACGCGGGGCTGCTGCGCGTGCAGCAGCAGCGCGCCGAATGGCAGCGCTACGTCGAGCCGGGCGTGCTGCCCGAGGTGCCGCTGGGACTTGCCGACGTGCACACCGCGTGGCAGCGCGTCGACGCCGACCTGACCGCGCTCGACGCGGTGCTCGGCCGCAGCGCCGTGCAGTCGCTCACCCACATGCCCATCCCGCAGCTGCTGCGGACGCTTGCGAGCCTCGCAGCCAAGTCGGACGTGTTCGACAACCTCGTCGAGCGCGCGACCCTGCGCACCGAGCTCGCCGAGCTCGGACTCGAGCCCTTGCTGACCGAGTTGTCGGTGCGCCACGTGCCCGAAGACCAGGTGACCGCCGAGCTGGAGTTCGCGTGGTGGCAGTCGGCGCTGGAGCACCTGCTGCGCAGCGACCGTGCGCTGCTGGGCGCGAACACGTCGGTCGTCGATCGCCTGGAGCGGGACTTCCGGCTGGTCGATGAGGCTCACGCAGCGGCATCCGGCCCCCTTCTGGCTGCCCAGCTGGCGACGCGGTGGAAGATCGCGATCGTCGATGAGCCGGTCGAGGCGGCATCGCTCAAGCAGGCGCTGCGCGAAGGCTCCGCCACCGCTGAAGAGCTCACCGGCTACGCGCCGACCCTCATGCGCGCTCTCGCGCCGGTGTGGCTGGCATCGCCGTACGAGATTCCGCAGATCCCGGATTCGCCGCAGTTCGACGTGGTGATCGTGGCGGATGCCGCCGCTCTCAGCCTCGCCGAGGCTGCGCCGGCCCTGCGGCGTGCGCGCCAGGTGGTGCTGCTCGGCGACCCCGTGACGCAGAAGCCCACCCCGTTCCGGGTGTCGGCGGCGCTTGCGGGCGCGGTCGAGGACGACGAGCCGCAGATCGACCCCGACGAGCCCAGCGTCTTCGAGCGTCTGGCGGAGCTGCTCCCGGTCGAGACGCTGACCCGCAGCTACCGCGCCGGCGGCGAAGACCTCGCCGAGCTCGTCAACGACGCCTTCTACGGCGGCGAGATCACCTCTCTGCCGTGGGCGGGTTCGTACCTCGGGCGCGGAAGCCTGGGCGTGGACTACGTGGAGGGCGGTGTCGGCGCGCCCGACCCCGTCACCGGAGCGGTGGAGAGTCCCGACGCCGAGGTCGCCCGTGTGGTCACACTCGTGGTCGAGCATGCCGTCAACCGCGGCTCCGAGTCGCTGATGGTCGTCACCGCCAGCGCACGGCACGCCGAGCGGGTGCGCGCCGCCGTCGAGGCCGCGTTCGCCGGCCGGTCCGACGTCGCCGACTTCCTCTCGCGCGACACCGCAGAGCCGCTCGCCGTGCTCACGCTCGAAGAGTCGGTGGCCGAGAGCCGCGACCGCGTCATCTTCTCCCTCGGCTTCGGCCTGACCCGGCACGGCCGGGTGCTGAGCGACTTCGGTGATCTGTCCACGCCCGACGGGGAGCGGTTGCTCACGGTCGGCATGACCCGCGCGCGGCGGTCGATGGTGATCGTGTCATCGATCCGCCCGTCGGCTTTCGATGAAGGACGCCTCGAGTACGGCGCCGCGACCCTCATGTCCATCCTCGGCGGCATCGCCGCCCGGTCTCGCGAAGCCCGTCTCGAAGACCTCGCCGACCCGCTGACCCTCGCGCTCGCCCGCGAGCTGCGCCGACTGGGCGTCGCGGTGGATGTCGACTACCGGGGACTCCTGCCCCTCGTCGCGCAGCACCGGGGCAAGGCCGTCGTCGCCGAAAGCGACCCCGAGACGATCGGGGAGTCGCTGCGAGAGTCGCTGCGCCTGCGCCCTCTGATCCTCCGGCGCCTCGGCTGGCACTACGTGCGGGTGCACGCGTTCGACCTGTACAGCGACCCGGCCGGTGTCGCCGCCCGCATCGCCGCCATTCTCGGCGTGCAGCCCGAGACCCCGACGGCCGACACCACGACCCAGCCCATCGATGTCATCGAATGAGCGTCAGCACATTCAGCGCGTTCCCGGAGCGCGCCGGGCGAAGCTGACCCCGGCACCCGGCACCAGCGCCGAGCCGGTCCCCGCAGACGCCGACGGCCCGGATCCCGCGCCTCCTGTGACGGGGGCTGCGGCATCCGGGCCGAACGACGAGCAGCTGCGCAGGGACGTCCCCCCGCACTGGTGAGGACGGCTACGCGCGCTGCTTCTCCAGCAGGTCGCGGATCTGCACGAGCAGCTCCTGCTCGGTGGGGAGCTTGTTCTCCTCGGCCTCGGTGACGCCGGCCTTGCGCGCCTGGCGCTCCTTCCACCGGTTCATCGGCACGACGAAAACGAAGTAGACGACGAGCGCGACGGCGAAGAAGCTGATGACCGCGCTGATGAGCTCGCCCAGCGGGAAGGTGACCGGCTGACCATAGATGCCGTAGATGGTCGGTCCGGCGATGCCGTCTTGGTTCTCCTCATAGAAGAGAGCGACGATCGGCGTGATGATGGTGCTGACGACTGCGTTCACCAGGGCGGTGAACGCGCCGCCGATGACGACCGCGACGGCCAGATCGATGACATTGCCGCGCATGATGAAATCTTTGAAGCCCTTGATCACGAGGACTCCCTTCGTCTCGCCGGCCACGCCGGTCAGGAACCCGCCGCGGCGGGGGAGGCGGATGCCCCTGAAGACGATGATGACGAAGAAGAGGTCGATGCGGTAGACGAGGAGCTGGCAGCGGCATCCTTCTTGGGCTCGCTCTTGCCGCCGCTCTTGCCGCCGCCGTTGCCGCCGCCGTTGCCGCCGCCGGAGCCGCCTGCGGCGGCCCGAGAGTCGGTGCGGTAGAAGCCGGAGCCGTTGAAGGTGACCCCGATCTGGCCGTACTCCTTGCGCAGCACGCCGCCGCACTCGGGGCACTCGGTCAGTGAAGGATCGGTGAAGGACTGGACGGCATCGAAGCGGTGGCTGCACTGCTTGCAGGCATACGCGTAGGTAGGCATGGTGTTCTTCCTCGGGGGGATCAGTGGCGGTCGTGCGCGAGCACGACGGTCTGGGTGGGGGTGACGACGCCGGTTACGGGCTGGTCGTGAACGTCGCGGGGCACCTCGTCGAGCAGCTCCGCGTCGAAGACCACGGCGTACACCGGCGGGCAGCGTTCCATCGAGCCGATCGTCTTGTCGAAGTATCCGCGACCCCAGCCCAGGCGCATGCCGGAACGGTCGACGGCGGCGGCGGGGATGATGAGCAGGTCCACGTCGCCCACGGCGATGGGGCCGAGCAGCTCGCCGACGGGCTCGGGCAGTCCGAACAGTCCGTGGGTGACGTCGCCGTCGGGCGTGGCGACAGCCCAGTCCAGCAGTCCATCGGTGCGGGTGACGGGAAGCAGCACCCGGACGCCGCGCTCCACGGCCGCGTTCACGAACGACCGGGTGCCCGGTTCGGTGGGCGTGGAAAGGAAGCACGACACCGAGCGTGCGCCGGTGCGGTCCACGAGAGCATCGAGCTGCGCGCGCACGCCTTCTTCTGCGGTTTCGCGAGCCTGATCGCTCAGCTGCTGCCGGCGCTCGCGCAGCTCCGCGCGCAGTGCACGCTTGGCGTCATCTATGCCGTCGGACATGGACTCGATTCTAGGTCGCACCAGGGCATGTCCCGGCGCATTGGACGCCACCGATACACTGACGGCATGCCACTGCCCTTCAAAGCCGTCATTCCCGCGGCCGGACTCGGTACCCGGTTCCTGCCTGCCACCAAGGCCATGCCCAAAGAGATGCTGCCCGTGGTGGACAAGCCCGCGATCCAGTACGTCGTGGAAGAGGCGACGCAGGCCGGCATCCAAGATGTGCTCATCATCATCGGCCGCAACAAGAACAACATCGCCAACCACTTCGACCAGATGCCGGAGCTCGAAGAGCGTCTGCGCGCGAAGGGCGACCACGAGAAGCTGAAGAAGGTGGAGCAGTCCACCGACCTGGCGGACATCCACATGGTGCGCCAGGGTGACCCCAAGGGACTGGGCCACGCCGTGCTGCGCGCGCGTCGCCACGTCGGGGACCACCCCTTCGCGGTGCTGCTCGGCGACGACCTCATCGACGAGCGTGATCCGCTTCTCACCCGCATGATGGAGGAGCACGAGCGCACCGGCGCCGCCATCGTGGCGCTCATGGAGGTGGAGCCGTCGCAGGTGCACATGTACGGCGTCGCGGCGATCGAGCCGACCGATGACGACGACATCGTGCGGGTGACCGGCCTCGTTGAGAAGCCGAAGGCCGAGGATGCCCCGTCGAACTACGCCGTGATCGGCCGCTATGTGCTGGCCCCGAGCGTCTTCGCCATCCTCGAGCACACCGAGCCGGGCAAGGGCGGAGAGATTCAGCTGACCGACGCGCTGCAGGAGCTCGCTACGGCCCCCGAGGGTCCCGGCGTGCGCGGTGTCGTGTTCCGCGGTCGCCGGTACGACACCGGCGATAGGGTGGACTACATCAAGGCCATCGTGCAGCTGGCGAGCGACCGGGACGACCTCGGTCCGGAGCTGCGTCCCTGGCTCAAGGACTTCGCGGCCAACCTCTGACGCCGCGCCGAGGGGGATGCGTGGAACTTTCGCCCCGCGAACACGGTCCCATCTCGATCCGGATCGTGCGCCCGCGTGATGCGCGGACGCTGCAGAACGAGCTGATGGAGAACCGCGCCTGGCTGCGGCCCTGGGAGGCGACGAGTCCTGACGGACCGACGTCGTTCGACATGCGGCTGGGCGTCAAGCGCCTGCTGCAGCAGTATCGCGACGGGCTCGGCGTGCCCTTCGTCATGGAGCACGCGGGCGAGGTCGCGGGGCAGCTGAACGTATGGGGCATCGCCCGCGGCTCGCTCGCCTCGGCCACCATCGGCTACTGGGTCAGCAAGCGGTTCGCGGGCCGCAACATCACGCCCACCTCCGTGGCGCTGGCGACCGATGTGTGCTTCACCGAGTTGGGGCTGCACCGCATGGAGATCTGCATCCGGCCGGAGAACACCGCGAGCCTGCGCGTGGTCGAGAAGCTGGGGTTCCGGTACGAGGGACTGCGGCGGCGTTTCATCCACATCGACGGCGACTGGCGCGATCACTACACCTTCGCGCTGGTGCGCGAGGAGGTGCCCGAAGGCGTGCTGCGGCGGTGGATCAACGGGGCGGCGCCCCAGGATGCGGCCGCCATCCCGCCCGCGGACCGGCTTTCGAGCTGAACTTCACCTTCTTGTTGAAGGAGAGAGTCCGACACGCGCACGGATGCGCGGCCTGTGAGGGTCGCGGTCGCATACCGTGGTCGGCATGGGTGGGCAGGTATTGGGCGGCGGCGTGATCGTCGCCGTCGTGGTGGGGCTGTGGTTGGTGTACCTGCTGCCGTCCTGGCACAGCCGCCATCAGTACGAGGCCGCGGAGCGCAATGCGCTGCGCCTCGGTCGGGCGATGCGTGTGCTGGCAGAGACGAGCGAGGCGCCCGAAGAGGTGCGGCTCGAACTGAACGCCCGCACCGCACTCACCCAGCAGCGACTCGCCAAGCGGGTCGAGGCGGAACGCGCCAGCGCCTCGTTGGAGGTGGCGCGCGCCGAGCTCGCCCTCGCCCGTGAGAAGGCTCGCGTCGACGCCGCTGCCGCCAAGGAACTCGCTCGCATCGAAGCCGAGGCCGCGCGCGAGCAAGCGCAGGCGGCCGCCGAGCAGGCCCGTGCCGAGGCCGAGGCCGCGCGCGAACGTGCCCGTGCAGACGCAGAGACGGCTCGCGCCGACGCGGCAGCCGCTCGGGAGCGCGCCCGTGCCGCCGCTGCTGCAGCCCGCGCCCTGCCGGCCGCCCGGCGCGCGCGTGCCCGTCGCCGCGCCCGCCTGGTGACGACGATGGTCGGTCTCGCCGGCTTGCTCGCCGCATCGTGGGGTGCGGTCGAACTGGTCCTGTGGGGCGCTCAGACGCTGCTGTGGGTCGGGGGAGCGGTGGTCGCCGCTTCGGGACTGCTGCTGCACCGCATGGCGCGCGTGGGCTCGCGCGGGGTCGCGGTCGCCGCCGTGGCCGCGGAGGTGCGCCACGTGGCCACCGCGCACGTGCAGGATGTCTCGCTGGTCGACGAACGCGCCTGGACGCCGCGCGAGCTGCCCCGCCCGCTCACGGCATCCGCCGGCTCGCGTGCCGCTGCCGCCCTCGATGCCGCTGCCGCGCACGACGCGCTGCGCCAGGCGGCTCTGGAGGAGTCGATGCGGGAGCGCGCCGAGCGCGCGGCACCCCCGTCGATCGTCGCCGCCCGCGCCGCCCGGACCGCGCAGGCTTTCACCGGCACCGCGGCATCGGCCGACGCAGACATCGAGGCGCACGTGCGCGATCTGCTGCTCCGCCGCGCCTCGGGCCAGTAAGGACTTCTCCTCCTCTCGTTAGCTCGTCGGGTGGCGGGCGGCTTGCGGGTGGCTTGCGGGTCGCAACTCCTCAAGAACCGGCTGATTCGGGGTCCGCAAGCGGCTCTCGGCAGCGGCGGCGTCGATTGTTGAGGAGTTGCGGCCGGGCGGAGGCGGGGCCGCGCGCGGCGGGACAGGGCCGGCGGTCGTGATAGTCTTTCTGAGGTTCACGGGCCTGTGGCGCAGTTGGTAGCGCGCTTCGTTCGCAATGAAGAGGTCAGGGGTTCGAATCCCCTCAGGTCCACGAAAAAAGCCCCCGATTTCGGGGGCTTTTTCGCGTCTTGGATGCCGCGGGGTCAGGCCCGCCGCGCCAGGATCTCGGCGTTGAGGCGCTGCTGCCAGTCGCGCAGCTTCCACATCGGGTGGTGCGGCGCCGCGTTGGAGCACAGGACCACGCCCCAGACGCCGTGGTCGAGCGCCGTGCGCACACCATGCTCGGCCAGCGCGCGCCCGATGTCGCCCTCTTCGAACCCGCCGTGCAGCGGGGTGTATCCGACCCAGCCTTCGCCGACCACGGCGGGGACGCCCCGCCACCTCGCCCACGCCGCCACGGCGATGACGCGTGAGGCGATCTCGCGGTGCATCACCTCGGCGTAGGGCGGGTAATGCTCCTCGAGCCAGTCGTCCCACGCGGAGGCATCCACCCAGTCGTACCCGTAGATCATCTGGTCGGTGACGACCGTCGCCTGCAGCTTCCACGGCGCCGGCCGGCCGTACTCGGCGACGGAGGGCGCGTCGGCGCGCAGCAGCTGCCGGAAGGCGGTGTTGGGGAACCCGGCGGTGCCCTCGGAACGGATGTCGATGCGCTGCTGCAGGGCGTCGAGCACCCCGTACGAGTACACGTGGCACTGTGCCGCGCCGAGCGCCTCGGGCACCCGGTGCATCGCCAGGTGCGGCGGCTTGCCGTAGCTGGCGGTGACGAAGAGGTCCGGGTGGTCGGAGCGCAGGCGTGCGACGGATGCCGCGCCGTCGGCGGCGATGTCGGGGAGGATCGAGAAGTCGACCTCGTTGTGCACTTCGACCAGCGCGATGCGCTCACGGTGACCGAGCTCGGTGAGCCAAGCGATCATGCGCGTCCAGGCGTGGGCGAGCACGTCGTAACGCTCGGCCAGCGGCACGGCGTCGATCGCATCGAACCAGCGGGAGGATGCCGCGAACGCGGGGGACTGCTGATACTCCCAGCTGGCGAGGATGATCACCATGCCGTGATGCGCCGCGGCGTCGAAAAGCTCCCGCAGGCGCGCCTTGAGGTCGATGCGGTAGCCGCCGGGGGTGTCGTACCAGCGGGTGCACTGGCCGTAGAAGCCGCCGGTGGCCGCGGCCCCCAGACCCTCGATTTCGAGGTCTTCGGCGAGGTCGTCCAGGCCCAGCCCGCCGAACAGCAGCAGGGGAGCCGCGCAGATGCGGATGGCGTTGTACCCGAGGGACGCCGCATCGGCCACGGCGCCCTCGAGGTCGGCGTAGGGCTGTCCGGGACCGGCCTGGGTGTACCAGGAGAAGTCCCACAGGGTGATGGTCAGGCGCTGCGGCAGATGGGCGGGGATCTCGGCGGTCAGGGAGCTCTCGTCCACGGGGGTGGCGGCGGAGCCGAGGTAGCGCTCGGTCATGATCCGATCCTTCCTGATGCGGCGGTGCGGCCCTGACGGGCGAGCTGCCGCAGGTGTGCTGCGGTGACGCGGCGGGCGGCGGCGGTGTCGACGTCGAAGACGAGGAGTTCGGGGAGCGACGTGGCGAAGTAGTCGACAGCATCCTTGGCCGCTTCGAGTTCGACCGCCCGGCGCTCCAGGCGTGCCCACACCTCTTCGGCCGCTTCGCGCTCGCCCAGGCGCTGGTGCGCCATGCCGATCCAGTAGTCGGCTTCGTCCGCGGGTCGCGGGGCGACCGCCAGAGGGCTGTGACTGCGGGCATCGGACCACGCCCGGCGCGCGCCCTCCGCGTCGTCGAGAGCCACGAGGGCGTCGCCCAGAAGCACGAGCCGTTCCGCCTGCGGCACGGCGGGGTGGCGACCCTCGCCCAGGGATGCTGGAGGCACGAGCCCGTCCGACAGCAGCGCGGCCGCGGCCTGCGCGTTTCCCGCGGCGAGCATCCGCCGGGCGAGCACGCACGAGGCTCGGTCGAAGGCGGCGATCACGCGTCCCTCGCCGCCTTCGAACGGCCGGAAGACCCGGCCGGTGAGCAGGGTCCACGCCTCGTCGACGCGCTCGGCGTCGAGCAGCAGCGTCGCGTGCACGAGGGCGAGGTCGTCGCGCTCGTGCAGCCGGTCGGGGTGCTCCTCCAGCAGCGCGAGGCGCTCGGCGGGTCCGAGACCGCGCACCTGGGCCAGCAGGTCGCGCTCGAAGACGAGACGCGCGTCGACGGCGAGGCCGAGGGCATGGGCGTACGCGGCATCCGCCTCAGTGGGGGAGCCGCCGGTGTGCATGATCGCCAGCGCCAGGTTGCGCCACGCAACGGTGTCGGCGGTTCCGGCAGCCGTGGCCGCACGCAGGTCGCCGAGGGCATCGCCGGCGCGTCCCGCTTCGAGCAGCCACATGCCGCGCAGCGCCCGCGCGACGGCGTGCTCGGGCTCGGCGGCGACCGCCGCAGAGAGGGCGTCGAACTGGTCGAGGCCTGCGGGGAACGCCAGGGCCGGGTCGCTCGCCGCGGCCGCCGCCCGCTCCTCCGCCGCAGCCGTCTCGTCACCGAGCGCGGCGAACCACACCGCCCGCAGCAGGTGGCGCATCGGCTCGGCGTTGCCGAACGCCGCCGGGGCCGGCGCGGCCGGCTGGGCCGTGGCGGCGAGGGCCTCGTCGTAGGCCCCGGCGCGGGCGAACTCGGCGGCGACGTCGAGCGGGGTGCGGGGGTCCACGGCGATGCGGTCGCCGGTGAGGGCGCGGGTGGCGGCGTCGAGGGGATCGGCGTCGATGAGGCGCTTCAGTGCGGCGTCGGCGTCGCCGGCGCAGCCGAGCCGGCGCAGGGCGAGCACCCGCAGGCGGGCTGCCTCGGGGACGTGGGGGAGTCCGGTCGCCAGCTCCAGGGCGTCGTCCGGTCGTCCCGCGTGCAGCGCGAGGCGGGCTCGCGCGAGCACTGCCGGCGTACGCCAGCCCTTCAGCCAGGATGCGGTCGCGAACGCATCGTCGGCGGCCTGCCGCTCGCCCCGGCGCTCGAGCACCAGACCCAGCAGGTAGTGCGCCTCGCCGTCGCGGGGGTTGAGGTTGCGGCGGGTCAAACGCGCGACGGCGGTGTTGAGCAGCGCGTGCGCGGCGTCGTAGCGGCCTCGCGCGAGGTGCGAGGCCGCCAGCGCGGTGGCGGCGCGGGTGTCGCCGGGGTCCCGACGCAGCGCCTCTTCGAGATACGGCACGGCCGGCCGGGAGGGGTGCCGGTACTGCAGCAGGTGCTGCGCGGTGAGGAACAGCTCGTCGTTGGAGTCCAGGTCTTCGGCGGCATCGGGCGCCTCGGCGACCCAGGGCTCGGGCGCGCTCTCATCGCGGCGTCGCCAGGTGACCAGCTCCCGGCCGTCGGCAGCGCGCACGGTGATGGTGCGGATCGTCGACTCGGGCACGGACACCTCCCGCACCGTCGGTGCGTCGGGGCCGAGGTCGCAGGTCCACCGCGCGGTGCCGGCCGACGCCGTCTGCACCGTGACGACCGCGCCGGGCACGGCACGCGTGGCGATGACACCGACGCGGGCGCCGTCGGGGTGCGCGGCCAGCGAGACGGCGGCATCCGTCGTCGCCTGCCGCGCCGGGCCGATGGCGTGGATGGGGTACCAGAACTGCGAGAACGTCTTCGTCTCACCAGGAGCGAGCCACGAGAAGTCCGGCTGGTTGTCGGTGTAGACCCCGGCCATGAGCTCGACGTAGGGGCCGTCGTCGTCGGTGAGCTGCGCGTCCCAGGCACGGCCGATCGGCCCGTCGCCCCAGGTCCACTGCTTCTTGCCGGGCGAGATGGCCCGGTCGGCCCAGTGCACGAAGCCGGCCTGGGCGGCGTGGTCGTAGCCGCCGAAGAACGAATCCGCGGTGTCCGTGATCATGTACGACGTCGGCACCGGGATGTTGCTGTAGATATCGATGCGGTCGGAGTCGGGTCGCTCGGCGGCCAGGGCGGGATAGTCGACGCCGTAGTACGGCCGGTCCGCACGGGGGAACGCCGTGATCGCGCGTCGGGCGTGGTCGGCGACGTACGCCACGTCGTCGGGGAAGAACGACTGGTACTGCTCGTGCGAGCGCGCGGCGACGTTCGCCCACCACAGGAAGGTCTGCGGCACGTCGGTGCGGTTGTGCAGCCTGGCCTCGAGCTCGATGAGCGACGAATCGGGCCGCAGGCGGATGCCGTGGACGCCCCGCATCCGCTGCAGCGGATCGAGGTCGCTGTGCCAGACGACGACGGCGCCGTCGTCCTCGCGCTCGATGCGGCTGTCGACGGGCAGGTAGGTCGCCGGCCGGTGGTGCTGCGGCCAGTTGAACTCCACGCCGCCCGAGATCCAGGGGCCGGCGAGGGCCACCAGGGCGGGCTTGATGACGTTGTTGCGGTAGAAGAAGTCGTACCCGGCGACCTTGTCGTAGCCGATGTGGACGCGGCCGCCGAGCTCGGGCAGCAGCATGAGCCGCACCGAGGCGTTCTCGAGGTGGATGGCCTGCCACAGTCGCGGGTGCTTCTCGTGCGCGATGTGATCGGTCATCGGCAGCGGGTACACCCGGCCGCTCGAGCCTTGGTACACGCGTCGGTCGAGGAACAGCGGGTAGCGGTCGGGCTCGCCGGCCTCGTAGGTGTCGATCTGCACCGGCTCGCTCCAGCAGGCCACGCCGCCACCGTCGAGGATGAGCTGCTGGTCGGCGGGGGCCGTGGGGAGCTGGATACGGCTCGGGGCGGATTCGTCTCGGGTCACCCTGCCGAATCTAGGGCGCCGGCCAGCGCCCCGCCATGGCGGATTGATCGGTGCGGATGGACGATCCGACGATCGCACGTGCCAGGATGAGGGAATGGAGCGCCGCGACGGATTCGATCACCAGCGCATGAGCGTCGTGCCGTATCCCCTGGTGGATGCCGCACTCAGCCGACCCGCCACCCGGCGCATCGTCGTCACCGACGCGGGGCACTTTCCCCACGCGCACGGCCACGCGCGTCACCGGCCTGCGGGGGCGCCCGAGACCATCGTGATCGTGTGCGTCGCGGGCAAGGGATGGATCGACATCGACGGCGTCCACACCCGGATCGGCAGCTCCACGGCGCTCGTGATCCCGCACGGCGTGCCGCACTCCTACGGAGCGGACGCAGAGGACCCCTGGACGATCTGGTGGTGTCACATGCGGGGAAGCGACGTGCCGGAGCTGCTGGAGGCCGCCGGCGTCAGCGCCGCGAAGGTGACGATGTCGCTGCGGGCCGTCGACCGTGCCACGGCGCTGCTGGACGAGATCGCGACGTCACTCGAGCGCGACACCACTCCCGCCCGGCTGCTCGCGGCATCCGGCATGGCCTGGCGTCTTCTGACGCAGCTGGCCGTCGACCGGGCGCTGCCGGAGGACGGCACCCCGCTCGAGCGCGCCATCCGGTACCTCGAGGAGCGGGTCGACGGCCGAGTGCAGGTGCCGGACCTCGCCGCGATGGTGGGGGTCTCGACGTCGCACCTGGCGGCGCTGTTCCGGGAGGCCACGGGCGGGGGAGTGCTGGCCTACCACCTGGCGCAGAAGATGGCGCGGGCCCGGCAGTTGCTGGACACCACGGGACTGCCGGTGGCCGAGATCGGGCGCGCCGTCGGGATGGATGATCCGTTCTACTTCTCCCGGCAGTTCCGCCGCACCCACGGAATGAGCCCTTCCGCGTACCGGAGCACGCGGAAGGGCTGATCCGGCGTGCTCAGCCCTTGGTGGCGCCGGCGGTGAGGTCGGCGCGCCAGAACCGCTGCAGGGCGACCATCAGTGCGACCAGCAGGATCGCCGACACGGCGGAGCCGGTGACCACCAGCTGGTAGAACATGGGGTCGCGCTGCGTCTGCGAGTTCCACAGGGTTAGGCCGAGGGTCACGGGGAAGGTGCGGGTGTCGTTGAGCATGACCAGCGGCAGCAGGTAGTTGTTCCAGATGGTGACGAACTGGAACAGGAAGATCGTCACCAGCGCCGGCATCATCATGCGCGCGGCGATGGACCCGAAGATGCGCAGGTCGCCGGCGCCATCCAGGCGGGCCGCCTCGATGATCTCGTCGGGAACGCTGGCGTTGGCGTGGATGCGGGCGAGGTACACCCCGAACGGGCTCACCATGCTCGGCAGCAGTACCGCCCAGTACGACCCCGTGAGGCCCACGGTGTTGAGCAGGAAGTACAGCGGCAGGGCGATGACCGTCGCCGGCACCAGCACGCCGCCGAGGATCACCGAGAACAGCGCCTCGCGGCCGCGGAACCGGTACTTGGCGATGGCGTAGCCGCACGCGCTCGCGATGACCATGGCGACGGCTGCGCCCACGCCGGAGTACACGATGCTGTTGAGCACCCAGCGGGTGAAGGCGCCGCCATCCTGCGTGAACAGGCGCGTGAGGTTCTCCCATGCCTGCGGGGTGTCCGAGAACCACAGCCCGAAGGTGGCGAAGAGGTCTCCGGGCGACTTCGTCGCGGCGATGACGACCCACACCAGCGGCAGGACGAAGTAGATCGCGGCGACGAAGAGGACGACGTTGACGGCGACGCTGCTGGGGGCGACGCGCGATGCGGGACGAGCTGGGCTCACCATGCGCGGTTCCCCTTTCGGTTGACGAGGCGGAGGAAGCCGAACGAGAACGCGAAGCCCAGCACGGCGACGATGACGGCCATCGCGGCGGCGAGGTTCGGGTTGCCCTGGGCGAACGCCTGGTTGTACGCGGCCAGGTTGGGGGTGAAGGTGGAGCTGATGGCGGTCGTCAGCGGACGCAGCACGAGCGGCTCGACGAACAGCTGCAGGGTGCCGATGACGGTGAAGACCGTCACGAGGATCAGCGAGGGGCGCACCAGCGGCAGCTTGATGCTCCAGATGATCGACCATGCCGAGGCGCCGTCGACGCGCGCGGCCTCGTACAGCTCCGAGGGGATCGCGTGCAGGGCCGAGATCAGGATGATCATGTTGTAGCCCGCGAAGCCCCACAGGGCGATGTTGGCGATCGCGAAAAGCACGTTGTCGCCGGAGAGCGGGTTGATGCTCACGCCGATGCCGTCGAGCATCTGCAGGATGGGGCTCGTGGCGGGCACGTACAGGAACCCCCAGAGCAGCGTGGCCACGACGCCGGGCACGCCATAGGGGGCGAAGTACAGCACCCGGAAGAACTTGCCGCCCCAGGCGCGGCCCGAGTCCAGCAGCAGGGCCAGGCCGAGCGCCGTGATCACCATGAGGGGAACGAGGATGGCCGAGAACAGCAGCAGGCGGCCGAGGCTCTCGACGAACGTGGCATCGCTCAGGGCGCGGGCGTAGTTGTCGAAGAAGACGAAGACCGTCTCGGGGCGGCCGAGGCCGAGGCCCGAGCTCTTGGTGGCGAACATGCTCTGCACCAGGGCGTAGATGATCGGCGCGATGAAGAACAGCGCGAACATCACGACGAAGGGCAGCAGCAGCGCCCACAGCGCCGGGCGAGGGCGGCGCCGGGTGCGGCGGGGGACGAGGGTGCTCATGGGGTGCTTTCAGCGAGGAATGAGAAGCGGGGGGAGGGACACCGGTCCCTCCCCCCGCCGGGGATCACTTGACGGCGATGCCGCGCTCTTCGAGCGCGTTCACGACGTCGGACTGCGTCTTGCGGTAGGCATCCGCGATCGGGGTTCCCGCATCGACGGCCGCCTTGACGTTGTCGGTCAGCGACGCGAAGAGGGTGGATGCCAGCGGCGGCCACTGCCAAGAGGTGTCGACCGCAGCATCCGACTCGGCGAAGACGTCCCAGATGTCCTGACCGCCGTAGAAGGCGAAGACCTCGGGGTCCTCCTGCAGCGACGCGACGCCGCTGGTGTCGGCGATGGCCGGCCAGCCGGCGCCCACCGAGGTGAGGATGTCGACGCTCGCAGGGTCGGAGTTCATCCACAGGGCGAACTCGGCGGCAGCCTCGGGGTTCTTCGACCCCTTCAGCACGACGCTGGCGGACCCGCCGGCCCAGGTGGCCGAGACGTTCTCGCCGGCCTGCCACTGCGGCACGGGTCCGACCGCCCACGATCCGGCGGTGTCCGGCGCCGTGCCGCGCAGGATCGCGTCGGCCCAGGAACCCGAGATCCACGTGACGACGTTGCCGCTCTGGATGTCGGCGTTCCACTCGCTCGAGAAGTCGGCCTCGATCTTGACGAGGTCCTCATCGATGAGCTTCTGCCAGTAGTCGGCGACGCTGATGGTGGCATCCCCGTCGATGTCGACGACCCACGCGTCGTCCTCGGTGTCGAACCAGTTCGCGCCGCCCTGCTGCGCGAGCCCGATCATCCACGGTGCCTGGTTGAAGGCGAACGCCGCGATGTAGCGGTTGGGGTCGGAGGCACGGATGACCTTGGCCGCCTCGTAGTACTCGTCCCACGTGGTGGGGTAGGCAAGGCCCAGCGAGTCGAAGATGTCCTTGCGGTAGAACTGGCCGAGCGGACCCGAAGCCTGCGGCACGGCGTAGACGCGGTCGTCGAAGACGCCGGTCTCCCACTGCCACGGCACGAAGTCGTCGGCCGAGTCGCCGACGTAGTCGGTGATGTCCTCGAGGGCGTCGTTGACGAGGAAGTCGGGGATGGAGTCGTAGCCGACCTGGGCGACGTCGGCGGGGTTGCCGGCCTGCACCGCCGAGAGCATCTTGGCGTAGCCGCCGTCGGGCCCGGCGGTGATCGTCTCGAGCGTGACGTGGATGTCGTCGTGCTCTTCGTTGAAAGCGTCCACGACCTGGTCGATGTTGGGCACCCAGGACTGGAACGTGATCTCGACGGGGCCGTCGGCCGTGCCTTCGGCGTCGCCGGCGCAGCCCGAGAGCGCGAGCGCCCCTGCCGCGCCGATGGCCACGGCGGAAAGAAGCCGCCTGCGGCGTTGTGGCTGATTCATGGACATAATGCTCCCTCGCATGTGCTCGTGGATCCTCTCGGATATGGCGCGATCCGAGATTTCCCCCGACTCTACGGGCGGCGACATGTCGGATGCCGCGCTGTGCCTGGACGATTCAGTGGTCGACTCTCGGTGCCCTGGGTGATGCTTCCGTAGACTGGACAGGCCCCCACGAAAGGTCCGCTGTGCCCCCCACGAACTCCCTCCACGTCCACGCGCCCGAGGCGTCCCACACCACGGACCTGGGGGCTGGGGCGGTCACCGTCACGAACCGATCGGTGCTCGTCGACGGCGCACCGGTCTTCCCGCTGACCGGTGAGGTGCACTTCTCGCGTCTGCCGCGGGCGCAGTGGGACGACACGCTGCGCCGCGTGCGCGCCGCCGGCATCACGCACGTCGCGTCGTACGTGCTGTGGAACCACCACGAGCCCGTGCGCGGAGAGGTCTCGTTCGACGGCGGCCTCGACGTGGGCGCGTTCCTGCGCGCCGCGCGCGCACAAGGGCTCGAGATCGTGCTGCGCATCGGTCCCTACGCCCACGCCGAGACGCGCCACGGCGGCCTGCCGGACTGGATCGCCGAGTCGGGCATGGCCGTGCGCACCGACGATCCCGCCTACCTCGCCGAGGTGGAGCGCTGGTACACCCTGCTCGAGGAGCAGGTGCGCGGCATCCCGCTGTTCGCCATCCAGGTCGACAACGAGCTCTACGACCAGCCGCAGCACCTGAGCACGCTGCGCGCTCTGGCCGAGCGCGTGGGCTTCTCGGCGCCGCTCTGGGTGGCCACAGGCTGGGGCGCGGCCGACCTCCCCGACGACGTGCTGCCGGTGTTCGGCGGGTACTCCGATTCGTTCTGGATCGAGGCCTCCGACGTGCGGGACCTCCGCAGCGAAAGCAACTTCTACCCGTCGGCGCGTCGTGACGACGACGGCATCGGAGCCGATCACCGCACCGGCGAGCCCGGTGAGGCCCGCGAGTACGACCTGCCCTTCGCGACCTGCGAGATCGGGGCCGGCATGGTGGCCGCCTACCACCGCCGCCCACTCGTGACCGCCGACGACGTCGATGCGCTGACCCTCGCCAAGCTCGCGTCGGGGAGCGTGTGGCAGGGCTATTACATGTTCTCCGACGGCCGCAACCCGCGCGTCGGCCTGCAGGAGGCCCACGCCACCGGCGAACCCAACGACTTCACCGACATCTCGTACGACTTCGGTGCGCCCTTGACGGTCGATGGGATGCCGCGCGCGAGCTGGTATCGCCTGCGACGTCAGCACCACCTGCTGCAGCAGTGGGGCGCGCTCCTGGCCGACATGCCGGCATCGTTCCCCGACGATGCCCCCGTCGCACCCGACGCCGAGGGGCTGCGCTGGTCGGTGCGCTCGGACGGCTCCGCGGGGTTCGTCTTCGTCGTGAACCACCAGCCGGGCGTCACCCTGCCTGCCCACGCCGGCGTCGCGTTCGGCGTGACGACGGATGCCGGCGAGGTCGAGTTCCCCGCCGTGGACATCCCCTCCGGTGCGGCGTTCGTCTGGCCGTTCGGACTGCGCGTCGGCGCCGCCACGGTGCGCTGGGCGACGGCGCAGCCGCTGACACAGGTCACCTGGCGCGGGGCTCCGCTGCTGGTGCTCACGGCGACCGACGGCATCCCCGCCCGCTTCGACGCCGACGCCGAGGTGCGCCCGGCGGAGCTGGACGGTCCGGGGGAGCTCTCGGAGCTGGTCATCGATGGGGAGGTCGTCGCCCGCGTGCTCGTGCTGAGCGAGACCGACGGCCTGCGACTGGGCGTGCGCGGCGATGACCTCGTGCTCGCGGACGGCCCGGTTGCGCCGGACCGTGTCGAGCTGTTCGCCGCCGGCGAGGTGCAGCGGCTGACCGACGACGGCTGGGTCGCCGTGGGTTCGGCGTCGCCGCGACGCGCCGACGTCGCGGTCACGACCGTGCGCGCCGCCGGCACGCCGCCCGAGCGGCACGCCGCCCCCAACGGGCGCGCGTCGATCCCCACCGACTGGAGCGGCGCCGCCCAGATCGCCCTCGATCTCCCCGACGACGCGGAGGGGACCCTCGTGATCGACTGGGAGGGCGATGTCGCGCGGGCGTGGGTCGGCGACCGGCTGCTGTCGGATGCGATCTACCGCGGCGAGCCGTGGCGTATCCCCTCGCACGATCGGCGGGGGGCGCAGCGCGTCGCGATCGAGATCCTGCCGCCGCACCCCGACGCGCAGGTGCTCATCGGCGGGGGACGCGTGCCCACGGGCGCCCGGGTGACCTCGGCGCGGCTCGAGGCGCCGGCCACGGTGGCTCTGGACTGACGCGGGGCGGGACCGTCGGCGTGCACAACGTCGGCAACGCGTAGGCGTCGGGCGGCGTCAGGCCCCCGGGGCCGGTGACTTCCGCCGGGATCGGCGTCGTTGTGCACGCCGATCCCGCGGGCCGGCGGCCACGTGGCCCGCGGAAGGCTAGACCACGCCGGTGGTATCCAGCAGCAGGCCCACCGCCCACGTCGCGCCGAGGGCCAGCGCGCCGCCCACCACCGTTCGGGTCATGGCACGCAGCGCCGGCGCGCCACTCATGCGGGCGGCGACGGCGCCGGTGACCGCGAGCGCGATCAGTACCGTGACGAAGGTCGCCGGCACGCGCCAGTCGGCCGGCGGCAGCAGGATCGCCGCCATGGGCAGGATCGCTCCCAGCACGAACGCGATGCCCGAGGTGAAGGCCGCCGCCCACGGGCTCACGACCCCCTCGCGGCTGATCGCGTACTCGGCCTCGAGGTGCGAGCCGAGGGCATCCTGCTCGGTCAGCTCCTGAGCGACCTGCCGCGCCGTCGCCTCTGACAGCCCTCTGTCGCGGTACACCCCAGTGAGCTGGTCGAGCTCATCACCGGGGGTGTCGCGCAGCTCGTTCTTCTCCTTCTCGATCAGTGCGCGCTCGGTGTCGCGCTGGCTGCTGACCGACACGTACTCGCCGACGGCCATCGATATGGCGCCGCCGATGAGGGCGGCAGCTCCCGCCGTGATGACGTGCGACGACTGCGCGTTGGCGCCGGCGACGCCGACCACGACGGCCGCGACCGACACGATGCCGTCGTTTGCTCCGAGTACCCCCGCCCGCAGGCGGTTCAGCCGTGAGGCGAGGGCGCCGCCGCCTGTCCTCGAGGTGCCGCCGGTCGTGCCCGATGCGCTCATGGGGCACACGATGTCACGACCGGCGGAGGCGAGGAAGACCCACGCGCGTTGTTAGGTCAGGGCGGTCTCTCGCGACCCTGCCGCCAGGCGCTCCGCGGCGAGCTCTTCCGCCGCGGCCAGCGGGGTGACGCCGGCTTCGGCGGCTTCGTCGAAGATGCGCCGCAGCGTGTCGCCGATGCCCGCGACCCGCTCGAAGATCTGCGGGCGGGTGCCCAGCTGCTTCGCCGCGGAGTCGAGGTAGATGACGCCGCCGGCGTTGACGACGAAGTCGGGGGCGTAGAGGATGCCACGGGCGGCCAGCCGATCCGCCCCGGCATGGGACGCCAGGGGGTTGTTGGCGGGGCCGCAGACGGCGGTGGCATCGAGGGCGTCGATGACGTCGTCGGTGAGCAGGCCGCCGATGCCGGCCGGAACGAAGACGTCGGCGGGCGTCAGGTGCTCAGTGCCGGGCTCGACCCACGCGGCGCCCAGGTCGGCGGCGAGGTGCCGCTTGGCGGGGTTGACGTCCGTGACCGTGAGGGCGGCGCCTTCGGCGGACAGGCGCACCGCGAGTCGGCTCCCGACCTGGCCGAGGCCGGAGATCGTGATGCGGCGGCCGGCGACATCCGGGGAGCCGGTGACGCGTTCGAGGGTGGCGCGCAGCGACTCGTAGACACCGAGGCTCGTGGGGCCGGCGGGCTCCCCGGAGCCGCCGACGGCGTTGGGGAGGCCCACCACGTGGGCGGTGCGCTCGGACACCACCAGCATGTCGTCGGTGGTTGAGCCGACGTCCTCCGCGGTGCGGTACAGACCGCCGAGGGATTCCACGGCGTCGCCGAGGTCGAGGAAGGCGGCCCGGCGGCGTGCAGTGTCGAGCACGGTGCCGGGCTCGAGCCCGATCACGGCTTTGCCACCGCCGGCATCGAGACCTGCCGCGGCGTTCTTCAGGGTCATCGCGGCCGAGAGGCGCAGGGCATCGCCGAGCGCGTCGCTCCAGTGCGGATACGTCCACAGGCGGGCGCCGCCGAGGGCGGACCCGAGAACCGAGGAGTGCAGGGCGACGACGAGGAACAGGCCACTCCGTCGCCCCGTGATCACCTCCACGCGCTCGTGGGTGACATCAGGCAAGGGCAGGGCGGTGGTCATCGCGATCCTCTTTCGGCGGGCCTTGTGGGCTGCACTCCCGAAGCCGCGGCGTTGCGGCATCATTCCCCATTGTGCATGACCGGTGCCGCCGGATCGAGGCCCGGCTCAGCCGCCCCAGGCCACCAGGCGCGTCGGCGTGAACACGATGCGCGTCGAGAACGTGTGGCCGAACTGCTCCAGCGGCATGCCGTAGGCGGCGATCGCGCTGTGGTACTTCGCGTCGTACGGCTCGCGGAACTCTTCGAGCCAGGGGGCCGCGCCGTCCGGCTCGAGGCGCGCGTCGCCGTGCAGCACTACGATGTCGTCACCGAACGCCCCGCCCGAGTCGAGGTGCACGACGGCCTGCGACCCCCGCTCCAGATGCTTCACCTTGAGGGTGTCCGGCTCGCTGAGGATCGTGATGGCGCCGTCGTGCCAGAAGAACCACACCGGTGTCGGGTGCGGGCGTCCTTCGGCGGTGGTGGTCACCAGCCAGGCGATGAGATCGGTGCTCAGGCGCGTACGGGCCATGGCGTGGGCGGGTTTGTCGACGTCGAACAGGTCGGCCATGGCCTGACTCTAGGCTGAGGAGCGTGACAGCGCACCTCCCTCCTCGCAGCAAGCTCGTTCACGCGGCGCTTCGGGCATCCGGCATTCCGGGCGAGATCGTCGTGCTGCCTGATGCCGCCGCCACCGCTGCGCAGGCCGCCGCCGCCCTCGGGGTCGAGGTCGGCGCCATCGCGAACAGCCTCGTCTTCTGGTCGGACGGCGAGCCGCTGCTGGTGATGACCAGCGGTGCGCACCGTGTCGACACCGCCGCGCTCGCCGCCCGGCTGGGCCGCCGGCGTATCGAGCGGGCCACCGCACAGCAGGTGAGGGATGCCACGGGTCAGGCGATAGGGGGAGTGGCTCCCACCGGCCACCCCGCGCCCCTCCCGACGATCGTGGACGAAATGCTCGCGGAGTTCCCCGAGATCTGGGCGGCCGCGGGCACGCCGCACACCGTGTTCCCGCTGACTTTCGACGAGCTGGTCGCCCTCACCGGCGGCCGCGTCGCAGCGGTGGACTGAGCCTCAGGCGCGCACGAGGATCTTCGCGCCGGCTCCCGAGCGCAGCCGGTGGAAGGCGTCGACCACGCCGTCGATGTCCACTTCTTCGACCCATCCCGTCGTGTCGTACGCCCCGGCGGCCATCGCCGCGATGACGGCGTCGAAGTCCTCGGGAAGGTAGGCGAGGCTGCCGGCGATGCCGGTCTCGGCCATGACGAGCTGCGTGGGGTTGAACTCCATGGCCCGCTCGTGCAGGGCGACCACGATGACCCGGCCACCGGGGGTCAGGCTGGCGAGCCCCGAGGTGATGGCGGGACCCGCCCCGGCAGCGTCGAATGCGACGTCCACGCCGTCGCCGTCGGTGAGTTCGGCGACGGCCGCGGCGAGGTCACCGTCCACCGGGTCGACGGTGCGCGCACCGAGCGCCTCGATGATCGCCCGGCGCTGCGCGCTCGGCTCCGAGACGAGCACGCGGTCCACGCCCTGGGCGCGGAGGGCGAACCACACGCCGATGCCGATGGGTCCCGCTCCCGCGACCAACGCCGAGCCGCCTGCGGGCACGTCGCCGAGCGAGACGGCGTGCCACGCCACCGACATCGGCTCCACGAGGGCGCCCAGTCGCAGGTCGACGTTCTCGGGGAGAACATGCAGCATCGACGCCGGCACAGTGGTGAACTCGGCCATGCCGCCGCCGTCGGAGGTCAGCCCGTGGAACCCAATCTTCTGGCACACGTTGTACATGCCCTTGCGGCACGCAGGGCATTCACCGCAGTAGTAGATGGGCCAGACCGCCGCGCGGTCCCCGACCGAGATGCCCTCGACGCCCTCACCCACTTCGACGACCGTGCCGGCGAACTCGTGCCCCAGCACCTGCGGGGGCATCGCCCCGGTGATCGGGTGCGGATGCTCCATGTCGATGCCGGCGGCCTCCGGCGTGTAGTAGACGTGCAGGTCCGACCCGCAGATGCCCGAGTAACCGTTGCGCAGCTTCACCTGACCCGGACCGGGGCTGGGCTCGTCGATCTCCTCCACGCGGAGGTCCTCTTTGCCGTGGAAACGTGCAGCGCGCATCGGTGCGTCCTTCCGTCGTCGATCCGGTGAGCCTATCCGTGACGCCGTCGGCCGTCGACGGGGCATCGCCGCGCACGACCGTCGGGCGCCGTCGCCCGGCCCCGTCAGCGCCGCGTCGCGATCTGCAGGCACACGATCGCCGCGGCCGCCGACCAGGCCTGCGGTCGGCACGCCGCCGGATACGGTGCCGGCGCCGGGGCGGTCGTCGCGGCATCCCCGGCGTGAAGCTCCGGCATGCGGAACTCGAACGCCTCCGCCGCCGCGAGCAGCCCTTCGACGACGACGCGGGCGTCTTCCTCACGTCCCGCACGCGCCATGCCGCGGGCGATGATCGCGGAGTCGTGGGCCCAGACGCTCCCGCCGTGGTAGCTGAGCGGCCAGTATCCCGCCGCGGCCGTCGACATGGTGCGCACACCGAACCCGGACGACATCGTGGGCCCGACCAGCAACGCGGAGACCTCGGCCTCTTCTGCGGGGGAGAGGATGCCGGTGCCCAGCAGATGACCGATGTTGCTGGTCAGCGTGTCGACGCCTCGGCCGTCGCGGTCCAGCGCGATCGCGGGGTACCGGCCCTCTGGCGTCTGCACCCAGAACCGATCGCGAAAACGGTCCCGCAGAGACTCCGCCCACGCGCGCAGGCGCTCGCCGCCGGGCTCGCCCAGACTGTCCAGCAGCGCGGCAGCCCCGGCCGCGGCCTCGTAGGCGTAGCCCTGCACCTCGCACAGGGCGATGGGTCCTGCCGCCAGGGTGCCGTCGCGCCACTGGATCGAGTCGCCGGAGTCCTTCCATCCTTGGTTCGACAGCCCATGATCGGTCTCATCGAGGTATTCCACGAAACCGTCGGCGGCGGCGTGGTCGATCCACTCGAGCGCTGCCCGCAGGTTCGGAAGCAGCTGGCGCACGTCGTCCTCGGGCATGCCGGCGCTCGCGGCATCCACGAGCAGGCACACCCACAGCGGTGTGGCGTCGACGGTGCCGTAGTACAGCGGAGGCAGCACGATGCCTTCGCCCGGCATGGCGAATTCCACCGCCCGCAGCTCGTGCGCGATCTTGCCCGGCTGTTCGGCGCTCTCCGGATCGTCTTTCGTGCCCTGCAGTCGGGCGAGCACACGCAGGGTGGATGCCGCCATCGTGGTGTCCACCGGCAGCAGCATGCGCGCGGTCCACAGGGAGTCACGTCCGAAGAGCGTGAAGAACCACGGGGCGCCGGCGGCGAAGAATTCGTCATGAGGCGCAATGGGCAGCGCCAGGCGCAGGGCGTCGAGATCGGACAGCGCGTAGTGCACCCACATGCGCAGCCGGGGGTCGATCTGCTCCGGGAGTTCCACTGACCACGGCACGGGGCGCCCGGCGGGCAGCACGACCAGCGCCGGATCGACCAGCTGCGCCCGCCACGTCACCTCGGTCGAAGAGCGGGGCTCGCAGCGCACCTGCCAGACGAGCGTCACCTCGTTGCCCGGCTCGTCCACGGTTGTGGTGGCCGTCGGTGCCACCAGATCGATGCACGTCTGCCCGCGGCGCACCTGCACGGTGGATCCCGCGCCGGTGGCGGACCAGTCCGTGCGAGGCGCCGCCCCGGATTTCACCTCCTGCAGCGGCGAGAAGTCGGGGGTGAGGCGAACGCGCAGCAGCACGACGAGCGGCCGGTTCAGGTGTGAATGCAGTCGCAGCGTCTCGGTCACGACACCGCTGCGCACCTCGCGGAGGCGTTCCAGACGCACCTTCGGGTCGGGCGTGGCGTCGTCGACGCCGCGCAGCAGGCTCCCGAAGATCACCGTGGCGGCATCGCGGGACATCACGGAAATGGGCTCGGGTGGCTGCCACTTTCCCTCGGGCGCGCGGTATTCGAGGCGCACGTGCCTCAGGAAGCGGGTGTCGCCGTGGTAGATCCCCTCGATGGCGGTGCCCCCGGCGTCACCGTCGCGCCCCGACCAGACCTGGGTCGGGGCACGCAGCGCCACGACGCGGTCCGAGAGGAACGGCTGCCAGCCCGCACTCATTCCTTGACCGCGCCCTCGGTCGTGTTCATGATCCGCTTCTGGAAGATGAAGAACATCACCGCGACGGGGATCGTCATGATCGCCGCGGCGGCGAGCTTCAAGGGGTACTGGTTGCCCTGGCTGAGCTGGCCCGATGCCAGCGAGGCGACGCCCTTGGTGAGGGTGGTCAGCTCCGGGGACTGCGTCGACACGATGAAGTGGCTCAGCTCGTTCCACGACCCCTGGAACGAGAGGATCACGATCGTCACGACGGCGGGGCGGGCCATCGGCAGCACGATCGACCAGAAGATGCGGAAGGTCCCCGCCCCGTCGATGCGCGCCTGCTCCTCCACCGACGGCGGGATGGACTCGAAGAAGTTCTTCATGATGAACACCCCCGCGGCATCCACCAGCAGGGGTATGACCATGCCGGCGTAGGAGTCGTAGATGCCGAGCTGGTTCAGGACCAGGAACTTGGGGATCAGCAGCACCACCGAGGGGACGGCCATGACGCCGACCACCATGGCGAACACGAAACCGCGTCCGCGGAACCGCAGGCGTGCCAGGGCGTAGCCGGCGAGGGAGACGAAGAACACACGGCCGAGGGTCACGAGCACCGTGACGACCGCCGAATTGGCGAACCACAGGGGGAAGTCGCTGCGGGTGAAGAGGCGCTCGTAGGCGGCGAAGCTGACGGTCGCAGGGATCAGCGAGACGGCGTCGGTGGTGGCCTCGTTGTCGGTCTTGAACGAGGTCGCCACCTGCACGAGGAACGGGAAGATGTAGATGATCGCCAGCAGGATGAGCAGCACGTACAGCAGCACCTGCATCGTGAGGCGCCCCGGTGGCAGTCGGCGGGGGCGCCGCGCCGGACGGTCGGGCGGCTGATCGAAGAGGGCCTCCTGGGTGAGGGCCGTGGTGGTGGTCATGGCGCTTCCTTCCCGCGAGCGGCAGCAGCGGCGGCGACGGCCTGCTCATACGGCCGGCGGCGCCGCATCGAGACCGCCCGTTCGCGCAGCGCCCAGCGCTGGAACACGGTGAACACGATGATGATGAGGAACAGGATGAACGAGATCGCCGCGCCGATTCCCCACTGCTGATCGGTGAAGGCCGACGTGTACGACAGGTAGGCGGGGGTGATCGTGGTCTTGCCGGGCGCGCCCTGGGTGCCGGTGTAGATCTGGTCGAACACCTGCCAGCATCCGATCAGCCCCAGAGTCAGCACCGTGAACAGCGTCGGGCGCAGCTGGGGGAGCGTGATCAACCAGAAGCGCTGCCAGGCGTTGGCGCCGTCCATCATCGCCGCTTCGCTCAGCTCTGCGCCGATGTTCTGCAGCGCCGCGAGGAAGAGCAGCATGAACGTGCCGCTGGTGGTGAACACTGCCATCAGGATGAAGGCGGTCATCGCCACCGACGGCCCGGCGAGCCAGTCCCACCAGGTGACGCCCAGGAACTGCCCCGACGTCAGCGCAGCGGGACCCGGTTCGCCGCCGGCGCCCAGGGCGATGTGGACGATGCCGCGCGGGTCGTTGAACCAGTTCGGCCCGGCGATGCCGATCCACGACAGCACCTCGTTGATGACGCCGGTCGTGGAGAAGAGGAACAGCCACAGCACGGTGATGGCCACGGAGCTGGTGACCGAAGGGAAATAGAACGCGGTGCGGAAGAACCCCCGGCCGCGCAGCACCGCGCGGTTGACCAGCACCGCGAGGAACAGCGACAGCGCCGTCTGCAGCGGCACGACCAGCAGCACGTACCAGGCGTTGTTGCGCAGTGCGATGCCGAAGTTGCGCTCGGCGAGGCCCCCGCCGGTGGTGATGGCGGCGTAGTTGTCGAGACCGATGAACGACACGGTCGAAGAAAGAGGGCTGCCGCGTCCGCTCCAATCCGAGAAGCTGACCCACAGCGCCATGAGGACGGGGATGAAGAGGAACAGCCCGAGGATCACGACGATCGGCAGGGTGAACAGCCACCCCGCGGCGCCCTCACCGCGACGGATGCCGCCGGACGAGCGGCTGCGGTGGGACGCCGGCGCGGCGGTGGCCACGTCAGCCGCCGACCACGGCCTCGAGGTTGGACTGCACCGTCTGCAGAATCTGCTGCGGATCGCCCGTCGCCAGCGACTCGAGCTGCGCGTTGAAGTCGGTGAGCACTTCACCGACGCCCACGTTGGTCGGCATGCCGATCGCGTACGCGGAGCCCGCGAGGAAGGGTGCGAGCTCGGGGTTCGCCTGCTCCCAGTCGGCTGCCGCCGACTCGATCGAAGGCATGGGACCGAAGGCGTCGGAGAACGCCAGCTGCTGCTGGGTGTCCGTCAGGTACTCGACGAGGTCGAGCACCCCCTCCTGGTTGGGGCTGTCCGCGGCCATGCCCCAGCAGTTGGTGAACTGCAGCGTGCCCTCACCGGCAGGACCGGCGGGAAGCTCGGCCACGGTGTACTGCACGTCGGGGTAGTCGGCGCTCAGCCCGCCGGTGATCCAGTTGCCTTCGATCACCATCGCCGCCAGCTCCTTGCCGAACGCCTCGCCGCCCCAGCCCGCGCCGACGTCGGCGGCGAAGGCGAACGTGCCGTCGGCAAGGTGCTCCTTGACGTAGGTGAGGGCCTCGACGTTCTCGGGGGAGTCGGCGACCGCCTCGGTGCCGTCCTCGTTGACCAGCCGCCCGCCGGCTTCTGCCATGAAGGCGCCCACCCGCTGGTACTCCGCGCCGAAGGCGAGGCCCACGCGGCCGTCGGTGGTCAGGGTCTGAGCGACCGTCGCGAGTTCATCCCACGTCGTCGGGATGTCCGCCTCGGTGAGTCCGGCCTGCTCCCACAGGGTCGTGTTGATGATGAGCGCCAGCGTCGAGAAGTCCTTCGGCGCGCAGACGAATTCGCCGTCCACGGTGAAGTTGGCCACCAGGGAGGGGTAGAAGTCGTCCTTGTTGTCGAGCAGATCGCCGTAGGCGCGCACCGAGCCGTTCTCGACGAATCCGGCGAGCTGGTCGGTGGAGAGGTAGAACAGGTCGGGAGGAGAGCCGGCGGCGAAGCCCTGCGCCAGCTCCTGGCTGAGGTTGGTCGCGGCGACGACCTCGGCGTCGACCCCCTCGTCCGCGGCCCACGCCGCGACGGCGTCTTCGACGGCAGCCGTCTCGGCCTCGCCGCTGGAGCCGATCATCACGCGGATCGGGTCGTCGGAGTCGGTCAGCCCGTCGTCCGAGTCCGATGCGCCGCCGGAGTCGCCGGCGAATCCCTGCCCGCACCCGGCCAGCACGAGCGCGGCGGTGGCGGCGAGAGCTCCGGCGCCCAGCAGGCGAACCGCAGTGTGTCGCTTCATGGGAATCTCCTTCGATGCCTCGGCGGAGCGGACCGGACGCCCGAATTTGATCGTTCAAAATCCCGCCGGTGGTGACAAGCTAAGTCGGACGGGAGAGTGTGTCAACGGGATGCGCGGGCGACGGTCAGCGGGAGGCGACGATGCGGCAGCCGACGGTCGAGGACGTCGCGCGCCTCGCGGGGGTGTCCCGCCAGACGGTGTCGAATGTGCTGAACAGTCCCGCGGTGGTGCGCGCGGGTACCCGTGAGCGCGTTGAGAACGCCATCGTGCAGCTCGGCTACGCCCCGTCGATGGCGGCGCGTAGATTGCGTACGCGGCGCAGCGACACCATCGGCGTGCACCTCGACCCCTACAGCGGGGGCATCTCGGGGGTCGTGCTCGACCGGTTCGTGCACGCACTCACCGACCGCGCCACACCCCGGGGTCTCGGCATCTTGGTCTACGCCGCCACCGACGCCCAGGAGGAGCTCGAGAGGCTGCGGGCTCTGCGCGACGGCGGCGAGATCGACCGCGTCGTGCTGACCGGCACGGTCGAATGCGACCCTCGCACCGCCTGGCTGCGCGAGGTGGGACTGCCGTTCGTGTCCTTCGGGCGGCCGTGGGGCGCCGAGTGGACTGTTGCCGACCACGCCTGGGTCGACGTCGACGGCGCAGCCGGCACACGCGCGGCCACAGCGTTCGCGCGCGGTCACGGGCGCCGGGTGGCCTTTCTCGGCTGGCCGCGCGGCAGCGGCACCGGGGATGACCGCGAGCGCGGATGGCGCGAGGCGATGGGGGAGGATGCCGCCGAAGACCTCCGCCGCACGAGTCTGGACACGGTCCAGGCCGCTCGCACCGAGATCGAGCTGCTGCTCGCGACGACGACGGTGGATGCCGTCGTGTGCGCGAGTGACACCCTCGCCGTCGGTGCGCACCTCGCGGCCTCGCACGCAGGCAGGGCCGACGTGACCGTCGTGGGTTTCGACAACACCCCCGTCGCGGCCGCACTGGGGCTGTCCAGCGTGGAGCAGCGCCCCGAGCAGGTGGCCGAGGCGGTGCTCGACCTGCTCGTCAGCGGTGCGGAGCCCGGTGGCCGCCTCATCGAACCCGAGCTCGTGGTGCGCACCGGCGTCGTCTGACCCGACCGGCCGCCGCCAGGATCAGCGCGGCGAGTCGAACGTCCACTCGTCGGGGTCGAGGGCCGCCGCGACCTCCCAGTCGTCCTGATCGCGCCAGGTGAAGGTGGCCACCCCGCAGGTGGGCATGTGGCCGATCGCGTCGTCCGACAGCCGGGCGGCGAGCACGCTCATGCCCGGGTCGTGGGCGACGACCAGCACCGACGGGGCGCCCTGGTGCACGGCTGCCTCGAGCAGCTCTTCGGCCGGCGCTCCGTAGAGCCCCGGACGCAGCACGGGCTCGAGCCCGAAGCGCTCGCCGAAGACCGCGGCGGTCGTTCGGGCCCGGAGGGCCGTGGACGTCACGATCGCGTCGGGCACGAAGCCGCTGTCGGCCAGGCGCGCGGCCATGATCGGCGCGTCGCGCAGCCCGCGCTGATTCAGCGGACGGTCGTGGTCTGCGATCCCGGGTGAGCCCCACTCGCTCTTGGCGTGCCGCGCCAGCGCGAGGCGGATCATGTCGTCGCCACCACGTACACCCACGCGCCGCGTCCGCTTTCGAGCGTCACGGGCCGGCGGTGAAACGGCGGGCTCAGCAGCTCGTCGGCGGCATCCAGTTCCGCCTCGCTGAGGCGCAGCACCGTGCCGATGATCTTGTCGCGCGGGTCGCCGGTGCGGCGCAGCTCGCGTTGCGGGACAGGGCCGATGCGGTCGGTGATGCGGGGGTCGGGCCGCTCCGTGAGCGAGGTCGTGTATCCGGGCAGCACGTCGGGTTCGGTGTGCACGACCCGCCCGAAGGTGTCGAGCTGCAGCCCGCCGCCCTCCAGCGAGCCGTAGCTGAACAGCAGCTCGACGGTGTCGCCCATGCGCCCAGGGTAGTCAGCCCACCAGGGCGTGCGCGATGGTGAAGATGGTGAGTCCCGCCAGCGCGCCGACGACGGTGCCGTTGAGGCGGATGTACTGCAGGTCCCGGCCGACCATGAGCTCGATCTTCTCGGTGGTCTCGGCGGGGTCCCACCGTTCGACGGTCTCGGTGATGATCGAGGCGATGTCGTGCCGGTACCGGTCGACCAGGAAGACCGCGGCATCCGTCGCCCAGCCGTCGACCCGCTGCTGCAGCGCGGTGTCCGTCGACAGGCGCGTGCCGGAGTCGATGAGTGCCTGGGTCATGCGCGCGCGCAGGCCACTATTGGGATCGGAGAGCGAGCGGAGCAGGCCGGACTTGGTGGTGTCCCAGGCCTCGGCGGCGAGCTCCCGCACCCGGGGGGAGTCGAAGACGCCCGACTTGGCGTCTTCGAAGCGGCCAATGGTGGCCGGGTCGTTCTGCAGGCTGTCGGCGAGCCGCGTGAGGTACTGGTCGATCGCGCGGCGCGCGGCGTGGTCGGGGTGGCCCCGCACATCGCGGACGAACGACAGCGCCTCTTTGTAGAGCGTGTCGTCGATGAGGCGCAGCACCATCGAGGGCACCCACGAGGGCAGGCGGCTCGAGACCAGGCCGTCGAAGGACTCGCGGTTGCCTTCGAGCCAGACGCCGACGGAGTCCGCCGCCATGTCGACCGCGCCGTGATGTGCGCCGGAGTCGACCAGGCGCGCCAGCCATCCGCCAACGGAGGGGCCCCAGTCCGGCTCGACGAGGTGCTCGCGCGCGACGTCTGCGATGAGGTCCTGCACGTCGCTGTCGCTGAGGGCGCGCAGCACGCCGGCGGCCATCGCCGAGCCTTCGTCCGTGACGCGCGCAGCATGCTCGGGGCTCGCCAGCCACTCGCCGAGGCGGCGCGACACGCTGATCGACTCCAGCTTGGTGCGCACGACCTCGGTGGAGAGGAAGTTGGTCTCGACGAACTCCCCGAGGGTGCGCCCGATCTCGTCTTTGCGGCTGGGGATGATCGCGGTGTGCGGGATGGGGATGCCGAGCGGATGCCGGAACAGAGCCGTGACCGCGAACCAGTCCGCCAGCGCGCCCACCATGCCGCCTTCGGCGGCGGCCCGCACGTAGGCGAGCCACGGCACGTCATTCTGCAGCGGGAACGACACGGCGAAGACGACTGCCATGAACACCAGCGCTCCGAGTGCGACGGCCTTCATCCGTCCGAGGGCGCGCCGGCGCACCTGGTCGGCCGGGCTCAGCGCGGCGAGGGGGGTGCGGGACATTCCGTCATCCTCGCACGCGGGTCACCCGACCGGGCCCAGCCAGGCGGTGGCCGCCGTCGCGTGCGCGGACTCCGGATCGGAGGGGTGGAAGAGGCCCGCGAGCACGTCCCGGTACAGCCGGCCGAGTTCTGCGCCGGCGAAGTACGACGAGCCGCCGGCCACCAGCACGGCATCGTCGACGACCGCCTTGGCCGTGGTCACGGCGCGGTGCTTGACCCCGGCGAGCAGCGAGAACCAGCGCGGGCCGTGGTCGGCCCGCGCGTCGACGTCGCGGCAGAGCGCGGCGAGCTGGGGTGGGAGCGCGTCGTACGCGATCGCCATGTCGGCCACGCGCCAGCGGATGTCGGGATCCTGGCTGTACGTGAGCCCGGTCTTCTTCGAGCGTCGTCGCGCCGCCGTGTCGACGGCCACGTCGAGCGCCCGCCGGGCGAGGCCGGTGTACACCGAAGCGAGCAGCAGCTCGAAGACGCTGAAGATCGCGAACACGATGGGGTCGGGGCTGGGCCCGGGCGGAATGCGCCGGGCGATGCGGTCGGCGGGTGCCACCGCCGCGTGCAGCACGGTGGTGCGGGACTGCGTGCCCCGCATGCCCACGGTGTCCCAGTCGTCGCGGGTCACCACGCGCCCTTCCTGCTCCTCGCTGCGGGGTACGAAGCCGTAGACCAGCCGGGGCGCGTCGGCAGACGTGGTGTCCAGGCCGTGCAGCCCCAGCTGCGTCCACACCGGGGCGAGCGAGGTGAAGATCTTGATGCCGGTGAACGCGTAGCCGCCGTCGGGGCGGGGCGCGGCATCGGTGTCGCTGCCGAACAGCACGAGGTCATTGCCTGCTTCGCTGATGCCGAAGGCGTAGACCTCCCCGGCCACCGCGCCCTCGAGCACATGGTCGAGGTCATGGATGCCGCGATCGCGCAGCACCTTGGCGACGCCGGTCCACACCAGATGCATGTTGACCGCGAGCGCGGTGGCGGGCGCGGCGCCCGCGAGCCGCTGCTGCAGCAGCGAGACGTCGGCGAGATTCAGGCCCCCGCCGCCCAGCTCGGTCGGGGCGAGCACGGCCAGGTAGCCGGCGGCGGCGAGGTCGGCGAGGTCGTCGTGGGGGAAGGTGTTGTCGCTGTCGTGCCCCGCAGCGCGCGCGCGGATGCGCTCGATCAGGTCGTCCGGCAACAGGCTCGCGGGATCGAAAGCGGTCATGAGAGTGCCTTCCTGAGGTGACGGAGCGTGTCTGCGGGCTTATCGCGGTGCGGCGAGTGCCCGGCGCCGGTGACGACCGACATGGTGACCTGCGGATTGGCGAGCACGTCGTCGACCACGGCGCCCGTGAAGATCGAGTACACCTCGGGGTCGCTGGCGATGACGTGGGTGGGCACGCTCAGCCGCGCCGCATCCTCGCGCACGTCCCACACGCCGTTCTGCTCGCTCGTCTGCTCCACCGCCCAACGGCTCGCCTGTCGGGCCGCGAGGGCCTTGAGTTCGATGTCGTTCGGATGCCAGGTCGGGTGCTCCGCGCGCACGGCCGCCTCGGACGGGTCGGCGAAGGCGCGGGCCTGGCTGTTGCGCACGATGGCGCGGTCGTGGCCGGCGAGCAGGATGCCGGGATCGATGAGGATCAGCCGGCGGGTCCACTCCGGGTGCGCGGCCGCGGCGACGGTGGCGGCGGCCCCGCCGAGGGAGTGGCCGACGACGAGGTCCCACGGGGTGGCGCCGGGGCCCTCCGGCTCGGTGGCGGCGACGTCGGCGGCGTACGCCGCGATCGTGTAGTCCAGCGCCCGGGGCGCCACCCCGTGGCCGCGCAGGTCCACGGCGGTCGCGTGCCAGCCGGCATCCGCCAGGGCCGTGCCGTAGAGCCACATGAGAAGTCCGTTGGACCCCAGGCCGTGCAGCAGCAGGGCGCGGTGCGACGACGACGGCTCGCCCCAGGCGTACCGGGGCAGGGTCACGGGGGAGGGCATGCCCCCAGCCTAGGTCTGGCGGGGGTGCGGGGTCCCGACCGATTCCGCCGCCCTGACCGCGCTGTGGCGGGGGATGATGGTGAAGTGATCTCCACCGACCTGGCCCGGGAACTGCGCGCCGCCGGCCTCAGCTGGCGGCCGCGTTCGGGTGACCGCTTCCAGCTGGACGAGCCCGAGTTCGAGGCCGACGTCTTCACCGTCAGCGACATGACGATCGAGGCGCGCAGCTATCCGACCGGCACGCTGCTGGCCTTCAACGGCACCACGGAGTGGGCGCTGGACTCCGTCGCCCTGGGCGATGCGCTGTGGCTGCCTTCCGAGGCGCAGCTGCGCGAGATGCTGCGGGGCGCGTTCCGCTCGCTCGTGCGGCTTCCCGACATCTACGAGGTGGAGATCGAAGTCGATGGCGCGCGCCACCGGTTCCGGCATCCGGAGCCCGCCGACGCGTACGCGCAGGCGGTGCTGTTCCTGCTGGCTCGCATCGCCGCGTGAGGTGTCGCCGTCGCCGCGTCAGGTGACGAGGGGAACGGGCTCGGTGTCGGGGATGGGGCTGGCGTCGCGGCCGCGCAGGTCGGGGAAGCCGCGCACGAACACGATCGAGACGAGCACGCCGGCCACGGCGAACAGGGCGCCGGCGACGAACGCGCCCTGCGGTCCCACGCCGTCGATGAGGAACCCGGCGGTCGCCGACCCCGCGGCCGAGCCGATCAGCTGACCGGTGCCGACCCAGCCGAACGCCTCGGCGGTGTCGCTGAATTTCACGCTCGCCGTCGTCATGGCGAACATCACCGCGAGGGCGGGCGCGACGCCTGCACCGGCGATCAGCAGCGAGCCGCCGAGCCACCAGATATCGAGCGACACCATCGCGAGGCACAAGCCCGCGGCGACGATCGCGAACCGGCGCGCCATCGCCCAGCGGCCGATGGGGATGTGGCCGAACCCGAGCCCGCCGGCAAGGCTGCCGACCGAGAACACCGCGAGCACGAGGCCGGCCTCGAGTCCGCCGTGGTCGAAGGTGGCGACCACGCCCGCCTCCACCGCCGCCGCGGCGCCGATGAGGAGGAAGCCGGTCGCCGTGGCGAGGATCACCGCGGGACGGGTGAGCACCTTGCCGAGCTTGCGGCGGCTGCGGGGAATGCGCACGCGGCCGACTTCGGGGGAGAGGATGAACCACGAGCAGCCGGCCAGCAGGATCACCACGATGCACACCAGCGCCGGAACGGTGCCGGCCTGCGTGGCGATGAACGTGATCATCACCGGCGCGATGATCCAGATGATCTCCTGCAGCGATGCGTCGAGCGAGAACAGCGGTGTCAGCTGGCGCGAGGTGACCATCTTCGGATAGATGGTGCGCACCGCCGGCTGCACGGGTGGAGTCGACAGGCCGGCCACCAGCGCCAGCAGCATGTATACGGGCACGACCGTCTGCACGAAGGCCAGCGTGGTGAGCGTGACGGCGCACACGATGGTCGTCAGGGTGAGCACCTTGCGCATGCCCCAGCGGCCCATCCACCGGCTGGTCACGGGGCCGGCCACGGCCTGGCCCACCGACGTCGCCGCCAGCACGAGTCCCGCGGCGCCGTAGGAGCCGGTGACGTTCTCGATGTGCAGCAGGATGGCCAGGCTCGTCATGCCGTTGGGGAAGCGCGCCGTCAGCTGCGCCGCCATGATGCGCGCCACGCCCGGACTGCGCAGAAGGTCCCGATATCCCGCCACGTGTATCCACGCTACCGGGACCCGCGGCGACACGCCGGGGCGGCGAGTCCACAGGATGTTCGGTGTCGGAGGGGGTCCGTAGCGTGGTGCCTGTGGATGGATCTGCCGCGGCGGGGCGAGACCCGCGTGATTCAGCGGCTGGATCCGCCTCGACGAAGATGGCGTCCTGTGGATGAAACGGTGGACAACATGTGTTGTACATGGGGAGAGCGGTGGAAAACTACACGGATGTAACTACTATCCCTAGTGGTGCTTCGGAACGTCGGCACCCATATGTAGTATTGGACTCCCGGCACGGTGAGGTCGGGCACAGCGAAGACTTTTGAAGGGGAACACACTCGACATGGCCATCACGGTTTACACGAAGCCCTCCTGTGTCCAGTGCAACGCGACCTACCGCGCACTGGACTCGAAGGGCATCGAATACGAAGTTCTCGACGTCTCTGAGGATGCCGCAGCGCTCGAGCACGTGAAGTCGCTCGGCTACCTGCAGGCTCCGGTCGTCGTCACCGACGAGGACCACTGGTCGGGCTTCCGTCCCGACAAGATCAACGAGCTCGCGTCGCGCCTGGCCTGATCTCGACCTGCCGCACGGGCGGCGGGTCACTCGATACGGGAAGGAGTTGATGTGCTGACGGCAACGCAGGCACCTCTGCTCGTGTACTTCTCGAGTGTCTCCGGCAACACCGCGCGGTTCATCGAGAAGCTCGGGATGCGCGCCGTGCGCATCCCCGTTCACGCGAACGACGCGCCGCCGCAGGTCGACGAGCCCTTCGTCTTGGTCACCCCCACCTACGGGGGCGGCCAGGGGCGGGGCGAGGAGAAGGGCGCCGTTCCCAAGCAGGTGATCCGGTTTCTCAACGACGAGAAGAACCGACGCCTCATCCGCGGAGTCATCTCCGCGGGCAACACCAACTTCGGCGCGGCCTTCTGCCTCGCCGGTGACATCATCAGCCGCAAGTGCAACGTGCCGCACCTGTATCGGCTCGAACTTTTCGGCACGCCAGAAGACGTCGATCGCGTGAGCGAAGGACTGGAGCAATGGTGGAATCAGCACTGACCGACATGGGTTTCAAGAGCGAGGCGCGATTCGAGGGCATGGACTACCACGCCCTCAACGCGATGCTCAACCTCTACGGCCCGGACGGCAAGATCCAGTTCGACGCCGACAAGAGGGCGGCGCGGGAGTTCTTCCTGCAGCACGTCAACCAGAACACGGTGTTCTTCCACTCCCTGCAGGAGAAGCTCGACTACCTCGTCGAGAAGGAGTACTACGAGCCGGCCGTGCTGGCGAAGTACTCGATGGAGTTCATCCAGCAGCTGCACGACTTCGCCTACAGCAAGAAGTTCCGCTTCGCCACGTTCCTCGGCGCGTTCAAGTACTACACCAGCTACACGCTGAAGACCTTCGACGGCAAGCGCTACCTGGAGCGGTTCGAGGACCGCGTCGTCATGACGGCGCTGGGCCTGGCCGACGGTGACGAGACGCTCGCAACCGAGCTCGTCGACGAGATCATCTCGGGGCGTTTCCAGCCGGCCACCCCGACCTTCCTCAACACCGGCAAGGCACAGCGCGGCGAACTCGTGTCGTGCTTCCTGCTGCGCATCGAGGACAACATGGAGTCGATCGCCCGCGGCATCAACTCCGCCCTGCAGCTGTCAAAGCGCGGCGGCGGCGTGGCGTTGCTGCTGTCGAACATCCGCGAGGCGGGCGCCCCGATCAAGCAGATCGAGAACCAGTCCAGCGGCATCATCCCCGTGATGAAGCTGCTCGAAGACAGCTTCAGCTACGCCAACCAGCTCGGTGCACGTCAGGGCGCCGGCGCGGTGTACCTGTCGGCGCACCACCCCGACATCCTGCGGTTCCTCGACACCAAGCGTGAGAACGCCGACGAGAAGATCCGCATCAAGACGCTGTCGCTCGGCGTCGTGATCCCCGACATCACCTTCGAGCTCGCCAAGAACGACGAGGACATGTACCTCTTCTCACCGTACGACGTCGAGAAGGTCTACGGCGTGCCGTTCGGCGACATCTCGGTCACCGAGAAGTACCGCGAGATGGTCGATGACGAGCGCATCAAGAAGACCAAGATCAACGCGCGCGAGTTCTTCCAGACCCTTGCCGAGATCCAGTTCGAGTCCGGCTACCCGTACATCATGTTCGAGGACACGGTGAACAAGGCGAACCCGATCAAGGGTCGTATCAACATGTCGAACCTCTGCTCGGAGATCCTGCAGGTCAACACGCCCACGACGTACAACGAGGACCTCTCCTACAAGGAGATCGGCAAGGACATCTCCTGCAACCTCGGCTCCATGAACATCGCGCTGGCGATGGACGGCGGCGACCTGGGCAAGACGGTCGAGGCCAGCATCCGCGCCCTCACCGCGGTCAGCGACCAGAGCCACATCCGCTCGGTGCGCTCGATCGAGGACGGCAACGACCGGTCGCACGCGATCGGTCTCGGGCAGATGAACCTGCACGGCTACCTCGCCCGCGAGCACGTGCACTACGGCTCCGAAGAGGGCCTGGACTTCACGAACATCTACTTCTACACGGTGCTGTTCCACGCGCTGCGCGCCTCGAACCTCATCGCGATCGAGCGCGGCACCGCCTTCGAGGGCTTCGCCGACTCGACCTACGCGTCGGGGGAGTTCTTCGACAAGTACATCGAGCAGGAGTGGGTGCCGCAGACCGAGAAGGTCGCGCAGCTGTTCTCCGGCATCCCGATCCCGACCCAGGACGACTGGCGCCGGCTGAAGGAGTCCATCCAGAAGCACGGCATCTACAACCAGAACCTGCAGGCCGTGCCGCCGACCGGCTCGATCTCGTACATCAACAACTCGACGAGCTCGATCCACCCGATCGCGTCGAAGATCGAGATCCGCAAGGAAGGCAAGCTCGGTCGCGTCTACTACCCGGCCCCGTTCATGACGAACGACAACCTGGAGTACTACCAGGACGCCTACGAGATCGGCTACGAGAAGGTCATCGACACGTACGCCGCGGCCACGCAGCACGTGGACCAGGGCCTGTCGCTGACGCTGTTCTTCAAGGACACCGCCACCACCCGCGACATCAACCGCGCGCAGATCTACGCGTGGCGCAAGGGCATCAAGACCATCTACTACATCCGCCTGCGTCAGCTCGCGCTCGAAGGCACCGACATGGCGGAGTGCGTCTCCTGCATGCTGTGACGCCGGTCGACGACTAAGCGAACCTCTGAGGAAGAAACCCGAATGACCGAGAAACTGCCGCTGCTGGACCACGTCCAGGCCATCAACTGGAACCGCATCGAGGACGACAAGGACCTCGAGGTCTGGAACCGCCTGGTGAACAACTTCTGGTTGCCCGAGAAGGTGCCGCTGTCCAACGACATCCAGTCGTGGAACACGCTCACCCCCGACGAGCAGACCCTGACGATGCGGGTCTTCACCGGCCTGACGCTGCTGGACACGATCCAGGGCACGGTGGGCGCCGTCTCGCTGATCCCCGACGCGCTGACCCCGCACGAAGAGGCGGTGTACACCAACATCGCGTTCATGGAGTCGGTGCACGCCAAGAGCTACTCGTCGATCTTCTCGACGCTGTGCTCGACGAAGGAGATCGACGAGGCGTTCCGCTGGTCTGTGGAGAACCCGAACCTTCAGAAGAAGGCTCACATCGTCATGGATTACTACCGTGGCGACGAGCCGCTCAAGCGCAAGGTGGCATCCACCCTGCTCGAGAGCTTCCTGTTCTACTCGGGCTTCTACCTGCCGATGCACTGGTCTTCGCGGGCGAAGCTCACCAACACCGCCGACCTCATCCGCCTCATCATCCGTGACGAGGCCGTGCACGGCTACTACATCGGCTACAAGTTCCAGAAGGGGCTCGAGAAGATCTCGCAGGCCGAGCGCGACGAGATCAAGGACTACACGTTCTCGCTGCTTTACGAGCTCTACGACAACGAGGTGCAGTACACGCAGGACCTCTACGACGGCGTCGGCCTGACCGAGGACGTCAAGAAGTTCCTGCACTACAACGCCAACAAGGCGCTGATGAACCTCGGCTATGAGGCGATGTTCCCGGCAACCACCACGAACGTGAACCCCGCGATCCTGTCGGCGCTGTCGCCCAACGCCGACGAGAACCACGACTTCTTCAGCGGGTCGGGCTCGTCGTACGTCATCGGCAAGGCCGTCGCGACCGAAGACGACGACTGGGACTTCTAGAAGATTGAACCAGTTCACCGCGAACGCGACCAAGGAGTCGAAGTCTGCCTCGACGGCTTGACCACCTCGTCCATTCTTTTTCGTCCACCATGACCACCCCCTATTCAGTTGTGTATTCAGTTGTGGTGAGCAGATTCGCTCGCTAACCATTCTGGAGGACGCGCCTGACATAGCCGTGGGTTTAGGGCGTCTGCTGCTTCTTCGCGACCGTCAGTGGTCGGGTGGTGGGTCGATCATCTCGCGGCGCAATTGATGGCCTCAGGCAGGGTGATCCCTATACGCTTCGGTGATGGCCGACTTGCGGGTGGATGCGGGCGCACTCAGCGACATCTCCGCACGCATGCACTCCGCCGAAACTGCCCTGTCCTGGGACCTGCACTCGCTCACATTCGATGTGATGGGGGATGCCGATGTGGCAGATGCCGCCGCGCGGGTGCGAGCGCACAGCAAGGCGCGTGCGCAGATCGTGGCGGAGATGACCGCGGCCGCCGCGGCGTACCCGGAGAACGTGTCCACCGAGTTCGACGGACTCGACGGTCGGCTGCAGCGGAGCGTGCGGTGAGCGTGGACCCGGCCGATCCCGGCCGCGGGGATGTCGCCGGTATCCTGCAGGGTGCAGCGGAACGCTCCCGCAAAGCGATCACCGCCCGGGACGCCGAACGAGAGGTCACGGCCGCGATCTCGGCTGTGACCCCTGAGGTGTGGGCAGGCCGCGCGCGAGACTCGTTCGCCGACGCCGCTGACCGTGTGGCCGTGGAGCTGAGGGTGCTGGCGGAGCGCTGGGACGCGGAGGCCGCCGCGCTGACCGCCTACGCCCGCGCGGTGCAGGGCATCAAGGACCAGCAGCGCGCGCTGACCGCGCGCCGCGACGTCGCGCAGGAGGACCTCATCTCACTGCGGTGGCGCCAGGGTTCCGCGAAATCAGACCTGCAGGCCGCAGCCCAGGGCGACCTCGGTGACGCGCAGGCCCGTGCGCGTGCGCTGGACTGGAGCATCACCGAGGTCGGGGCCACGCTCACCGCCATCCAGAACGAGTGGGACGCCCTCACGCAGCAGCGAGACCGAGTGAATCGGGAGTGCGTCGCCGCGCTCTCCGGCACCAGTGTCCTCGGACCACTCGCCCTCGCCGCCCGTGCACGCAACGGCGACGCCTACCTGCGGGACCTGTCCGCGACCGACCTGCTCGTCCTCGCCCGCACCCACCCGGGCTTCGCCTCCCGACTGGCCCGCACGGATCCCGCTGAGGTCGCCCCCTGGTGGGCTGACCTTCCCGAAGTGGAGCGGTCCGAACTCATCGCGGCCTTCCCCGCACTCATCGGGAACCTGGAAGGCGTCAGCTACCGAGACCGTGACAGCGCGAACCGGGTATGGCTGAAAGAGCAGCTGGCGGAAGCCAAGGCAGCGCTCGGAGTTGCGGAGGAGCCGCCGAGCTTCTGGGAGCTTGCCACCGGAGGCGAAGGCGCCGGGTTCCGTCACGCCATGTCTGCTGCCACTGCCCAGGAACGGTTGGAAGGCCTGGAAGGGATCCAACGCGCACTCAAGACACCCCCAGGCACTCCAAGCCGGTACCTTGTAACCCTCACCGACGACAGCCCGCCGCTGGCTGCGGTCTCCGTCGGCGACCTGGACAGCGCCGACGTCGCGACCTGGGCGGTCCCGGGCATGGGATCCTCGGCGGCGGGACTACCCGCATGGGCGAACACCGCCATGAAACTCGTGCAGGCTCAGGGCCTCGTGGACGAGGACCATACGCACGCGGTCGTGGCCTGGGTCGGATACAAGGCGCCGGCTGTGGGTGCCCTATCGGTCCTTGACACCAATCTCGCCTCAGCTGGCGCCGCCACCCTGAGCCAGGCTCTGGTCGGGTTCAACGCGACGAGGGAAAGCGCCATGCTCAACGTCGCCAGCCACTCCTACGGGACAACCACATCGGCTCTAGCGTTGGTGCGGCCGGAGGTTCAGGTCGATGTGTTCGTCAGCCTGGCGTCGGCGGGCCTGCCGGCGGAGGTGGACCACGCATCGGACTTGAACGCCAACCAGGTCTACGCCGGGCAAGCCCAGGACGTGTGGGCCGTCGACCCCGCGCCGGGCGACCAATGGGCGTGGGTCGGCCGAGGTTTCAGCACCCATCCCGTGAACCCGGCAGCAGAAGCGTTCGGTGCGGACGTGTTCGGAGTGGACACCGGCGCTGGTGGGGCCAGCGTCACCGACCATGGCACGAGCACAGAGTCCGGCACGGGATACTTGGACCCGGACACCGAATCTCAGATCAACGTCGCCTACGCCACCACCGGGCAAGGTGACCGGATCACCAACTCCGTCGACCACGAACCGACCCCGTTCCAACGGGCACTGATTGAAGGGATGCGCGGTGCGTACTGACCGACATCGCCCGTGCGCCGTGGCCGCGACCCTCGCTGCCGTCGTGGTCATACTCGCCGGTTGCGGACCCCAGGAGGCAGACGTGACACCGGACGAAGCACGCGAGACGCTGACGAGCGTCATCCATGACACAGCGAAACTGCTCGGCGCCCCTGGGTGGGAGGACGCCGGAGACCCCGGTGTTGAAACTTGCGACGGCGGCAGTGGCGTGAAGTGGAGCTATCTCTACAAAGCCCCGCGGGGTGACGTGGATCTGATGGGAGACGCGGAGAAGGTCGCGGACTACTGGGAGTCTCTCGGTATGAGCGTGCGGGTGAACACCGAACACGAGCCCATCGTCTTCGCCACGGGAGGTCCCGTCCAAGGGCTGAGGTTTACGACCGGCCCCGCCATGTACGGCATCGGCGGCACGTCGGCGTGCGTCCCCGGAGACGCCAACCAGATCATCGACGACGAGTACGTCGACTGACTGGGAACATCGATACGACTTTGCGGGGGCAGCCGCTAGTAGGCGGCGAAGCTGGCAGCCACTGTTGGCTCGGCGAACGTCGGTGCGGCGGCTAGGTTTCGTCAGGATTGAAGCGGACGAGGACCCCGGAGGCTGATCTCCGTGTCGCGGAGCGACGAGCCCTGACCACCCGGGCGCCGAGATTGCTCCGCACCGTGCCGATTACTGTGACGGATCGGACGACTGGTGCCGGCTGGCGCTTCAGCGGAGTCTTGAGCCAACTGCGTCGCAACCGCGCCAACTGTCTTGACACCGCACATCCGCCGACTCTGGCCCAAGACGGCTGGTGAGAGGCCCCTCGCAGGATTCTGCGGGTTCGGGCCCCTTCTGTTTCTTCAGTCGAGGGAGGAGGCCCCACGATCTGTGTGAATGAGCGCGGCTCGGGACCGAGATGGATCAGACAGTCCCGCGTGCGCACCGTTTCCGGTTCGCGTCAGTCGATATATGATCAAGTATCGTATCAGCCGAGGTTCAGGGGACTGCAGTGAAGGACGCACGCATGCCGTTGCAGGGAATACGAGTGCTGGATCTCTCGCGAGCGCTGGCCGGACCGCTCTGCGCCACCCTCCTGGCGGACATGGGAGCGGAGGTCGTCAAGGTCGAGCCGGTCGACGGTGATCCCTCTCGGGCATGGGGGCCCCACGACGGCCCGGAGAGCCTCTACTACGCATCGGTCAATCACGGCAAGCGCGCGCTCGCCCTGGATTTCCGTGCTCCGGAGGCGAGCGAGATCCTGCTCTCCCTCGTCCGCCGATCCGATGTGCTGATCGAGAGCTTCCGGCCCGGCGTCCTGGACGCGTTGGGACTCGACGCCGAGGCACTCCGCAGGACCAACCCGCGGCTCGTGGTCGCGAGTGTGAGCGGATTCGGTACGGTGGGGCCGCTGCGGGGCGCCGCTGGGCTGGACCAGATCGCGCAAGCGATGTCGGGCCTGATGTCGGTCACGGGGGAGTCCGCCGAGCAGTCGTATCGAGTCGGCGTGCCCATCGTCGACTTCATGACCGGATTGGTCTCGGTGATCGGCGTGCTGTGCGCGCTCCTGGGGCGCGAGGAATCGGGGATGACCGTCGAAACATCGCTGCTCGAGACGGCGCTGTACTCGCTGGTCTTCCAGTTGCAGAAGGCCATGTTGACCGGATCCAACCCCGAGCCCCAGGGGAACATGCATCCCACGATCCAGCCATACGGCGCGTATCAGACGGCCGACGGTGCGATCGTGCTCGCCGCGAGCACCCAGCGGCACTGGCGGCAACTGTGCGATGTGCTCGGTATCGCGGATGTCGCCGACGACCCGCGTTTCGCCGGTCCCGCGGACCGGGTGGAGCACCGGGATGCTCTCACCACAGCGATCGAGCGAGCGCTCGCGGCGGCGCCCGTTGCGGACTGGCTCGTGCGCCTGCAGGCGGCGGGCATCCCCGCCGGGCCGGTGCTGGGCATCGCGGACGCGCTCGCCCACGAGCAGGTCGAGGCGCTCGGGATCGTGAGGGAGGTGCCCGCGCCTGATGGGCTCTCGTCTCGTCGCCTGCTCGCGGCGCCGTTCCGAATCGATGGAGAGCGTCTTGAGATCCGCGGGTATCCGCCCGCGCTCGGCGGCGAGACACGGGACATCCTGGTCGAACTGGGGTGGAGCCCCGACGACATCTCAGCACTTGTCAAGCGCGGCGTCGTGAGGGAATCCGCGTGAGCGGCAGCATCCGCGTCGACAGCGGCGGAGTCATCTGCCGCATCACGATCAGCAGTCGGCGGAGGAACGCACTGGACGCCGCCATGTGGGCTGATCTCGCCGATGCCGTCCGTCGTGCGGATGCGGATGCCGCGGTGCGGGTGATCCTCGTGACCGGCGACGGCGAGGACTTCTCCACGGGTGTCGACCTCGCGGCGGCGTGGGCGGCCGGTCAGCGCGTCGATCCGTCGGTGCTGACGACGCAGGCCGAGTCAGCCCTGATGAACACCCGGACCCCGACGATCGCCGTCATCCGAGGGCTCTGCATCGGCGGTGGTGCGATGATCGCGGGCGCCTGTGACTTCCGGATCGCGTCCCACACCGCGAGCGTCGCGGTGACCCCGGCCAAGTTCGGGGTGATCTACCCCGCCACGTCGGTGCGGCGTCTGGCACGGCTGGTCGGCCCATCGGTCGCGAAGCGGATGCTGGTGGCGGCGGAGGCGTTCTGCGCGGCGGATGCTCTGGCCGCCGGATTCCTCGACGCCCTGCACGCAGACGACGAGGTGGACGCCGAGGCCGAAAGCTTCGCTCAGCGCCTCGCGGACCTCGCGCCGCTGAGTCAGGCCGCAGCGAAGGAGTTCATCGACGGGCTCGGTCCTGACGGCGAAACCGCGATCGCCGCCACCGAACGTTGGGAGGCGATCGCCCGCGCCGACCCCGAGCAGCACGATCGTGTCCGGGCGTTCCTCGACCGAAACCGGGCGTGATTGTCGGGGAGGCCCCCTCCCGCTGACCGGGAGGGGGCGCTGCCGCACCTCTCCGCGGTCTGCTTGTCTGGCCACCGGCCTCGGGCGGCGACGGAGCGGTTCCGCCGCGTAGGCGTCGGCTGCTGTGCACAACGAGGGAGTTGCGATGCAGATCAGGCACCGGGTGTTCGTCGTCACTGGCGCGGGCAACGGCATGGGGCGGGAGGTCGCCATCGGGCTCATCCGCAAGGGTGCGAAGGTGGCCGCCGTCGACCTCAGGGCGGACGGGTTGGCCGGGACGGCGAGACTCGCCGATGCCGGCGACCGCCTCTCCACGCACGTCGTCGATGTCACCGATCGCGCGGCGGTGAGCGCGCTTCCCGACGCGGTCGTCGCCCGCCACGGTGTGGTCGACGGTGTCGTCAACATCGCCGGCGTGATCCATCGATTCGCGTACGTCGCCGACCTCGAGGAGGCCGAGACGGACAGGGTGATGCGGATCAACTTCGACGGGACGGTCAACGTCTGTCGAGCGTTCCTCCCTGCGCTGAAGGCCCGCCCCGAGGCGGTCCTGGCGAACATGTCGAGTCTGTCGGCCCTGATTCCGTTTGCCTCGCAGACCGTGTACGGCGCGAGCAAGGGCGCCGTGAAGCAATTCAGCGAAGGCCTCTACGCTGAGCTCCACGGGTCTGGCGTGCAGGTATGCACGATCTTCCCCGGGAATGTCAGCACCGACCTCACCGTCAACTCCGGGGTGACGATGATAGACGCGGGGACGCGTGCCGTGCGTGCCACGACCCCGGCGGCGGCCGGCCGAAAGATCCTCCAGGGCATCGAGAAGGGTCGGTTCCGGATCCTGGTCGGGCAGGATGCCATGGTCCTGGACGCGCTCGTGCGGATCAGTCCGGGCGGGGCCACGCGCTTCGTGGCGCGGCAGATGAAGTCGGTGATGCCCGCATGAGGCGTTCCCGTGGCGCGACCGGCACGCCGGAGCCGCTGGAGTTCGACGTCATCGTCGTGGGCCACGGTGCGGCCGGAGCCGCCACCGCGATCGAAGCCGCAGACCGAGGGGCGCGGGTGCTCATCATCGACCGCGCCTACGGCGGGGGAGCGAGTGCGCTCTCAGGTGGCGTCGTCTACGCCGGCGGTGGCACGCCCTACCAGTGCGCGGAAGGCTATGACGACCCGGTCGAGGAGATGTACCGCTACCTCGCCCGGGAGACGGGGGACGCGGTCTCGCCCGAGACGCTCCGCCGATTCTGCGACACGAGTGTCGAGATGATCGCGTGGCTCGAGGAGCAGGGCGTCCGGTTCGCCGGCGGGGTGCCCGGATACAAGACCTCCTACCCGACTGACGAGCACTATCTGTACCACTCGGGCAATGAGAAGGCGTACCCCTACTGTGAAGTCGCCGCGCCGGCACCGCGAGGACATCGAGCACTGGCGAAGGGACTGTCCTCCGGCAAAGCCATGTGGACGGCGCTCGCCGAGTCGGCCGCTGCGAAGGGCGTCGATGTGATCACCGCGGCGCGCGTCGAGGAACTCGTGCTCGATGGTCCGCGCGTCGTCGGGGTCAGGTTCCGGACTCTGGACCCGCATTCGGGCGGGGCATCGTGGCATCGACGTCTGCTGCGGTGGGGCGGGAAGATCGGGAACTGGATGCCGCCGATCGGCCGCATCTTCACGGATCGGGCGGACGCGTTGTGGCAGCGGCGAGCTGAGCCGCTCATCGCCCGCGCGGGGGCCGTGGTCCTCGCGGCCGGGGGTTTCATCCACAATGCGGAATGGGTCCGCCAGCACGCGCCGCAGTTCGTCGACATCAGCCCGCTGGGCACGCCCGGCGACGATGGTGCGGGGATCCGTCTGGGACAGGCCGCGGGAGGCGCCACCGGCGCAATGGGCAACGTCACGGCGTGGCGTTTCCTGACGCCGCCCAGTGCTCTGCTGGAGGGCATCGCCGTCGGGCAGGATGGCGCGCGCATCGCGAACGAAGACCTCTATGGTGCCGCGCACGGCGATGTGATGATGCGTCGCCACGGTGGGCGGGGCTGGCTGGTCTGCGATGCGGCGACGTGGCAGCGCGCGCGTGCGCAGCTGCGCACCCAGACGCAGTCCTTCCAGCTGCTGCAGCTGGTCCCGCTGTTCACGTTCGGTTTCCGCAAGGCGGCCACACTCGAGCGGCTTGCGGTGAAGATGGGCGTGGACGTGACGGGGCTGCGTTCCTCCGTCGATGCCTACAACGACGGCGTGCGCTCCGGAGTGGGGGACCCGTTCCACAAGGCGCCGGAGTACTGCGCGCCGATCGAGCGAGGGCCGTTCTACTCGATCGACATCTCGGCCAAGAACGTCCTCTACTACCCGTTGCCGGGGCTCACCCTCGGTGGGCTGATCGTCGATGAGATGACGGGCGGCGTGCTGCGCGAGGACGGGACGCCCATCGACGGCCTCTACGCGGCCGGTCGCAACGCGGTGGGGATCTGCGCGAACGGATACGTGTCGGGACTGTCGCTGGCCGACTGCGTCTTCAGCGGGCGTCGCGCGGGTGAGCACGCCTCGGTGCGGGCTGCGCGCGCGGTGGCTGACTGACATGGTTCACGGGTCCCCCGTCGCGGACGATCGCCGCACGGTACTGCTGACGGGCGCGACGGGCAACTGGGGGCGGGCGACCCTTCGCGCGTTCCGAGATCAGCCGGACATCGTCGTGCGCGCATTCGCTCTGGCAACCGCCGCCGATCGGGCGGTTCTCGCGGGGTTCGCCGACATGGAGAACCTCGAACTCTGCTTCGGCGATCTCACCCGATACGACGATGTCGTCCGCGCGATCGACGGCGTGGACGTCGTCCTGCACGTGGCGGCGGTGGTTTCGCCGCTCGCCGACGCGAACCCGGGACTGGCTCGCCGCGTCAACGTCGGCAGCATCCAGAACATCATCCGCGCCGTCGCTGCCCTTCCCGATCCGCGCGCCGTCGCGGTCGTCGGTGTCGGTTCGGTCGCCGAGACGGGCGACCGTCCGGAACCTTGCCACTGGGGCCGCGTCGGCGACCCGATCCGGGTCTCGCAGTTCGACGAGTACGGTCAGACCAAGGTCATCGCCGAGAAGCTCCTGGTCGATTCCGGGCTGCCCCGGTGGGTGTGGCTGCGGCAGACCGGCATCTTCCACCCGGCGATGCTCGAGATCCGTGACCCGATCATGACGCATTCGCCATTCACCGGGGTCATGGAGTGGGTGTCCGTCGAGGACGCTGCCCGCCTGCTGATCGGTGTGTGCGCGCCGGACGTCCCCGAGGAGTTCTGGCAGAGCGTCTACAACATCGGCGGTGGCGAAGGCTGGCGATTGACCAACTGGGAGCTGCAGACCGCGATCAGCGGCGCAATGGGGGTACGAGACGTCCGTCGATGGTACGACCGCAACTGGTTCGCGACGGGCAACTTCCACGGCCAGTGGTACAGCGACAGCGACCGGCTCGAGGAGATGGTGCCCTTCCGGCGGGACAGCTTCGATGCCGCGATGGCGCGCGCCGTGGCCACGCTGCCGCCGGCCGTGCGCAACGCCGGGCGGGTTCCCGCGTTCATCGTGAAGCACATGGTGATGCGGCCCATCACGCGCAAGCCTCGTGGCACCATGCACGCCATCACGCGCCATCGCACCGATGAGATCGCCGCGCACTTCGGGTCTTATGAGGCGTGGCGGAGCATCGGCGGCTGGTCGACCTTCGAACCGCCTGCGCCGTCACGCACCCCCGCCGTCCTCGACCACGGGTACGACGAGGAGAAGCCGCCCGGCGCCTGGGGTGTGCTGGACTACGCCCAGGCGGCGGCTTTTCGCGGGGGCGCACTCCTGAGCGATGATGCCGGACGCGGCCGGCCGGGTACCCCGCTCGTGTGGCGTTGTGCGTTCGGCCATGTGTTCGCCGGGAGTCCGAGGTTGATCCTCACTGCCGGCCACTGGTGCCCGGAGTGCGTGCGCGACAGCAGCGCGTATGCCCTGCAGGCCGAGAAGAACAGGTTCCTGGCGCAGCTGGACGCGCCCTGACCGTGAGTGAGCCCGCACCTGATCCAGATGCGGGCTCACGGTCGTCAGCTCTCAGATGACAGCCACGCGTCATCGAAGTACACGATCAGCGTGCCCTTATAGGCGTCCTCATCGCCGAAGCGCAGCGAGGTGGAGTAGCCCACACCCGAGGTGTACGGCGCTGTCCACTGCAGCACCGCATTGTCGTGCAGGAACTCCACGGCACCGCTCCACGCCTTGTTCCGCTCGTCCAGCGTCAGGTCGTCCCGCGCGTGCATCAGCAGCTCATCGAGTTCGGGGTACGCGACGCGACCCCACTGGAGCGGCGACCCGGAGTGCAGTCGGCTGAACAGGTACGGGTATCCGCCGGAGCCGACGAAGATGTCGTACGTGCCGGTGGCCTCGGCCTGGAAGTAAGCGGCGATGTCCACCGGCTCGAGCACTATGTCGAGTCCGATCTCGGTGAACTGCTGCTGGTAGTAGGTCGCCTGGTCGACGAGGCCCTGGTGGTAGGTCATCGTCATCGTCGGGTCGCCGCCGTCGGCGACGTAATCGGCGACCAGCTCCTTGGCCTCCGCGAGATCCTGCTCGTAGACGGAGCCCTCGACGCAGATGGGCGACCCCGTGGCCCACGGCAGGCAGGTGGTGTCGCCGTCCCAGTACTCGGTGCCGCCGAACAGCACCTGAGCGGTGGTCTCGCCGCTCAGGGTCATGGCCATCGCCGTGCGGACGCGCTCGTCGGCGCCTGCGCCCTTGGAGGCATTCGGCACGATGACCATGGCGATGCCCTCCACCGGCACGATCTTCACGTTGGGGCTGGCGCCGATCGCGTTCCAGCGGATCGACGGCACCAGCGCGCTGTCGATTGTGCCGGACACCAGTTCGTCGGCGCGGGTCTGCAGGTCCGGCAGGACACGGAACACCAGCCCGTCGAGGTACGGCTTGCCCTCATCCCAGTAGTCGTCGTTCCGGGTGAGGACGAGCTCGTCATCCGGTGTCCAGGACTCGACCTTGAACGGCCCCGCGCCCACCGGCGACGTGTTGAAGGCGTCCGGGTCGGCGAGCGCTTTGGGGGAGCCGATGAGTCCGGCTGAGGATGCCCACGTGAAGGCGAGTGGGAACGAGCCGCTCGCCTGCGCCAGCACGAACGTCACCTCATACGCGCCGGTCGCCTCCATGGTCTGGACGGGGGCGAGCGTCGCCTTAGCTGCACTCACCGAGTCCGGCGCGATATGCCGCTGGAGGTTGAAGAGGACGGCTTCGGCATCCAGCGGTTCGCCATCGGTGAAGGTGACGCCCTCACGCAGCGTCATGACCCAGGTGATCCCGTCGTCGCTGACCATGGACTCTGCCAGCCGCGGGGTGATCTCGCCCGACACCTCGTCGTAGTCCATGAGGAAGTCCAGCACCTGCGCGACCTTCTCGGTGCCCGCGCCGACGCCGCGGACCTTGATGGGGTCGAAACCGGGCATCTCGGCGCCGGTGGCGACCTCGGCGACGCCACCCGTGACGATCTCACCGACGGTGGCGGCGGGGACGGGCGCGGTGGCCGGCTCCGCCGACGCGCAGCCTGCCAGGGCAAGGGCGGCGGCCCCGAGGGCAGCGAACGAGGTTCGCAGCAGACGTCGACCGGGGCGGAGGGGGCGGGTACGCGTCATTGCGCTCCTTCGGATGTGGCCGCAGCGCTGCGGCGGGTGGACCGCCCGGCGTCGCCGGTCGGTGCAGTGGAGTCAGGAAAGCGCCCATCCGGGTCCGGCGACAACGTCACGTCCCGGTCAGCGGACGCCGGCGGTGCCGCGCGCCGCGCGCGTGGCCGCGTGGGCTCCGGCGATGCGCCCGAAGGTGATCGCGTCGGCGATGTGGAATCCGCCGTCCTTCGCCCAGCTGTAGGTCGAGCTGACGCCGCCGGCCGCATACAGCCCCGCGATGACCTCCTGCGACGTCCGGAGTACCCGCGCGTGTTCGTCACGACGCGGACCGCCGTTCGTCCAGGCGAGGACGGGGCGGCTGCAGAACGCGTAGTACGGGCCGTCTGCCAGCGGATCCAGCGTCGCGGGTGCCCGGCCGAATCGCTCGTCGACGCCCGCGGCGCACGCGTCGTTGTAGGTCGCCACCGAACGCTGCAGCGCGGGCGCAGGAACGCCGATCGCCGCGGCGAGCTCCGGGAGGGTGTCGGCACTGAGGATCCAACCGGCGGCGATCTCGGCGGTGTTGTCGGAGCTCCAGGCGTATCCGTCCATGACGACCGACCAGCCCACCGGGTAGACCGATGCATCCGGGCTGATCGGACCGGCGCGACGCGTACCCTCGTCGAACACGACCCACGCGGGCCGGTCTGGCTTGAGTACGTACTGCCCGTCGATGAGGGCCTGACCGTGGCCGGCGGGTGCGGTCTCGTCGACGAAGCGCTCTCCGGCACCGTCGACCCAGATGTATCCGCGTCGGCGCAGCATCATGGCGAACAGCCCGTGCCGGGATCCGTGGGGAGTGATGCCGGTGACCGCCATCATGTTGTCGGTGTGCCAGAGGTCTGCGCCGATCCGCTGCGCCATGCGCAGGCCGTCGCCCGTGCAGGCCGGACTGCCCCAGATCGAGGCTCCCTCGAGATCGAGATGCTCTCGAACCAACTCGGCGTCGGCCTCGAACCCGCCGGTGGCCAGCACGACTCCGCCCCGGGCGTGCACGACGCTTCCGTCCTCCGTGACGACCCCGATCACCCCGCCCTGCGCGTCGGTCACGAGCTCGACGGCGCGCACGCCATACCGGATCGGGATGCCGCGTTCGGTGACCGCGCGAATCAGCGAGCGGTGGAGGCGCCCGTCGCCCATTCTCCCATCCACGCTGCGGTAGCCGCCGTAGGCCTCGCTTCCCGGCAGCTCCGGGTACTCGGGCGCGAAGTCGCCGGGGACGCCGACCTCGACGCCGAGGGCGGACATCCACTCCGTGACGGTGCGCGTGCCGTGCGCCCAGGCGTGCACGACGGGTTCGGGGAGGGCGCGCCTGCCCGACAGGGCGCGCAGGTACCGGGCGATGCCGTCGGGGTCGTCGTGGTGGAACCACGAGCCGCCGGAGACGCGCGTGTTGCCGCCGGCGCGCGCGGCATCCATCTTCTCCAGGATGACGACCGATGCGCCGGCGTCCCGAGCGGTGATCGCAGCGGCGGCCCCGGCAGCGCCTGAGCCGATGACCACGACGTCAGCAGTCCACTCCTCGTCTGCGATGGGCGAGGGCAGCGGCATCGGTTCTTCCTTGTCTTCGATGAGCCGCCAGCATGCGTCTGTGTCCGCCGTGTAGGCCACGCCGGCTCCCACTGACCGGGAACCCGGTCCAATGGTCCGCGCGTGTGGCGTAATCTGATCAAAGATCAGAAAAGCCTGGAGGAGTTCATGACCAATGAACACGACGCACACGAGGGCGAGCGTGGCCTCTCGCTCGTGTTCGGAGCGCTCGCGAATGTCGATCGGATCGCGATAATCGACATGCTGCGCGGGGTCGCGGCGGAGCATCCCGGAGGCGTCTCGATCTCTCGCGTGGCGGAGGCGACCGGGCTCACCCGGTTCTCCGCGTCGCGCCACCTGCGCATCCTGCGCGACGCGGGGCTCGTGTCGGCCACGCGACGCCGGCCCTCCGTGATGCACCGGCTCGATGCTCGCGGCTTCGACGCGGTCGAGGACTGGCTGTGCGGGACGACACTGGGCGAAGGCTGGTTCGACGCGTTCGCCTCGCTGGACCGGCCCGCCTGAAGCGACGGGGTCTCAGTCGTAGGTCACAGACACCGGCTCGTCGCCGTCGACGACGGCTTGGCAACCGAGGATCCACCCCTCGTCCAGATCCTCCTTCTCGAGGATCTGGTTGTTGACCATCGACACCCTGCCCGACGTCAGGCGGCAGGAGCACGCGCTGCACGCGCCCTCCCGGCAGGAGAACGGGGCATCGATCTGCTTCGACCGGAGGAAGTCCAGCAGCGTCACTCCCGACGGCCAGGCGAGCTCGTGCTGTTCGCCGTCCAGCTCAACGGTCAGGGGGACGGCATCCCCGGTGCTCTCGGCGGTCCGGACCGCCTCGATGTCGACGGCGGCGAACGGATCCGCCGTGAGCGAGACGAACCGCTCGATCACGATGTGCTCGCGGGGCATGCCGGCCTCGCGCAGGGCGCGCTCCACCCCGTCCATGAACGGGGCCGGTCCGCAGACGAACGCGGTCGATGCGTCCAGGTCCGCCATCCGGGTGATGCCCGTCAGGAGCGCCGCCGACGGGAGACCCTGGACGCTCGTGAGGAGGTGGACCGTCAGCAGGCGGTCGGGGAAGTCGCGGGCGAGGTGCTTCAGCTCCTCCGCGAAGATTACGGAGCGCTCGTCACGGTTCGCGTACGCGAGGATCACGCGATTGGTCCCGTTGTGCAGCGCGTCTCGCAGGATCGACATCACCGGGGTGATGCCGCTGCCACCGGCGAACATCAGCAGATCGCGCGACGTGTCGCGGACGGTGAAGATTCCGGTCGGAGGGAGCGCGTCCAGTTGCGCGCCGGCCTCGAGGCTTTCACACAGCCAGCCCGATGCCGCGCCGCCGGCGATGCGCTTCACGGTGATCTTGGGTGCGGCGTTGAGACCGGGGGTGCTGCTGAGGGAGTAGCACCGGGCGACGGCGGAACCATCCGGCAGCACGACACGCAGGGTGAGGAACTGGCCCGGCTGGTAAGTGAACGCCTCGGCCGACTCCTCCGGGATGTCGAAGACGACAGAGCGCGCATCCTCCGTCTCGACGATCACCTCCCGTACCGTGAGTCGGTGTCCGGGGCCGCCCGCCGCCACTTCTGCGAGGACGACCTCCTCCGTCTCGTCGATTTCCATCTCCACTGCGATCGGGCTGTTCACTGCGTCTGTCTCTGCTCCTGGTGCCCGTCGAGCTGCGCGGACAGACGGATGTCTCCCACGAGGACGGCATCGTCGATGGCGTTGTTCAAGGTGGGGCAGCTGTCGACCAGCGCGCGCTCGGCCGCGCTCGATGCCGCGCGCAGCACGGGGCACCGCAGATGCTCCGTCCACTGCACGGACGTCTGCGCGGGGCCGTTCTTGCGCACCAGCACCCGGTTGTCGCAGCTGGGGCACGCGAACGGGGTCATGTCGGGCTGCTCTCCGCCCGCGCCGTAAGTGAGGAAGTGCTCCTCCTCCAGGGAGAGGCGGGCTGCCATCAGGCGTCCTCGAAGGACTCGACCACGTGCATCTTGCCGTCGTCGCCGATCTTCAGCAGATGGTGCGTCTCGAGATTCTCCGTGACCTCGTCACGCCAGAACTGCACGGCGCGGTTGGTGTCGATCTCGAACTCGAATCGTTCGACCATCTGCTCGGTGACCTCGTCGACATCGACGTAGAACTGCTCGTACCAGCGGCGCAGCTGATAGATCGGGCCGTCCTCCTCGCACAGGAGGGGGTTTTCGATCTTGGCTTTGTTCTGCCAGATCTCAACGTCCTGCTTGAAGCCGACCGCGACGCCGTCGGACGTGGCCTTTGCGACGGCGTTCGCCATCTCGTCGGTCATCCCCGGCATCTTCTTGACCATGATGCCCCACTGAAGCACGAAGCTCGTCGGTGTCACGGGGTAGTGGCAGTTGATGAGCACCGACTCCGACTTGTGGGTCGGCGACTCGCTCCACAGGTAGTCGATCATGTACGACGGGCCGTAATACGCCGCCTCGGAACGACTGGTGGAGGTTCCGGGCTTGCGGCCCGGGAACAGCATCACATCCTCGCGCGACGACGACGTCATGATCTGGGAGGCCGTGTGTCCTTCGAGGACGTTCTTGAAGTACGTCGGGAAGGAGTAGTGGACGTAGAAGAAGTGCGCCATGTCGACGACGTTGTCGACGATCTCCCGGCAGTTGGAGCCTTCGATGAGCACGGAATCCCACGTCCACATCGTCCACTCGGGGTCGCCGAATGCGGCGATCTCGGGGATGGTGACGTCTTCGGGCGGCGGGTTGCCTTCGGGATCGTTCCACACGAACAGCTGCCCGTTGCGCTCGAGGGTGGTCCAGGCCTTGGTGCGGGCGCGCGGAGGGACCCGCTTGGAGTACGGGATCCCGGCGCAGCGGCCGTTTCCGCCCCAGCGCCAGTCGTGGAACGGGCAGGCGATCGCGTCGCCTTTCACCGTACCCATCGTGAGGTCGCCACCCATGTGCGGGCAGTAGCCGTTGAGGACGCTCAGGGCGCCGGTCGAGTCGGCGAAGACCACGAGTTTCGTGCCGAACGCCTGGATGCCGTGCGGCTGGCCGTCACGGAAGGACTCGGCCAGGCCCAGGCAATGCCAGCCGCGGGCGAACCTCGCCGGCGGCGCCTTCGTCTCGATGATGCGCGCACCCGGTGCTTCAGCAATGGACATATCCGTCTCCTTCGACCGATCATTCCCGGAACCTGAGGCGTCCCGTCGTCTGCGTCTGGGATGAATCAGAAAACTCGGCTCAGCTCCGTTAGCGCAACATCGTATCCCGATGACCGGAAAATGCAACGATCGATGCGAATCCGCCGATCGGGAGGAGCGCGCTGTTCTGCGGCATTGTCTTCGCGACGCGGCATGCGTCGATTGACGTAATCCAAACAACTGTTTAGGCTCCCGCTGAGCGGGACGCCCGCACGCACGCCGCCGTGCGCTGCTCCTAATGTCATGAACCCGCCGATCCATCGGGTGGCGGAGAAAGTGCACCGTCGCACCGCGAAAGGACACCAGGCAATGACGCACACTGTCGTGCAGAAGATCATCGAATCCGGGCCCGCTTTGGCTGCGACGGTCGAGGAGAGCAACCGACTCGGACGACTTTCCGACGAAGCGGTGCGGATCATCCGGGACGCGGGGACCATCCGACTACTGCAGCCGGAAGAGCGTGGTGGGCTTCAGGTGCATCCCGCCGACTTCGCCGAAGCCGTCATGGCCACGGCGAACTACTCGCCGTCGGCGGGGTGGATCACCGGCGTGGTCGGGGTGCATCCGTGGGAGATGGCGCTCATGGACGCGCGGCTCCAGGACGAGGTGTGGGGAGAGGACCAGGACACCTGGATCGCCTCGCCGTATGCCCCTGGCGGGCTCGCCATTCCAGCCGAGGACGGATCCGGCTACACCGTCACCGGACGCTGGCCGTTCTCGAGCGGCACCGATCACTGCCAATGGGCGTTCCTCGGGGTGATGGTCGGGACGGCGGAGGGTAAGCCGGTGCAGCCGCCGCGCGGGATGCACATCGTGCTGCCTCGCAGTGACTATCGGATCGACGACGAGTCGTGGGATGTGATGGGCCTGAACGGCACCGGGTCGAAGGACCTGATCGCTGAGAGCGTCTTCGTGCCGACGTACCGCACCATCGGGGGACATGTCCTGGGAGGCAGCACCGGCATCCGCCCGGAGCCGCTATACAACCTGCCCTTCTACTCGATCTTCCCGATCGGCATCACCTCGGCAGTCATCGGTATGGCGGAGGGAATGCTCCGGATCTTCCTCGAACAGCAGAAGGCGCGCCACGGCTGGGATGGCACCGGCTACCTCCACGAGCCGCACACCACCTACGCGGTCGCCTCCGCGGCCTCCGAGATCGCGGCTTCGCGAGCGCTCCTCATCGAAACCGTCACGCAGATGTACGACCTCGTGGCGTCCGGACAGGACGTATCCCTCGCCGACCGGACGATCGCGCGTCGTAACCAGGTCAGCTGTGCGTGGCGGGCCGCGCGCGCAGCCAACGAGATCTTCGCCCGCTCGGGTGGCAACTCGATCCGACGATCGAACCCGTTGCAGCAGTACTTCCGCGATATCAACACCGGGCTGCAGCACGCGATCCACTCACCCGGCACGGTGTTCGCGGCGTCGACGACCCTCGAGGGTGGTGCGGATCTTCCCGCCGGCGCTTTCGTCATGGCCTAGCCGTCGCCCGACCCCACATCCATCCACCTCGAAGGAGAGCTGTTCATGGCACCCCGTCCCATCTACGATCCCGGCCCCACGATCTCCCACGCAGGCGGTGTCAACATCGGCACCCCCGACCTGGAGAAGTCGTTGTGGTTCTTCCGCGACATCTTCGGCATGGAGGTCACTGCCGAGGAGGACGGTGTGGCCTACCTCCGCGGGTATCAGGAGCATGTCCACCACTCGCTGGTGCTGACGCGCCAGGATGAGGCGAAGGTCAACGCGATGAGTCTGCGGGTGAGCAGACCGCAGGACGTCGAGCTCTTCCACGACCAGTTCGTCGAGGACGGGATCGACGTGCGTCACATCACCGCCGGCACTGAGACCGGCCGGGGCGAGGCCATCCGGTTCCTCCTGCCGGGTGGTGGGCACCCGCTCGAGCTCTTCTACGACATCGAACGGCCCGTCGCGCCGGAGGGGATGCGCTCCAAGCTGCACGGCAACAGTTCGCGACGACGCGGCCTCGGCGTGCAGCGCATCGACCACCTCAACGTGCAGGCGAGCCCCGAGAACATGGCGGAGGCGGAAGGGTGGCTGCGCAGCGCGCTGGGGATGAAGCGCCGTGAGGCGATGATGCTGCCGGGCGAGCCCGAGGTGCCGATGGTGTCGTGGCTCTCGGTCAACTCGAAGATGCACGACATCGCCATCGGCGCCTCGATGAACGGCAAGAACTCGCAGTTCCACCACGTGGCCTTCTCGCTCGAGAACCTGCACGATGTGCTGACGGCCGTCGACAAGCTGCGCGACCTCGATATCCAGATCGATGCCGGTCCGGGAAAGCACGGCATCGGCCAGGCCATGTACCTGTACGTCCGTGACCCTGGCTCGAACTACCGAGTCGAGCTGTACTCGGGCGGCTACCCGTTCTTCGACCCGGATCACCCCACGCAGGTGTGGGAGCAGCAGGACTTCGGCTACGGCATGACCTGGTACGGCGACTTCCCCGACGTCAATCCCGATACGAGCACGTACATCGAGACGATGGATGTCGCCGGGCTCGACGCCTCCGCCAAGACGGACAGCGTGATCCCTGTATGACCGGGGCCGCGGCGACCTTCGAGGCGACCTCCCGCTCGCTCGAGGGTGACGAGGCGATCCACTACCACGTGTTCGGTGACGGGCCCGCGCTGCTCCTGCTGCACGGATCCGGCCCAGGGGTGAGCGCGTGGGGGAACTTCGGCGAGCTCCTCGAGACGATCGGCGCGCAGCACCGCATCATCGCGCCGGATCTGCCCGGCTACGGCAGCAGCTACATCCCCGAGCTCGACGGCGACTACGCGCTCACCGCCATCGCCGCCATCCGGCGGGTGCTCGAGGCGGAGTCGGTCGATCGCGTCCATGTGCTGGGCAACTCGCTCGGGGGCATGATCGCCTTCCGTCTGACGCTCGAACACCCGGAGCTGGTCGACCGCATCGTCGCGATGGGGCCGGGAGGCGCGACCTTCCCGCTGTTCGGGCCGCAGCCGACCGAGGGCATCCGTCGTCTGGTGGAGTTCACCACGCAACCGACGCGCGAGCGTCTCATCGCCTGGATGCACTCCATGGTCGGAGACCCGTCCTTCGTCACGGAGGAGCGCGTCCAAGCGCGATGGGAGATGGCGAGCACTCCGGAGGCGCTGGCCTTCACGCGGTCCTTCTACGCCGCCGCCATGCGATCGATGGCCAAGGGGGCGCCTACGGTGCCCCTGTGGGCGCGCCTGGGTGAGATCGGGAACGACGTGCTGCTGGTGTACGGACGCGACGATCGCGTCACGCCGCTCGAAAGCGCGTTCCTGCCCTTGCGGCTGCTGCGTCGGTCGGAACTCCACGTGATCGCGAACACCGGGCATTGGGTGATGCTCGAACGTCCTGACGCCTTCGCCGGAGTGGTCTGCGAGTTCCTCGGGCGGCGCAGTGCTGCCTCGGCGCGCTGACGGGACGCCCAGTCGGATGCCGGCGACTGGGCGGGCGGGGGAGTGATGGCCGAGACTCCTGCGGCGATGGTCGACCGCGTGACGCTGATCCTCTCCGCGTTCGCCTCGCGGGAGAGCCAGAGTCTCGCCGACATCGTGGCGCGCACCGGCCTGCCGCGTTCCTCGGTGCACCGGATCCTGCAGCAGCTCACGGCCGCTCGTTGGCTCGAACGCGTCGACGCGGACTATCGTCTGGGCCTGGCGATCTTCGAGCTCGGGTCACTGGTCGCGCATCGCAGCCACATCGTGGCCGCGGCGCGACCGTTCATGCAGCAGCTCAGCGAATCCGGAAGATTCGTCGTGCACCTGGCGGTGCTCGATGGCCAAGACGTGGTCTATCTCGAGAAGGTCGGCGGTGCTCTGGCGGGACGCCTGCCGTCCCGGGTGGGAGGCCGTCTTCCGGCCCACTGCACCGGAGTGGGCAAGGCGATGCTGGCGCACGAGTCATCGCGGGTGGTGGCGGATTTCCTGCGGGCCGGGCTCGCTCCCCGCACCAGCGCCACCATCGTCGATCCGGAGGCCTTCGCGGCGGAGCTCGCTCGTATCCGTCACCAGGGCTACGCGATGGATCGCGGTGAGGCGGTGCCGGGCCTCACGTGCATCGCCGCGCCCGTGTTCGATGTGGGTATGGTCGCCGCCGGCATATCGGTGTCGGGGCCGGCCCGGCAGGTCGACATCACCCAGGTGCGCAGAAACGTCCAGTACGTCGCGACCCAGATCTCCCGTCGCGTGACGGGAAGCGAATGGGCACCGCTGCCCTCCTCATGAGCCACGCGCAGCACCACGCCCCGGGCAGTCCCGGTGAGCGGGATATCCCGGCGCAGACCGTGGATGCGCCGTGTCAGCATGAGCGCGTGATCGACGTCTCTGCGCGACAAGACCTGGCCCGGCGTCTCTGGGATGCGAGGACGGCCGTCCGGCCGGTACCGCCGCTGATCGAGACGCACCCCGCCCTCGACGTCGCTGATTCCTACGAGATCCAGTCAATCAACATCCGTCGGGAGCTGGACGACGGCGCCCGCCTCGTGGGCCACAAGATCGGTCTCACGTCCGCGGCGATGCAGCAGATGATGGGGGTCGACGTCCCCGATTTCGGGCATCTGCTCGACACGATGGTCCTCGACATCACCCGCCCCGTTCCGCTCGCCGGATTCGTGCAGCCGCGCGTGGAGGTCGAGATCGCCTATGTGCTCGGCTCCGAACTCCGAGGTCCCGGCGTGACACGTGAGGATGTGGAGGCTGCGGCCACGCACGTGCTGCCGTGCCTCGAACTGATCGACAGTCGCATCCGGGACTGGCGCATCGGTCTAATGGACACGATCGCCGACAACGCCTCATCGGCTGCCGTGCTGCTGGGGGCGCACGAGTATCCGGTCGACGCGATCCGCGATCCGCGGGATGCATCGCTCCTCATCAACGGTGCTGTCGTGGCCGAAGGGTCCACGGCCGACGTGCTCGGGCACCCCGCCGAAGCCGTGGCCTGGCTCGCGAATGCGCTCGGCGAGTTCGGGGTGCCGCTGAAGGCGGGACACCTCGTGCTGTCGGGCTCGTGCACGCGCGCGGTCGACGTGCGTCCCGGCGATCGGGTGAGCGCACGCTTCGACGGGCTCGGATCTGTCGATGTCGACTTCGAATGACTCGGCCGCGGCCGACGAAAGGACAGGAATGAACAAGGTCTCCGCCGCCATCGTCGGCTCAGGCAACATCGGAACCGACCTGATGTACAAGCTGCTGCGCTCGGACATCATCGAGCTGAAGTGGATGATCGGAGTCGACCCCGGCAGCGAAGGACTCCGTCGCGCGCGGGACCACGGCATCACGGCATCCCACGAGGGTGTGGACTGGCTGCTGGCGCAGGAGGAGCTTCCCGGCATCGTCTTCGAAGCGACGTCCGCGTACGCGCACATCGAGAACGCTCCGAAGTACAAGGAGCTGGGCATCCCCGCCGTCGATCTCACCCCCGCCGCGCTGGGCCCGGCCATCGTCCCCGCCGTCAACCTGGGTGACACCGCATTCGAGGAGAACGTCAGCCTCATCACCTGCGGCGGCCAGGCGACGATTCCCATCGTCGCCGCGGTGTCCGACGTCGTCGACGTGCCGTACGCGGAGATCGTCGCGAGTGTGGCCTCCCCCTCCGCGGGGCCGGGCACCCGCGCCAACATCGACGAGTTCACCCGCACCACCGCCCGGGGGATCGAGACGATCGGAGGCGCCGGTCGAGGCAAGGCCATCATCATCCTGAATCCGGCCGAACCGCCCATGCTCATGCAGGACACGGTCTTCTGCCAGATTCCCGACGGCGCGGACGCATCGGCCATCGATGCGGCGATCCGTGCGCGCGTGGACGAGGTCGCCCGCTACGTCCCGGGGTACCGGCTGCGTGCCGATCCGCAGTTCTTCGAGGCGGACGCGGAGACGGGTTCGCCCGCTCGGGTCGCCGTGTTCCTGGAGGTCACCGGAGCCGGCGACTTCCTCCCGCCGTACGCGGGAAACCTCGACATCATGACAGCCGCCGCCACGAGTGCGGGCGAGGCGATCGCCCGTCGCCTGCTCGCCGCGTCGGGCGCCACGGGAACGGAGTGACCATGCCCTTCAACGACGACCTCGACTTCCGGATCACCGACTCGACCCTGCGCGACGGATCGCACGCGATGCGGCACCGCTTCACGGCGGATCATGTGCGTGACGTCGTCGCCGGCCTCGATGCCGCCGGCGTCCCCGTCATCGAGGTCAGCCATGGCGACGGGCTGGGCGGATCCTCTTTCAACTACGGCTTCGGCGCGGAACTGGATCTGGACCTCATCGGCGTCGCCGTCGACACCGCGCAGCAGGCGAAGATCGCCTTCCTCATGCTCCCCGGGCTGGGAACGAAGGATCACATCCAGGCCGCCGCGGATCGTGGGGCCGGGGTCTGCCGCATCGCGACCCACGCGACGGAGGCCGACGTGTCGATCCAGCACTTCGGCATGGCTCGCAGCCTGGGACTTGAGACGGTCGGGTTCCTGATGATGTCCCACAGTGTCACGCCCGAGGTGCTCGCGGCGCAGGCGCGGATCATGGCGGATGCCGGATGTCAGTGCGTCTATGTCGTCGATTCCGCCGGAGCGCTCGTGCTCGATGAAGTGGGGGACCGGGTCGGCGCTCTCGTCGCGGAGTTGGGCGGCGACGCTCAGGTCGGCTTCCATGGGCACGAGAACCTCGCCCTCGCGGTGGCGAACTCGGTGATCGCAATCCGGTCCGGCGCGGTGCAGATCGACGCGTGCACCCGACGGTTGGGCGCAGGCGCGGGGAACACGCCCACGGAGGCGCTCGCGATCGTCGCGGAACGGCTGGGCTACCGAACGGGTGTCGACCCGATCGCGATGATGGACGTGGCTGAGGACGTCGTCCGGCCGATCATGGACGAGGACTGCCGCCTGGACCGCCTCGCGCTCACGATGGGGTACGCCGGGGTGTACTCGAGCTTCCTCAAGCATGCCGAGCGCCAGGCGGCGCGCTACGGGGTGCCGGGGGCACTTGTGCTCCGTGAGGCAGGTCGACGCCGACTGGTGGGCGGCCAGGAGGATCAGCTGATCGAGATCGCGGCGAACCTCGCGCAGAGCCGCCTCGAGCCCGTCGCCGGATAGAAACGACCGGGGCTCGACGTGAAAACGCGCCAAGGGGTGCTGGTGCGGGGTAGCATGTCCCGCATCAGCCCGCCCGCGGGTGCGGCTGAGAGGTCGAAGAAGACCGGAGCGTCCGCTGGGGACGGCATCCGAGAGGAGCTGGGTGATGGACGACGCGCTCGCGAACGACCAGGGGGCCCAGGGGCTCACCGCCGACATGACGGTGCGAGACTGGTTGATCGAGCCGCAGGGGAGAGCGACTCTGGCCGCCGCGCTCGCGACGGCAGGGCTGTCGCTGGACGCACTCAGACCGCTGTCCGGGTTCACGATCCGGTCGGTCGCTGCGATGGTGGGTGGTCCCCTACAACCTGTCGACGAGCTCGCGGGCCGCGCGCGGGAGAACCTAGTGTCCGAGGACTGGGGGGCGCACACTCACTGGGCGTCGGCCGCCCTCGGCCGCCAGCCGTCCAGCACCACGTCGGTGTAGGTGTCCGCGAACTGGGCGACCGAGATGCCCCCGGTCGACCCGACGCGTTCGTACACGCGGTGCAGGTTCTCGCTGAACGCCGCACTCGCGATCGGCTGCGGGGCGAGCGGGCGCAGCACGCCCTGGGCTTCTCCGTCGCGCAGGATCTTCTGCAGTCGCTCGTCCAGCGCGCGCCGACCCCGCAGCACACGTTCCAGCGCGTCGCCGGTGAGGTGGCGGTACTCCGTCTCGTAGACCAGGTACCAGTCGCGGTGCTCGACGTGGACGCCCAACTCCCCACGGGCGATAAGGCGCAACGCCGTCAGGCTGTCGGTTCCCAGCGATTCGACATCGTCGAGGTTGCGTTCGAGCAGGTCCAGGACGAACTCGCAGATCGACTGGAGAAGCTGCTCCTTCGAGCGGATGTACAGGTAGAGGCTGCCCGGATTCAGCGAGAATTCCTCTGCGATGTTCCGCATCGACGTGCCGTGGTAGCCGCGCTGTGCGAACAATCGCGCGGCCGCGTCGACGACCGCACGCGCCTGCTCAAGCGTGGCAGGTCTCGGTGTGCGGGCCACACATCCCCCTCGGCGGTCATCGGGCACGAGGAACAATACACGGCGTCCCCGGACCCCGTTGCGCGCCCGCGCCGTATCTCATTGCTTGACACCGGGGCCTAGCGGTCCTACAGTCGCAACGACCGTTGCTAAACGCTCGTTGCGAGAAGCAAGTTCGACTATTCAAGGAGGAATAGCCAGATGGCCGATGGACCGTTCGACGGGGCTGAGGTTCTGCCCGCGACACAGCTCGTTTCCGGGGGCCTCAGCTGGCCCGAAGCCCCCCGCTGGCACGACGGCGCGCTTCACGTTTCCGACATGTACGCCGGCCGCGTCGTCCGCATCGGCGACGACGGATCGATCGAGACGGTCGTGGACGCCACCACCCGCGAGACGCTCGACGGCGTGAGACTCGTGACCATCGGCACCGGCTGGCTGCCGGACGGTCGCCTGCTGATCAACTCGATGGACGAGAAGGTCGTGCTCGTGTGGGACGGCGAATCGCTCGATGTCTACGCGGACCTGCGCGAGATCGCCCGCAGCCCGATCAACGACATGGTCGTCGACGGTCGGGGACGCGCCTACGTCACCCAGATGGGCTTCGACCTCTGGGCCGGAGAGCTGCCTGAGGACTCCCCGATCATCGTCATCGAGCCGGACGGATCGGCGCGCGTCCTCGAATCGGCCGGCGACTTCGGCGCAGCCAACGGGATCGGCATCACCGCGGATGGGAAGACCGTCATCACCGCGGAGAACTTCGGAGTGAAGATCTCCGCATTCGACCTCGACGACGCCGGAGAAGCCGTCAACCGACGGGTCCTCGCCGCCACGCCGCCGATCTCTCCCGGCGTCGGTCCCGACGGCATCGCCGTCGACGAGCTGGGCGGCGTCTGGTACGGACTGCCGGGCTCCGAGCACATCGTGCACATCACGGCCGCGGGCGTCATGGACTACGTCGTGCGGCTGCCATGGGAGGACGGCATCGGGGTCGCCTGCGCGCTGGGTGGTCCGGACCGTCGCACCCTGTACATCACGGCCGGCCAGGAGGTGATGGACGGTGAGAAGTCCGTCGCAGAGGCCGAGGGCACGATCTGGACCGTCCAGGTTCCGGTCGGCGCCGGCACGGCCCTGCCGTGAGCCCCACCCGACCATCAACTGACCCGAGAGTGTGGGAACAACCATGACCGAGCTCGACTTCACCGGCCGGAACATCATCATCACCGGCGCCGGCCGCGGCATCGGCCGCGCACACGCCCTCCTGTTCGCATCCCGAGGAGCCAACGTCGTCGTCGCGGACCTGGGGTCCGGAATCGACGGCGGCGTGGCGGGCGATGACCCCGCCACGGATGTCGCGAAGGAGATCACGGATGCCGGGGGCTCGGCTGTCGCCGTCCGTGCCGACGTCACGACAGCGGAGGGCGCGCAGGCGATCGTCCATGCCGCAGTGGAGGCCTTCGGTGGTGTCGACGTCGTCATCAACAACGCCGGCATCGTCGCGCAGGCATCCTTCGAGGAGACGACGACCGCTGATCTGCAGAAGTACCTCGACGTCCACTACTTCGGCCCCTTCCTCGTCACGCAGGCGGCCTGGGAGCACCTCAAGAAGTCGGGCTCCGGGCGCGTCATCAACACGATCTCGCCCGCGTTCCTCGGCGTATCGGGGCTGCTGGCCTACGGCGGTTCCAAGGGTGCGCTGGTGTCGCTGACGCGGACGCTCGCCATCGAGGGGGCGCCTCACGGCATCACGTCGAATGCGATCTCACCCGGCGCCGCCACCCGCATGCTCGATGCGACCAGCGGATCGATCCCCGAGGACGTCATCCAGTGGATGAAGGAGGCCGTGCTGCCGGAGCAGATCTCGCCCGCGGTGGCCTACCTCGCCCACCCCGACGCGCAGGGGATCACCGGTGAGATCGTCTTCACCGCGGGCGGTTCGGTTGCCCGCCAGGTGTTCACACAGGCGATGGGCATTGTGCAGCAGGACCAGACGGTCGAGGACATCGCTGCGCAGATCGACCAGATCATGGACCTCGATCTGAACTTCCCGCAGTTGGTCGAGCTGCCCGAGTGACCGTCGGCGCAGCCTCACCCTCATCCGCACCCGACCGGAGGACACCGATGTCTGACAGCCTGACCGAGTACCCGTTCGATCTCCGACCCGCGCCGGAGGCCGTCGCCCACCAGCAGCGCATCGCCGTCGACCGTCCGCTCACGCGCGTGGCCATGCAGTACGGCGACGAAGCATGGGCGATCCACCGCTACGGCGTCGCGCAGCAGGTGCTCACCGATCCGCGATTCGTGCGCGGTCCCTTCGCCCGGCGCGAGCGGACCGTGCCGGCGGCGTTCGAGTTCCCGGAGTTCCTGCTCGACACGCTCCAGTTCGCGGACGGCGATGAGCACAAGAAGCTACGCCGCCTCGTCCAGGTGGCCATCTCGCCGCGGCGCGTGCAAGCGCTGCGCGAGCGCACCGCCGAGATTGCGAACGAGCTCATCGACGACATGATCGCCAAGGGCGACACCGCGAACCTCGCCGAAGACTATGCGACCCCGCTGCCCATCCGCGTGCTCAGCGAGTTCATCGGCGTTCCCGTGGAGGACCAGCCGAAGTTCATCCTCTGGGCGACCACGGTCCTCTCGCTGGACACGCCCGAGGACGAGGTTCTGGCGACGGGGATGGAGCTGTACAGCTATCTTCTCGACCTGATCGCGGCTCGCCGGGAGGATCCCCGTGAGGATCTGCTGTCCTCGCTGGCCAACGCGCGGGACAAGGACGACACCCTGACGGATGCCGAGATCATGCCGATCGCGATGATCCTCCTGGTGGCGGGCTTCGACAACACGGCCGGCTTCCTGGCCGCCGGTGTGTCGGCGCTGCTGCGCAACGGTGACCAGCGTGAGCGGCTCCTCGAAGACCTCGACGGCCGCATCGCCCCGGCGGTCGAGGAGATCCTGCGGCACGCGATGTTCGAGGTCGGCTCCCCGATGGCCGGAGGAATGGGCACGGTGGCCATGGTGGCGACCGAGGACGTCGACCTCGACGGGGTGCTGGTGAAGGCGGGGGAGGCGGTCTACGTCGACCCGGCCAGCGTCAACCACGACCCGGCGGCGTTCAAGGATTCGCAGATATTTGATATTCTGCGAGAGGACAGCCCGCAGATGATGCTCAGCTACGGCATCCACAGCTGCCTCGGGGCACCCCTGGCGCGCATGGAGATGCAGGTCGGCATCGCGGAACTGTTCCGTCGTCTGCCGACACTCCGGCTGAACGGCGAGATCGTGCGCAACATGCATGTGCTCACCATTCCGGTCACGGACCTCCCCGTGGCCTGGTAGGGCCGCGGAAGGGAAACCAATGGGAAGCGTCGTCTACACGCAGCCGGACGGCACGGTGCGCGAGCTGGAGGCCGAGGCGGGTCAGTCGGTGATGCAGCTGGCGACGAAGAACGGCGTCCGCGGCATCCTCGCTCAGTGCGGGGGCACGCTGTCGTGCGCGACGTGTCACGTCTACGTCGATGAAACGGATCTCGCGGATTGCGGTCCGCTCGCCGACTTCGAGGACGACATGCTCGACACCACAGCGGCGGATCGCCTGGACTGCTCGCGCCTGTCCTGCCAGGTGAAGGTCGGCGAGGGTCAGACCATCCGCGTCACGATCCCGCCGACCCAGCTCTGACTTCCGGAACTCCGGAGTGAATCGCAACACCCGTTGCGATGCAAGACCGTCGGGCCGCGGAGGCCCGGCACAACGTCCCTGCATCCGCAGGGGCGCATCAACGACGATGTGAAGGCAGGACCAGACATGGCCGGAAAGTACGACCTCGCCAAAACCAAGCTCGGCGACATCCTGAAGGACCCCGAAGCGGAGGCGATCTTCGACGAGGTCGTTCCCGATCTGCGCAAGCACCCGATGATCAAGATGGCGATGGGTATGCCCGTCCTGCAGATCATCAAGCTCTCCGGTGGCCAGCTCAGCGATGAGCAGATCACCGGGCTGCAGGAGCGACTCGCCGCGCTGTGAACGCACGGGAGCGCTGACCGCGGGGTATCCCGGGCCAGCGCTCCCACGCGTTCGGCATGCCGGCGACCGAGCCCATGACCGACACCACCTTTCCCACCCGGGCGCAGATGCGCGACGTCGTCGAGCGATACCTCGCGGCCGTCGCCGACGGGACGCCCGATCAGATCGCCGACCTCTATGCCCCCGACGCCACCGTCGAGGACCCGGCAGGCTCGTCGCCCCATGTGGGGCGCGCGGCGATCACGGACTTCTATCGGCCACTGGCCGTGTTGACCAGACGCACGCACCTGCGTGATTTCCATGCCGCCGGTGACATGGCGGTCTTCGGGTTCGACGTCGATGTCCTCGTGCCGGGACGGTGCATCACGACCTCACCCGTCGACGTGATGACCTTCGACGCCGAAGGCAGGATCACCTCGATGCGTGCCGTGTGGTCGAACGAGGACCTCCGCATTGTAGAGAACGAGCAGAACGAGCAGAACGAGCAGGACGAGGGAGCGCAATGACGTCACACGAGTGGGATGACGAAGCCGATGTCGTCGTCGTCGGATCCGGCGCAGCCGGGCTGAGCGCGGCGTACACGGCGGGGCGGTCCGGGCTCGACGTGGTCGTCCTCGAGAAGAGCGCGGCCTTCGGCGGCACCACGGCGTACTCCGGGGCCGGGATCTGGCTGCCGGGCAACCACATCGTCCGCGAGGCGGGCGTCGAAGACTCCGTCGAGCTGGGGCTTGAGTACCTCACGGTGCTGGTGGACGGGCGTACACCGGAGCATCTGCAGCGCACGTACGTGGAGACCGGGCCCGAGCTCGTGCGATTCCTCACCGACACGAGCCAGTGGCTGAGGTTCATCCACACACCGTTCCCCGACTACTTCCCGGGGCGCGGCCGATTCGATCTCGGCCGCGGCCTCTTCCCGGCACCTGTGGAGCGTGCAGACCTGGGGGAGGCCGTCGACCACCTGCGCGCCACCGTCGCCGTGGACACCTTCGGCATCCTGGACGGTCACCCGGCCACCACCCTCGTCGGCGGCCAGGCGCTCATCGGACGCTTCCTGCGCGCCCTCGCCGACCTCGACACCGTCGACCTGCGCCGCACCTCGCCCGTCACCGGCATCATCGAGGCAGACGGTGAGGTCACGGGTGTGGTCGTCGATTCGCCGGAAGGCGCCCGCCGCATCCGTGCTCGACGCGGTGTCATCCTCGCGGCCGGCGGATTCGAGGCCGATGCCGATGCCCGACGAGAGCGCCACGACATCCCCGGCAGCGACTGGACGGCCGGGCCGGTCGGGGTCAACACCGGTGAGATGATCACCGCGGGCATGGACCTGGGCGCGGATAGCGACCTGCTCGACGAGGCCTGGTGGATGCCGGCGGTGCTCTTCCCGAACGGGCACTCCGCCTTCGCCGTCGGCCTGCAAGACGGCATTTTCGTCGGCCCCGACGGCAAGCGATTCGCGAACGAGCTGCAGCCGTACGACCGGATGGGCCATGCGCTCAAGGCGTACTACGAGGAACGGGGCGGGTATCAGCGGGTGTGGTGGATCCTGGACTCCCGTCACCAGATCCCGCCGTCGTTCATGCAGCCGTCGCCCGACGAGCAGGCGTTCCGGGAAGCAGGCCTGTGGGTGAGCGCGGATTCCGCGGCGGAATTGGCCGAGCTCATCGGGGTGCCGGCTGACGCGCTCGTCGCGACCCTCGAGCGCTATGACGCGGACGCGGCCGCCGGCGTCGACACCGAGTTCCACCGCGCCGAGGATCCGTACGATCTCTTCTTCGTGCGCTTCGACCGCGCCCGTGCGCTGCATCCGCTGGATCAGCCCCCGCTGTACGCCGTGCAGATCGTGCTGGGCGACCTCGGCACCAAGGGCGGGCTGCGGATCGACGAGGATGCTCGCGTCGTGCGCGCCGACGGCACGCCGATCGCCGGCCTCTACGCCGCGGGCAACACCGCCGCGAACGTCACAGGGGCGATCTATCCCGGCCCTGGCGCGCCCATCGGCACCGGCATGGTGTGGGGTTACCGCGCTGCGCGTCATCTCGCGGGGGTCGCCGCACCCGCATGACAGAGGTCTCCCTCTCCGCAGGTCTGCGCGACGCACGGGTACGACAGGGCTGACAGGCCGTGCAGGTCCTATCCCTCGGGGTCGACGGCGTCGACCAGGCCCCACTCCAGCGCCGTCGAGGCGTTGATCGCGGCCCCCGTCACCGCGAGCCAGTAGGCGCGGTGGCGTCCGATGCGGCGCGGGATGCTGACGGTTCCGCCGGCGCCGGGGATGAGGCCCATGTGCACCTCGGGCAGACGGAACGTGGCCTCGCCGCGCACGCGCAGCGTCGAGGCGAAGGCGGGCAACTCGATGCCTGCGCCGATGCAGGAGCCGTGCACCGTGACCTGGACCTGCGCTGCCAGCCGGTGCATGAGCGCCCCGGCGCCGCCGCGGGTGCGCAGCAGGTGGCTCTGGGCGCCGTCGGGATTCGTCCCGAACTCGGTGAGATCCCCGCCCGCGCAGAACGACGGTCCTTCGCCGGAGATCAGGACGCGAGTGATCGTGTCATCGGCCTCGGCGAGACTCAGGGCGTCCACGAGCGCGTCGCGCATCGCCGCCGAGTAGGCGTTGCGGCGCTCGGGATGGTCGAACACGAGATGCAGATCCGCGGCGCTGCGTTCGACGCGCACGGGCGCGCGGTCGGGGACGACCGCGGTGCGTGCAGCGCGGGCGTCGAGCCAGGCGCGGAACTCGGATCCCGCGAGCAGCGCCGAGTAGGCGAGCGACTCCACGTGGAGGGCGTCGATCACCGGAGCCGACTCGGCCGCCCGCAGCACATCGGCCAGCACCACCGCCGCGTACGGATTGCGGCCGATGGCGGTGAACACGCGATCCACTTCGGCCGAGAGGTCGCTCGCGGGGACCGACGACGGGTGTCCGTCCTCGCCCGCGAGGATGAGGTCGCACGCCGCGACGACGTCGGCGGCCGGGGAGGTCGATCCCCGCAAGACGCCGATGACGATGCGCCGGCGTGCGCGCAGGGATGCCGCGGCGGCGGGGACTTCGGTGTCATCGTCGATCCACATCGCGGTCGCCGGGAAGGCGAGCGGCGCCGCCGGAACCAGCCGGTCCGCCAGCACATCGGCGGCCTCCTGCACGGTGGGCGACATGTTGCTCCTCTTGTTGAAGGCCGGTGTCTACGATGGTAGGCATGTCGACGGAGGCCGCCGGCCCCGCCGAGGCCGGTGCGCACGAGATCGAGGGCCGCTTCGTCGACCTTGCCACGGCGTGGGCGAGCACCGGTGTCGCCCATCTCACCGGCCACGCCGACGGGCCGGCTTTGCTGCCGCCGGGCACCGCGCCCATTGTGGCGGATGAGCTGGCCCGGCGCGTCGCCGAATCGGCGGCCCTCGGCGGCGTGGCCGTCGCATCCGAGGGTGCACGCCTGTTCGGCCAACGCAGTCGCCATCGCGCGCTCCGACGGGCGGGGCGGACGTCGGCGGGCGGGAGCAGCCGGCTGATTCCCCATCGAGACGGATGGATCGTGGTGAGCGCCGCCCGCGAGGACGACGCCTGGCTGCTCGCCGCCGCCGTCGGCACCACCATCGCGGAACCCGTCGTGCCCTGGGATGCGATCGCGACGTGGGCTGCGCAACGGGATGCCGACGAGATCTCCGAGGTGTTCGAAACGCTGGGCATCACCGGCGCTCCGGTGCGCCCCGCCCCGTGGCAGGACGCTGCGGAGCCCTCCGCGCTCCGGGGGGTGCCGGCCGAAGTGCGGGGACGGGTGGCGAGGCCGGTCGCGGGGTTGCGCGTCGTCGACTTCAGCGCCATGTGGGCGGGGCCACTGGCCGCGTGGCTGCTGGGCAGAGCGGGTGCCCAGGTCACCACGATCGAGTCGGCCACGCGTCCGGACGGATCGCGCCGGGGCGATCCGCGATTGCATGCCGAACTGCACGCGGGGCATGACCTGCGCGTCGTCGACCCGGATGCCACGAGCGACCGGGCGATGCTGCGTGACCTCGTCGGGGCTGCCGACATCGTCATCGAAGCGTCGCGTCCACGTGCCCTGCGGGCGTGGGGCCTCGATGCCGAGGCCCACGCGCAGCGCGGCGGGACGTGGGTGTCGATCACCGCGGCGGGGCGGGGGAGTGCCCGGGTGGGATTCGGTGACGATGTCGCGGCCGCCGCGGGGCTGCTCGCCACCGATGACGCCGGCGGCCCCGTGTTCGTCGGAGATGCGATCGCCGACCCGCTCACCGGGCTCACCGCCGCCGCATTGGCGGCATCGGCCACGGACGGCGGTGTCCTGTGGGACTGCTCGATGACCGCGATCGTGGCGGCGACGCTCGGATCGGATGCGTTCCGCGGCCCCACCAGGCAGCCCTCTGCGGAGGCGGCGCGGTGACGGTGGGCGGCGGTGACGCCCGGCTTCTCGGCGTGATGTGGGGTCCGTTCTCGCAGCAGCCCGTCGATGCCGACATCCGGGACGGCCGCATCGTCCGCGTCTCGCCCGCGCGCCCCGACCGCGGCCGAGGCGCTTCCGATGCCGCAGGCCGGCAGCGTGTGCTGGCCGGGATCCACGATCGGCACCTTCATCTGTTCGCCATGGCCGCGGCGGCGGCATCGCTGGTCTGCCCCGCGGACATGTCCCGAGCACAGTGGCGCGATGCGGTTCGGGCGCACGCGGTCGGCGCGGACGGGTGGCTCCGAGTGACCGGAGCGCACGAATCCTTCACGGGCGATCTGGACGCGCGTGCGCTGGACGCGCTGCGCCCCGACGTTCCGGTGCGCGTGCAGCACCGCACCGGGATGGTGTGGATGCTCAACAGCGCGGCGCTGGGACGCCTCGGGCCGCTCGATCACGAGGGGATCGAACGTGATGCCCGCGGTGAGCCCACCGGGCGGATCTGGCGGGCGGACGCGTGGCTCGGCGAGCGAATGCCTCGGCGTGCACCGGACCTCGCGGCCGTCGGCGCGCGACTGCTCCGTCACGGTGTCACATCCGTCACGGACGCGACCCCCGACCTGGATGCGTCGTCGCTGGCGCTGCTGACGGACGCGGTTCGCCGAGGCGATCTGCCGCAGCGTGTCACGCTCCTCGGCGCGCCCCTCGGCTGGAGAGTGGAGGAGCCCCGTGTGCAGGTCGGGGCGTTCAAGATCGTGCTCGACGAGGCCGCACTCCCTGAGCTGGACACGCTCGCGGGCGACATCGCCCGCATCCATGACGCGGGCCGCCCGGTCGCGGTGCACTGCGTCACGGCCGCCAGTGCGCACCTGCTGGTGCTGGCCTGGGAACTGGCGGGCACGCGTCGAGGGGACCGCATCGAGCACGGATCGGTTCTGCCGCCGAGCGTGATCGCCCGACTGGCGACGATGCGGATCGAGGTGGTCACGCAGCCGGGGTTCCTGTCCGCACGCGGTGACGGCTACCTGCGCGACGTCGACCCCGTCGATCAGCCGTCGCTGTACCCGTTGCGCGAGCTGCGCGACGCCGGCGTCCGTTCGCGGTTCTCCAGCGACGCGCCGTACGGGCCGCTCGATCCCGCTCGGTGGCTGAGAAGTGCGGTGGATCGGCGCAGCGCGTCCGGGGCGACGGTCATCCCGGCGCAGCGTCTCTCCTGGAATGAGGCGGTGTGCGCACTGGGCGTCGTACCGAGGGTCGGCGACGCAGCCGATCTGATCGTGGTCGACGACGACCTCGAGCGGACCGTTCGCGTCGATCGATCGCCGCTGTCTCCGCACCGCGTGATGATCAACGGCGTCGACGCGCCCCTGGAGGAGATGCGGAAATCGCTTAGTGGCGATATTCGATAAATGATATTGTTTGATGGACCCGACGACGGCGCGGGTCGATCACCCCCCCCGCTCACGGTCGAGAAGGAGATGCGGATGAACGTGTTCATGCTGCTGGACATGCTCGCGGACACCGACCCCGAACGCGTGATCGTGGGGGACCGCACCGTGGGACTGACCTATGCGGCCCTTCGCGATGAGGCGCGCCGAGCGGCCGGACGCCTCCACGCGGAGGGTGCGCTTCCCCTCGTGTACGTCACCGTCGCGTCGGAGGCATACCCGATCGCGCTCTTCGGCGCGGCGCTGGCCGGTACCCCGTTCGTGCCGGTGAGCTACCGGCTCGCCACCGGCCCCCTGGGCGATATCCTGCGAGACCAGAGCCCCGCTCTGCTGGTGGCCGAGGCAAGCGTCCTCGCCCTCGGGGCCGACGTGGCCGGGCGGGAGATCGTTCCGGTCGACGCTCGGGGGTTCCGTGCCGCCATCCACGACAGCGCATCGTTCGACGCCGCTGCGCCGGACGACGACGAAGCCCCCGCCGTGCTCCTGCACACCAGCGGCACGACCGGCAAGCCCAAGGTCGCCATCCTCCGGCATCGCCACCTGACCTCCTACGTGCTGTCGTCGGTCGACTTCCTCTCCTCGCCTCCCGACGAGGCGCAACTGGTGGCCGTGCCGCCCTACCACATCGCGGGTGTGGCGGGCATGCTCACCGCGCTCTACAGCGGCCGCCGCATCGTCTACCTTCCGAACTTCGACGCAGCCGAGTGGGTGCGCGTCGCCCGGGAGCAGCGGATCACCCATGCGATGGTCGTGCCCACCATGCTCGCGCGCATCGTCGAGGTGCTCGCGCAGACCGGCCAGACCCTGCCGGACCTGCGCAACCTCTCGTACGGCGGGGGGAGGATGCCGCTGAGCGTCGTCGCGCCCGCGCTGGACCTGCTGCCGCACGTCGACTTCGTCAACGGCTACGGACTCACCGAGACGACTTCGTCGATCGCGGTGCTCGGTCCCGAGGACCATCGGCAGGCGATCGCGTCGGACGACCCCGCCGTGCGCCGACGCCTCGGTTCGGTCGGGCGCGCGTTGCCGTCCGTCGAGCTCATCGCCTGCGACCCTGCCGGTCGCGTCCTCGGGCCGGACGAGCGCGGCGAACTGTGGGTGCGCGGACCCCAGGTCTCCGGAGAGTACTCGCACTCCTCCGTGACCGATGAGGACGGCTGGTTCCACACCAACGACGCCGGGTGGATCGACGCGGACGGCTATGTGTTCGTGGACGGGCGCCTCGACGACGTGATCGTGCGCGGCGGGGAGAACCTGTCGCCGGGAGAGATCGAGGAGGTGCTCACCGCGCACGCCGCAGTGGCGGAGGCGGCCGTGGTAGGTGTGCAGGACGACCAGTGGGGTGAGATCGCGGTCGCCGCGGTCGTGGCCGCGCCCGGGTACTCCGTCACCGAGGCGGAGCTCAAGAGCTGGGTGGGTGCGCAGCTGCGCAGCACGCGGGTCCCCGAGCGCGTGCTGTTCCGCGAGGCGCTCCCGTACAACGAGACGGGCAAGCTGCTGAGGCGCGTGCTGAAGACCGAACTGATGGAGGCGCAGCATGGCGCATGACGTGGACGCCGACTTCGACACGGGGGTGCTGATCGTGGGCGGCGGCCAAGCCGCCGTCCAACTGGCGACGACACTGCGTGAGGCGGAGTACTCCCAGCCGATCACCATCGTGGGGGATGAACCGCATCTGCCTTACAGCCGTCCGCCGCTGTCGAAGAGCTATCTGCTCGGGGACGAGACGTTCGGCGGACTCGAATTCAGATCCTCCGAGTTCTTCTCGGAGAGCGACATCCGAGTCCTCCCCGGCGAACCTGTCTTGGCGGTCCGCCGCACGGCGATCGGCGGGGTCGCGCAGACCGCATCGGGGCGGACGATCACCTGTGATCGCCTGGTCCTCGCCGTGGGGGCATCGCCGCGCCGACTCCCGATCCCCGGAGCCGATGCCGACGGAGTCGTGACTCTCCGCGATGCGGACGACTCGGTGCGCCTGGGGGAGCGGCTCACCGTCGCCCAGGACGTCGTCGTGATCGGCGGCGGCTTCATCGGGCTGGAGGTCGCCGCCAGCGCGCGCAAACTCGGGCGCCGCGTGACCGTGCTCGAGGCCGCCCCGCAATTGATGGGCCGCGCGGTCGGTGCCGAGACGAGCGCCTACTACCTCGACGCCACCCGGCGCCGCGGCATCGACGTGGTGCTGAGTGCACGCATCACCGGCATCCGCACCTGCGAGGACGGGGAGGTCGCCGGTGTCGAGATGGCCGACGGGTCGTTCGTCCCGGCACAACTCGTCGCCCTCGGTGTCGGCGTCGCGCCCCGGGTGGAACTCGCCGAGCAGCTCGGCCTGCTCATCGACAACGGCATCGTCGTCGACGACCACTCGCTCGCCTCCGACGGCTGGACGATCGCCATCGGCGATTGCGCGAACCTGCCCAGCCCCTATCCCGTTGATCCGGCCCTCACGCGGGTGCGCCTCGAGAGCGTGAACAACGCGGTCGAGCAGGCGAACCATGCCGCCCGGACGATCCTCGGCACCCCCGTGCCGTACCGCAGCGTCCCCTGGTTCTGGTCGGATCAGGGTGACCTCAAACTGCAGATCGCGGGCCTGTCCAGCGGCCACGATCAGGTCATCGTGCGCGGTGACCCCGCGACGGACCGCGTGTCATTCCTCTACCTGCGGCAGGGGCGACTCATCGCCGCCGACTGCGTCAACTCACCGGCGGATTTCGCGGCCGTACGTCGAGCGCTCGCCGGTGACGTCCGCGTGGATCCGCGTCTGCTCGTCGACACATCCCACAAGCTCGCCGTCGTGCTGCGCGACGCGGTGAGCGTCTGAACGACCATCACCACGACAATTGACCGCGAGCCGGTCGGATACGGAGAGACCACCCATGGTCCGTGAACTCACGCATTTCATCGGCGGCCGCCACGTCGAAGGCACATCCGGTCGATTCGCGGATGTCTTCGACCCCAGCAGCGGCCAGGTGCAGGCGCGCGTCCCGCTGGCCAGTGCCGACGAGGTCCGCGCCGCCGTGGCCGATGCCGAACGTGCCCAGATCGAGTGGGGGGCGGCGAACCCGCAGCGTCGCGCGCGGGTGCTCATGCGGTTCGCGGATCTGGTCAAGCGCGACACCGAGGAGCTGGCCCGCCTCCTCTCCAGCGAGCATGGCAAGACGATCGACGACGCCAAGGGTGACATTCAGCGCGGCGTCGAGGTGATCGAATTCTGCATCGGCGCGCCGCACCTGCTGAAGGGGGAGTACACCAGCGGAGCCGGTACCGGCATCGACGTGTACTCGATGCGGCAGCCGCTCGGCGTGGTGGCGGGGATCACGCCGTTCAACTTCCCCGCGATGATCCCGCTGTGGAAGGCGGGACCCGCGTTGGCCGCGGGCAACGCGTTCATCCTGAAGCCCAGTGAGCGGGACCCCTCCGTGCCGCTGAGGATCGCCGAGCTCTTCCTCGAAGCCGGTCTGCCGGCCGGCGTGCTGAATGTCGTCAACGGGGACAAGGAGGCCGTCGACGCGCTCCTCGAGGACGACCGGATCAAGGCTGTCGGATTCGTCGGCTCCACTCCGATCGCGCACTACATCTACACGTCGGCTGCTCAGCAGGGCAAGCGCGCCCAGTGCTTCGGTGGAGCCAAGAATCACATGATCGTGATGCCGGACGCCGACCTCGATCAGGTCGCGGACGCCCTGATCGGCGCCGGTTACGGATCCGCCGGTGAGCGGTGCATGGCGATCTCCGTCGCGGTGCCGGTCGGCGCGGCAACCGCGGATGCCCTGGCGGCGAAGCTCGCCGAGCGGGTGAAAGAACTCCGAATCGGGCCGGCGCTGGCCCCCGACGTCGATTACGGTCCACTGGTGACACGGGAGGCGGTGGAGCGGGTGAGCGGATACATCCAGCAGGGAATCGACGAGGGAGCGACTCTGCTCGCGGACGGACGCGGGTACGTGGTTCCCGGCCACGAGAACGGCTTCTACCTCGGCCCGACCCTGTTCGATCACGTCACCACCGACATGACGATCTACCGCGAAGAGGTCTTCGGTCCCGTTCTCGTCATCGCCCGCGCGGACGACTACGAGCAGGCACTGGCGATGGCCAGCGACCATGAGTTCGGCAACGGCGTGGCGATCTTCACCCGGGACGGTGACACCGCCCGCGACTTCACCGCCCGTGTGAACGTCGGCATGGTCGGGGTCAACGTGCCGATCCCGGTGCCGATCGCGTACCACACCTTCGGAGGATGGAAGAAGTCGGGTTTCGGAGACCTCAACCAGCACGGTCCCGATGCATTCCGCTTCTACACGAAGACCAAGACCGTGACCAGCCGCTGGCAGTCGGGGATCAAGGAGGGCGCGAGTTTCGTCATTCCGACGATGCAGTGACCCACCGGGATGCACGGACAGGGCCGCCGGCGAGGGCGCGGGCGGCCCTGTCCGTCGCCCGCGCCTACCCCGCGCCGACCGCTTCGATGATCTCGGCGTCGAACCACTCCAGGTAGGCGAGGAACTCGTCGGTCGACGCGATCGTCGCCGGTCGGGGGACCGCCGCGCGGTGTACGCCGATGGCGGGGAACACCTCGGTGTAGGCCTCGATGGCGCGGTCGCGGAAGGAGCGCAGGGTGGCGGGGTCCGCGCGGCGGAACCCGTCGGGAAGATCCAGGCCCTCCGGCGCGCCCAGCCAGTTCACCTCGAAGGGGTATGTCGCCCGCGCGGCATCCCGATGCTCCTCTATGTACGCGATCATGGCGGGCAGCGCGTCGAGCGGGGTACTCAGGGGGTTGGGCTGCCAGCCATCCCAGCGCGCGGCGCGACGCAATGCCGGTCGCGAGTTGCCGCCGATCGAGATCCGCGGCCGGGGGTCCGGCTTCGGTTCGACGGCGAGACCGGAGATGTGGAAGAACTCGCCCTCGTGCACGGGTTCCGCTGCCGTCCACAGCTCCATGAGCGCGGCCAGGGCCTCATCGGTGATGCGGCCGCGCGCCGCGAAGTCGACCCCGAGCGCCGCGAACTCCTGTTCGGCGTGGCCGACACCGAGCGACAGCGAGACCCGGCCGCCGCTGAGCGCGTCCAGGGTTCCGATCGCCTTCGAGAACCGGAGCGGGTGGTGGTAGGGCAGGACCAGCAGGCAGCTGTCGATCATCACGCGCTCGGTTACCCCGGCGATGAACGACATCGTGGTCAGGGCGTCGTGCCAGTAGGGGCCGAGCCGCGGGACCTCGAACGAAGGCATGGCGAGGTGTTCGGAGACGAGGATTGCGTGGAACCGTCCCCGATCGATGCACTGCAGGATGCGGCGCTGGTCGCCGGGAGCGAGCTGATGGGCCCACTCGTACATCCCCGGAATGTGGTTGGTCCCCGGCATCATGACGTCGAATTTCATGCTTGTCCTCCGTGTGCGAGCGGAGTGGGGAAGCCCGCCAGCGTGTAGAGATCGTCCGCCCCGGATGGGTGACTGCGTCTTCCCTCGGCGGGCCGATCGACCAGCACCCCGTCCACCCGAGTCCAATCCCGGATGGCGTAGCGTTCCGCGATCGCCCAGCGCCCCGCGCGTCGCTCCATGCGATCGACGTAGCGGAAGCCGGTGACGAGATCCGCGGGCGCGGCGTCGCCACCGTCTGACCAGTGCGAGGCCATGCCGTACGTCTCGCACCGTGCGACATCGCCGTGCAACTCGATGAGCTGTTGGCCGATCAGGTGCTGGGTCATCGGGAATCGCCGGAGCCCGACGCGGATCCATTCGATGTACTCGTCGACAGGACCCGTGAACCCGGTGTGGTGATCGATGGCGTCATCGTGGTAGCAGGAGCGCACGAGGGCGAAGTCGCGCCGGTCGACGCCGCGGCAGTAGCGCGCGATGACGTCGGTGATCCGCGCCCGGTCGACCAGCGTCGCCAGCGCGACGTGTTCGTCGTCGGCGTGCGGCATCGCCTTCACCAGGTCACGTTGAGCTCGACGATCGGCCGGCTGAGGTGGTTCTCATTGACGACGGGGTCGCCATCGAGCGCCAGATCCGGGAAGCGGGTGAACAGCCGCGCGAGGGCGACCTGCATCTCCATTCGTGCCAGCGGTGCGCCCAGACAGTGATGCAGGCCGTAGCTGAGGGTCAGGTGCGCGTTCTGTTCGCGGGTGATGTCGAGTCGCTCGTCGTGTTCGGTCGCCACGCCGTCGTGGTTCACGGACGCCGGATCGACCAGGACGGCCTCGCCCTCGGCGATGAGAACACCATCGACCTCCACCGGTTCGGTGGCGACGAAAGGCACCAGGCCGCCGATGCCCGCAACGGGTGTGCCGAGCGAGAACCGGCCGTGACGGAGGATCTCCTCCACGGCGGGCGCGGCGAGGCCGGCGGGGTCTTCGCGGAATGCGGCGAGCTGGTCAGGGTGGTGCAGGAGCGAGGAGACCCCGATAGTGATGAAGTTCGCGGTGTTGTCGAAGCCGGCCACGAGCAGCAGCATGGCGATCGTCAGGATCTCGTCGTCCGCGAGGGTCTCGTCCTTGTCCCGCGCGCCCGCGAGGCTCGAGATGAGGTCATCGCGCGGATCCGTCCGGCGAAGGGCGATGAGGTCGGTGAGGTAGGCGTGGAGATCGGCCATGTCCCGGGCGATGTCCTCGGGCGCGGCGCCGGCGACGGCCAGCGTCGAGGAGGCCCACCGTTCGAATCTGCGATGATCGGCGGCCGGCACCCCGAGCAGGGTCGCGAGCATCTGGATCGGCAGGGCCAGGGCGTACTCGGTGACGAGATTCGCGCGGTTGCCCTTGGCCGCCATCGCTTCCAGCAGTTCGTCCGCGAAGGCCGTGGCCGACTCGCGCATGGCTTTGACGGCGGCGGGGGAGATCGCCCGTTGCACGAGCCTGCGGAGCTTGGTGTGGTGCGGCGGGTCCTCGAACTGGATTGTGCTCTTCAGGAACGCCGGGAACTGCACGAAGTACGGCACCTCCCGCCGGCCGGTCCGGAACGGCTCGCGGACGAAGCGGGCGTCGGCCAGGACCTCGCGCGCCGCGGCATTGCGGTGGACCACCCAGACGTCACCGCCGAACGGCATGGTGACGCGCGTCATCGGCCGATCGGCGGCGACCCGGTGGAATTGAGCGACGGCCTCGGCGGCGGGACGTGCCGCGAAGGGGTACTCGACGGACGGATCGACTGACGCAGGTGCGGACATGCGGTCTGCCTTTCGGGGTTGAGGCGGTGGCGGTGATGTCAGATAGAGCGGAGGTGTGCGCGGATGAGTGCCTGCTCCGCATCCCACCAGCCGTGGGAGACGGCGAAGTCGATCATTCCCCGGTACAGGGCCGGCCACTCCGGGTCCGAGACCAGTGCCGCAGCGCGTGACTCCAGCGCGTCGGCCGAGACCCATGCGTGGCCGTCCCGGACGTGTCCGAGGTCCGCAGCGCGCAGCGCGGCGTCGATCTCCGACGGGGGCAGCGCGCTGAGCACTGAGAATGAGGAGAGTGTCTCGGGATCGGCGATGCGAACCCCGGCGGTGTCGACAACGATGTCCATGGCAGCTCCTTCGCTACACTTGATCTTTGATCATATTGTATGGTCGTAGCAGAGGTTCAATGTGGAACGAAGGGATCCGTTCGTGAGTACGTCGCAGTTCACGCCGCGCTCGGCCGACGGCGACACCCCGCCCCGCCCGGACTTCAGCAATTGGGGCCGGTGGGGGGCCGACGATCAGCGCGGCGCCGCGAACCACTCGACCCCCGCCGCAGTGCTCGCCGCGCTGGCCCTCGCGCAGACCGGCGAGATCGTCCCCCTCGGACAGGTGATCGGCGACCGCGACGCGCCGCGGAACGGAGCTGCCCCGCAGCACTTCATGATGCGCGATGCCGGCGATTTCCTCGCCGGCATGACCGCACCGAGCGGCTTCCAGTCCGCGACCGATCACGTGAGCCTCGCTGTGCACGGAGGCACCACGCACCTCGACGCGCTGGGCCACGTCTGGTACGACGACACGCTCTACAACGGGTACCCCCAGACCGAGGTGCGCTCCGGCGGCCTGCGCAAGCTCGGGATCGACAAGGCGCCGCCACTCGTCTCCCGTGGGGTGCTGGTGGACCTCCCACGCCATTTCGGTGTCACGCGGCTCGAACCCGGGTACGAGGTCACCGGGGCGGACATCGACGCGACCCTCGAGGCGCAGGGAGTCTCGCTCCAGCCGGGGGACGCCGTGCTGATCCGCACCGGCTGGATCAGTGCGTACCGCGAGGAGGGCGTGGAGTACCACGGCGATCGCCCGGGTATCGGGCTGGATGCGTCCGAGTACCTCGCCCGTCGCGACGTCACGCTCGTCGGCGCCGACAACAGCGGCGTCGAGGTGATCCCGTGGGCTCCCGGCACGGTGTGCCCGGTGCATCAGTTCCTCATCCGCGATTGCGGGATCTACCTGCTGGAGTTCCTCGACCTGGAAGAACTCAGCCGTCGAGGCGCAGCATCCTTCCTCTTCATCGCCCTGCCGCTGCGCTTGCGTGGTGGCACCGGCAGCCCCATATCTCCCGTCGCCGTGCTCTGACACGGCCCGACACGAAGGCCCTCCGTGACCGTCGAATCCCGTCCGCTCGACCCCGATCTGCTCGACATCCTGCGCGAGGTCGGTCGAGAGCGCATCCGCGACCTCGCCACCCAGGTCGACCGCACCCAGGAGTTCTCCCGCGAACTGTGGGACCTGTTGTGCGAACTCGGCCTGCCGACCATGCCCTTCGTCGACGAGGAGGCCGGACACGACGGATCGTTCCGCGCCTACGTCGAAGGGATCGAGGAAGTGGCCAGTCACGGCGCGTGCGCCGCCCTGTACTCAGGGCCGACGGTGCAGGTGGCGACCGCGATCGACCGCTTCGGCACGCCCGAGCAGAAGGCGCGGTGGGGCGCCGGCCTCATAAGTGGCGGGATGCTGGGCGCCTGGTCCTTCACCGAGCCGCAGACCGGCTCGGACCCGCAGCAGATCCGGACGTGGGCGCGGCGCGACGGCGACGATTGGGTTATCACCGGCTCGAAGATGTTCACGTCGTTCGCGCCGTATGCAGATGTCGCGCTCGTGTTCGCCAAGACGAGTGAGCGGCGGCTGGGTGCGTTCCTCGTCGACACCAGCGACCCCGGCTGGCAGCCGGGTCCGCCGATCAAGATGCTCGCGTTCGGCGGGCAGGGGACGGCACCTGTGTCGATCGACGTGCGCGTTCCCGCGGACGCGCTGCTGGGCGCGGAGGACGGTGGGTTCGACATCATGGTCGGGACCGAGTCGGAGGCGAAGGTGCGCGCAAGCGCGATCACCATCGGGATCGGCCGCCGGGCTCTCGAGGAAGCGGCCATCTATGCGCTGGGCCGCGAGCACCGGGGCGAGCCGATCGGGGAGAAGTTCCCGACCATCCAGGGGATCCTCGGCGAGATGGCCGCGCAGGTCGACGGTGCCCGCGCAGTCGTTCACGCGGCCGCCGAGGCGGTGGACCGCCGTGATCCGAATCTCAAGGTGATCGCCGCTTCCACGCGCATCGTCTGCGCCCGGATGGCACGCGAGGTGACGAGCCTCGCCATGCAGGTGTGCGGTGCGTACGGGTTCACCCAGGAGATGGTGCTCGAGCGGTTGTACCGGGAGGGCAAGTTCTACGAAGTCGGGCAGGGGGTCATCGAACTGCAGAAGATGATCGTCGGCAAGGACGTCCTGAAGCGGTTCGGAGGCCAGCGATGACGGTTGCGACGGTGGTTGAGGTGCAGTGGGATGCGGCGCTGGCCCGGATGTGGGAGAGCCCGGCGATCACGATCGTCGGGGCGAACGAGTCCGCCGGCACGACGCGGTTGATCCTCGATTCCGTCGAGCGGTTCGATCGTCCCTGGCAGGGCGCCCTGAACCTCGTCAACCCACGTGGCGGCAGCGTGTACGGGTATCCGGTCGCGCCGACCCTCGCCGATGTCGACGGCGAGCTCGGGATCGTGTGGCTGCTGGTCAAACGCGAGATCGTGCTGTCGACGCTCGACGAGCTGGCCGAGCGCGGTGCGCGCGGAGTGATCGTGTTCAGCGGCGGCTTCGCCGAGCAGGGCAACGTCGCCGATCAGGATCGTCTCGCGGACTGGTCGCGCACGACCGGCATCCCGCTCTTCGGTCCACAGTCGATCGGGTTCCTCGCGCCGGTGCACGGAGTCAACGTGCTCGACGGGTCGCTGCGCGGCGAGATCACGCCGGGCCGCGTGGCATTGGTCAGCCAGTCCGGCGCCGTGCTGATCCAGATGGCGAACACCGTCATCGAGCGCCGGATCGGGCTGCATTCCGCTTTCACGCTCGGCGGCGGCGCGGTCATGGACTACGTGACGCTCGCGACGGTGCTGCTGGAGGACGCCGAGGTCTCTGCGCTGGGTCTGTACGTGGAGAGCATCGGCTCGCTCACCGGGTTCGCGTCGCTCGCGCGCCGCGCTGCCGAGGTCGGCACGCCCGTGGTGATGCAGTTCGCCGGGCGATCCGAACAGGGCCAGGCGCTGGCCGCCTCGCACACCGGCGCGATCGCGACCCCCCTCCGCCTGGTGCGCGGCATCGCGGAGCAGTACGGAGTGAGTCTGGTCACGAATCTCGATGACCTCGCGTCGAGCCTGGAGGGCCTGCAGAGTGCCGGCTTCCGGCGCTGGGGGGATGGCCGCGTCGGGGTCTACACCGGCAGCGGTGGTCTGGGCATCACGTTCAGCGACGAGGTCGCAGGCACGGACGTCTCGGTGCCGCAGCCCACGCACGAGACCGTGGTCGCGCTGGCGGGCGCGGATCATGCCGACGCGCCGCTGAACCCGTTCGACATGGGCGCCGGCCTGCTGGGGGCGCCGGACGAGTTCCGCCGGCTGGTGTCGACCTTTGTGGCCGACCCGAACATCGACATCGCGGTGCAGATCTTCGATGTGCCCGACAAGGCACTCACCGCACAGTACGCGTGGATCACCGAAGGTGCGCGGCTCACCCAGGAGGCCGGCAAGCTCGCCGTGCTGGGCACCGGAATCGATCGCCGCGGCCTGCTGGCGGCGGAGGTGCTCGGCGAGGATGTCGTGGTCGGTCTCGGCATGCGGCAGACGATCGCGAAGCTGCAGGCGCTGTCGACCTGGGCGCGCGGCGACGCGGGGCCGATGCCGGCCATCGCCACGGCTGTTCGCGACGGGGCGAGCACTCGTGTCGTGCTGGGGGACGAGATGCGGGCGCTGCTCGCGGACGTCCCCCTGGCCTGGCCCGAGGAATGGGTGGTCGACCGCGAGGCCGATCCGGCGGCCGCGCTGGCCGCGGCGCGCTACCCCCTTGTCGCGAAGGCCGAGGCGGGCCTGGCGCACCGTGCCAAGGCGGGCGGGGTGCTGACGCATGTACCGGATGCCGCGGCGGCCGCCGCGGCGACGGAGTACCTCCGTGCGCTCTTCGACTCGGCCGTCACGTTCTCGGAGCGTGTCGCCTTCTCGGAGGAGTTCTTCGTGGGGCTCTCCCGGGGCGCGGACGGCGAGACACTTCTGGCGGTCGGACCGGGTGGATCCGGCGTGGAGGACAAGGATGTGGGGCTGCGCCTGCTTCCGCTCTCGCCGCGCCAGCAGGAGGTGGCGCTCGCCCGATACGCGCCCGGCGTCGCGGATCATCCGGGGTTCCGGGAGGTGCTGGACGCACTGTCGGAGCTGATGCTGCGCGACGCCCGGATCGAGTCGGTCGACCTGAACCCGCTCGTCATCGACGCGGCGGGGCGAGTTGTCTCGCTCGACGCCAAGGTGCACCTGTACGCGTGACGGAGGCGACGGTGCAGTCTCCGGTGGCCCAGGTGCTGCCGGGGATCTGGCGCGCGACGAACGAGGTGGTCAGTGGCCGCTACCGGCTGACCAACAACGCGTACCTCATCGTGGACCAGGGTGAGGCGGCGCTCGTGGATACGGCCTGGTGGCACGATGAAGGTGCTCACTTGGACGCCCTCTTCGCGGCATCAGGTGTGGCGCCCTCGGCTGTCACGACAATCGTCCTGACCCATGCGCACCGCGATCATGCAGGAAACGCGGATCGGCTCGCGGCCCGGACCGGCGCGACGGTGGCCCTGCACCGGGCCGAGCAGAGTACCGTCGAATCACTTGCGGGATATCAAGGACTTCCCGACGAGGCATCCGCAGTGCGCTGGTACGAAGCACAGGGCTTCCCGACCGGCGAAGCGCAGCGGATCGTGCGGGGGAAGCTGCCGGATCGTGAGTTCGACGTGTCCCGCCCGCGCTGGCTCACCGGAGACGAGACGATCCGCGTGGGCTCCCGCAGGCTGGAGGTCATCGAGACTCCGGGGCACACCCCGGGTCACGTCTGTCTGCTGGAGCGGGCGACCGGCGTGCTGTTCTCCGGCGATGCGCTGCTCCCGCGCGGCCACGGGAATCCGCACGTGACCGTGCGCGCATTCACGCCGCCCGACCCGCTGTCGGACTACGTCGCCGGCATCGAGTCGCTGCGCGCCGAGGGCGGCGCGATCACCGTCTGCCTGCCCGGTCACGGGCCCGTCGTGGCGGATCCCCTCCGCCTCATCGACGATCATCTCCGCTACGCAGAGGCGAAGCTCGAACCGGCCGCAGCCGCCCTCGATTCGACCCCCCGCACAGCCTTCGACATCGTCTCTCGAATGCCGTGGCGTGGCGGCTCCGCGACGTTCGCCGACCTCGACGGCGATGAGCTCTTCCTCTCGTTCGCCGACGGGCTCGCGCGGCTGCGCCGTCTCGTCTCGCTGGGCCACGCCGCCCGACGGCTCGACGGCGCCCTCGAGCTGTATTCATTGGCTTCGTTGCCGGAGAGCGACGGTCCGCGCTAACCTGATCAAAGATCTGCGAACGCCGATGTTCACAGATACCTGAGGGAGCGCAAATGTTGAAGCCTCGCCGTTCTGCCCTTTCCGCCATCGCCGGCTGCGCTGTCGTCTCCTTCCTGCTCGTCGGCTGCGGGAGCGGCGGCGATGCCGGTGGCGCCGGACAACCGAGCGCCGGCGCTTCGGAGATCCAGACCGGCGGCGTCGCGCAGATCGCGGCACTGACCGAGATGCAGGGCTTCGACCCGGTCAAGGTGACCAACGTCGGTTCGGGGCTCGAGCGCGCCGCAGCCATCATGGACACGCTGCTCTATCGCGACGAGCTGACCGATGAGGTGTTCCCCAAGCTGGCCGAGGGCATCTCCTCCGCCGACGGTCAGACCTGGGTGCTGGAACTGCGCGAGGGGGTGGAGTTCACCGACGGCACGGCGTTGGATGCCGAAGCGGTGATCTTCAACCTGCAGCGCCACATCGCGCCCGACTCGACGAGTACGGCGAAGGCGATGCTCTCAGCGATCGACACGATGACGGCGACCGATGAGTACGAGGTCACGATCACCTTGACGCAGCCGAGCGGCTCCTTCCCCCTGGCTCTGACGGGTTCGTCGCCGGCGAGCTTGATCGGCTCGCCGACGGCACTGGCCGACCCCGAGACCTTCAATGCGAATCCGGTGGGGGCGGGCGCCTTCGTGCTGGAGTCGTGGGTGCGGGACGACACCCTCACGCTCACCAGGAACGAGGACTACTGGGACGAGGGCAAGCCCTATCTCGACGGCGTCGAGTACCAGGTGCGGGTGGATCCGCAGACCCGCACGGACGACCTCATCGCCGGCGGGACAGACCTCGCCCTCGTGCCCGGGTCATCCTGGACGCAGGTGGGCGGCATCCCCACGATCGAGTTGACCACCATCCCCACCGGCGGAGAAGCCTTGATCCCCAACTCGTCGACGGGGCCGTTCACCGACGAGCGGCTGCGTCAAGCGCTGCTGTACGCCTTCGATGGTGCGACGACGGCCGGCGTCCTGTTCGGGGGCACGCAGTACTGGGACGGGACGATGGATTGCACGCCGGTCCCGATCGGCTCCCCGGCCTGCCTCCCGGGGGCGACCTACCCGCAAGACCTCGAGAAGGCCCGGGAGCTGGTCGCGGACTACACCGCCCAGCACGGTGAACCGGTCGTCGACTATGTCCACTACGCGATCCCGTCGTTCGCCACGGAGGCGCAGTACGTGCAGTCGCAGCTCGCGCAGATCGGCATCACCGCCAACCTGCGGGCGGTCGACACGGCGACGCACACGCAGGCGCAAGCAGCCGGCGATTACGAGCTGCTCCAGGGATCGACGGCGTCCTCGGGATTCCCGACCGTGTGGAGCCGTTACTACTCCGGCGGGCAGAACTGGGGCCGCGGGGCGATCCCCGCGCTCGATGCCGCCCTGCTCGAGGCGCGCGACGCCGTCGAGTTGGACGACCGGAACGCGGCCTGGCAGGAGGTCGCCAGCATCATCCGCGACGATGCGGTCCTCCTGTGGATCGCGCCGTACCAGATGGCGATGGCGCACTCGAGCGACCTGCACCTCGGTATCACCGGTCACCCGTGGGAAGGCAGCACGATGGTCTACCTCGACGAGGCCTGGCTGTCGCGCTGATTCCAGCGACAGCAGGCCCGTTCGCCGCGCTCAGTGTCCCGTCCACCGGGGCGGGCGCTTCTCGGCGAACGCCCGCGGACCCTCCTGCGCGTCCGATGATGCGCCGACGATGCGCCGGAGCTGCGCGTTGAGCGCCCAGGCCTCCTGGTCCTGCTCGAGGGCGAGCATGATGCGACGTGTGGCGTCGACGGCCAGCGGGGAGCCGGCGGTGAGGCGATCCGCCAGCGCGAGCGCCGCAGTGCGCAACCGATCGGCGGGCACCACCTCTGACACGATGCCCCACGCGAGCGCGGTGTCGGCATCGACGGATTCGCCGGTCGCCGCGAGGCGCAGAGCCCGCTGGCGGCCGATCACCTGCGGGAGTCGGACGATCCCGCCGCCGCTCGCGAGGATGCCGCGCGTGGCTTCGGGGAGAGCGAAACGGGCATCCGGTGTCGCGATCGCGAAGTCGCAGCTGAGCACGAGTTCCAGTCCGCCGCCGTACGCGAGCCCGTTGACGGCGGCGATCGAGAGCGTCGATCGCCGCCGTTCCAGGAGATCGTGGGCGAACCGCTCGCGCTCGGCCGGCGTCTCTTCGGCCGACACGCGCTCTTTGAGATCTCCGCCGGCGCTGAACGCACGGTCGCCCGCGCCTGTCAAGATGACGACCCGCACGTTCGGATCGTCATCCGCCGCGAGGAACTGCTCGATGAGGGCGTGGCCGAGCGAGCGGGAGATCGCGTTGAGGGACCGGGGCCGGTTGAGCGTCAAGACCCTCACGGCGCCGGTGTCCTCGACGAGCAGCTCCGGCTCTGCGTCCGACGTCACGCGGAGGGTGGTCATGTGGTGATGCGCAGGTCGTCGAAGGGCGTCCCCGCGACGTAGGGGCCGAAGGTCAGCAGGAGCGAGCCCGGTGAGGCCAATGCCACGCCGCGACCGAGGATGGTGCCGTCCGGCTGCGGTTCGAGCCGTGCGATCGTGACGAGGCGGATCCGCGAATCGGGCGCGGCGGGGTCTTGGATCGTGAGGCGGAATCCGCTCTCCTCGGAATCGATCCAGGGATCGACGATGGGAAGGGTCAGCGCGCCCTCATATCCGGTCACGGTCACGGATCCGGCGAAACGGAGGACGTCGCCGTCGGGCTCGCAGGCGGACGGGAAGACGTATCCGGCGGGGGAGTCCCGTGCGCCACCCGCGAGCAGAACCTCGCCGTCATCGAGGTCGCCTACGTAGGCGATCAACGATCGGCGGATGGGCCATTCCAGTGACGCCACGGTGCGCCTCCTCCCCGCGGGTGCGGGCTCCGAATGCCCATCCGCCCCAGAAGCCTATCTGATCAAAGATCAAGATGCGAGGATCCTGCCGCGCTCAGGCCGAGGACGCGGCGAACTGCGCGTAAAGTCCGTCGGCGAGGGCGCGCACGGCGCTCAGAGTCGCATTCATCTCCGCCGGTTCCCAGGAAGACATGGCTCGGCCGATCGGTGCGAGTTCAAGCGACTCGATGACCTGGAGCACGTGACGGCCGCCGATGGTCGCCGTCGCGACGGTGCTGCGGCCGTCGTCGGGGTTGGTGTGACGGCTGAGGAGCCCGTCGTCCGCCAGTCTCGCCACATGGCGGCTGACCGACGAGGGGTCGATGTGCGCGCTTGCGGCGAGATCGCCGATATCCATCTGCGGGGAGCCCGCGCAGATCCGCAGGACGAAGAGTGATTGCGGACTGAGGTTCGTGCTGCTGCGCTCGATCAGGCTGCGGGCGTACGACGGGTGGTAGAGGATCGGCGCCGCCCATTGTGCGAACGCCACCAGGGCGGAGATGTCGCGTGCGTCGACTGTGGGTGCCGACCCCGGGTCCAGCCCACGCAGCTCCGGCTGCCGGGCCAGGTCTGCGTGCAGACGCGGCACCCCGGTCCAGAGCGCCTCTCGGGCGACCGGGTCGAGAGTCGTGATGGCGGCCTCGTAGTCGGCTGGCCAACGCTGTCCCCATCGTCCCCGCACGTCGTGTCCCGCGGCCGATAGGGAGAGCACTGCGGCGCGGGCGTCGTGCGCAGCGGTCGTGCGGGTGAGCAGACCGAACTCCTCGAGTCTCGCCACCTGGCGGCTGGCTCGTGCGACGCTCACGCCGGTGGCGGCGGCGAGGCGCGAGATCGTGAGGTGCGGCTCCCGCTCGACGACGACCAACGCGGCGTTGTCGAGGGGCGTCAGCGGCAGTCCTGTTTCGCCCGCGACCCGATCGCGCACGGCGGTACTCCGTGCCCGGAGTTCGAGGATGCGGAAATAGTCGAGCACCGGATGTCTGAGCTGCGAGCGCACGGCACCACCCTACTTCCTGCTTGCAAGTATTTGCTGAATCTCATATACCTGGATCATGACCTCCACTGCCACTGTCGTCAGTACGGCCACGTTCGCCGATATCGCCTTCACCCGTCACAGCGTCCGCGCCTTCCTCCCCGACCCGGTCCCCGCCGCCACGCTGCAGCGCGTGTTCGAACTCGCTCAGCGGACCGCCTCCTGGTGCAACGCGCAGTCCTGGAACGTGGATCTCACCGGGCCGGTCACGACGCGCCGGCTGGCCGACGCGCTGCTGGAGGACGTGTGCGCGAATCCCGCAGGAGGCAGCGACATCCCGCCCCCGGCGAGCTACGAGAACGAGTATGCCGACCGGCGACGCGCCTCGGGCTACGCGCTGTACAACGCACTCGGGATCGAGCGTGATGACCGAGCCGGCCGTGGGCGGCAGATGATGCGGAACTACGAGTTCTTCGGCGCGCCCCACGTCGCCATCGTCTCGAGCCCGGCCGCACTGGGCTCGTACGGTTACGTCGACTGCGGCGCTTACGTGGCCAACGTGCTGAATGCGGCGCAGAGCCTCGGCCTCGGCGCGATCGCGCAGGCGGCCGTCGTCCTTCGTCCCCGGGCGGTGCGCAGCGTCCTGGGGATCCCCGAGGACCGCCACCTGGTCTGTGGCATCGCCCTGGGGCTCGAGGACACCGACCACCCGGCGAACGTGTTCCGCACCGAGCGGGCGACGTTCGAGGAGACGGTGAGGGTCCATTCGTGAGCGGTGCGGCCGCTCGGCCGTCGCTGTGGGAGGGCCTGCGCGTCCTGGACGTCTCCAGCGGGATCGCCGGCGGTTACGCGGCACGTGTGTTCGCCGGACTCGGCGCGGACGTCGTGAAGGTCGAGACCGTGCGGTGGCCCGACCCGCTCCGCGGTCTCGGTGCGGATCTCGGTGACGGGATCACGACCGGCTTCGCGGCGTGCAATGCCGGCAAACGATCGGTCCTGCTCGACACGGACTCGGCTGGGGGCGCCGATGCGCTCGAGCGGTTGCTCGCCGCATCCGACGTCCTCATCGACTCCGCAGGCACGGCGCAGCGCGCCGCACTGCGGCTCGGAGCCGATGAGATCGCCGCGCGCCACGGGCACCTCGTGCATGCCTCGCTGAGCCCGTTCGGGGACCGTGGACCGTACGCGCGGGACGAGGCGGATGACATCATCATCGCCGCGCTGGCAGGGCTCATGGCGGTGCAGGGCGAGCAGGGGCGCGAACCCATGTCGACGGGGACGGACGCAGTCGCTTACCTCACGGGCAATGCGGCCGTCGTCGGTATCTCGGCGGCGCTCCTGGCACGGGACCGGAGCGGACGCGGGCAGCACGTGGACGTGCGGGCGCTCGAGGTGGCCGTCGCCACGCAGATCTTCGACACCGTCGCGTACTCGTACACCGGTGTGGAGCGTCCCCGACGCGCGAACGACCCGGCCGAGCCGTGGGCGGTGCTGGCGACACGGGACGGCCATATCGTCGTCGCCCGCTCGGCCCTGCAGGCTTGGGAGGAACTGTGGCTCCCCGTCTTCGGTGACGCAGTGCCGGCCTGGGTCCTCGACCCGACCATCGCCGCGCGCGGCGATGAGGTCCGGGCGGCGCTGTCCGTCCTGGTCGCGACGCGGGAGAAGCGGGAACTGGTGGAGCTGTGCCAGCTGCTCGGTCACATCGTCGGCGAGGTGCTGAGCATCCCGGAGGTGCTGGCGTCGCCGCAGCACGAGGCCCGTGCGTTCTTCGACATCGTGGACTATCCCTCGCGGCGAGTGCACGCGCCAGGGCCGCCGGTACGCCTCTCCGCCACGCCCTGGCGCACGGCTGCCGACGGCGTGCGGCGCGCGCCGTCGCGGGGAGAGCACACCGCAGAAGTGCTCGCGGAACTCGGCGACCGACCCGGGCGTACCGCGGCGGACTCCTCCGCCGCGGCCGAACCACCCCTGCGCGGTCTGCGGGTGCTCGATTTCACGATGGGGTGGGCCGGCCCCTACGCCACGGAGCTCCTGGCCGACCTCGGTGCCGACGTGGTCAAGGTCGAGTCGGTGACGCGGACCGACTGGTGGCGCACCGCCCGACGCATGTTCACCGGTGGCGTCGACGACCCCGATTGGCTCTGGGAGGCGTCGCCGCTGTGGAACAGCGTCAACGAGTCCAAACGCGGCATCACTCTCGACCTCACCTCCCAGGAGTGCCGCGACATCGCCCGCAGGCTCGCCTCGGTCGCCGACGTCGTGATCGAGAACTTCACACCCCGTGTGATGGCGTCGTTCGGGCTGTCCTCCGACGCGATCCGCGCGCTCAATCCCCAAGCCGTCACGGTGTCGATGCCGGGCTTCGGTGCGGACGGACCCTGGGGCGCCTTCCGCAGTACGGCGCTCGTGACAGAGGCCATGGCGGGACTCACCGGCCGTGGGGGCTACCTCGATGGGCCGCCCCAGGTGTTCCAGATGAGCCCCGCCGACCCGAACGCGGGGCTCGTGGCCGCGTGGGCGGTGCTCGGGGCGGTCCGTGCGGGGCGGTACTCGCGGGAGGGACAGCACATCGAGGTCGCGCAGGCGGAGGCGATGACGCACCATCTCTCCTACGACCTGCTGGAGTTCCAGGCGACAGGTCAGGAACCCCCGCGCCGCGGGAACTCCGTACCCGGCGCGGCGATCTCGGGGTGCTGGCCGGCATCCGGTGTCGACGAATGGGTGGTGGTATCGACGGCCGATCCGGCGGCGATCGCGCGCGTCGCAGGCTCGGCGACGCCGCACGCGCTGGCGCGCTTCATCGCCGAGCGTGACCGCCGCACGGCCGTCGCCGAACTGCGGGACGGGGGAGTGGCCGCGGCGCCGGTGCAGTCGGCGCGAGAGGTGCTCGCGGATCCCCACCTTGCGGCGTCCGGGTTCTTCCACCACACCGATCGTGCGTTCGTCGGCGAGCATCCGTACCCGTCGGCCCCCTTCCGGCTCTCGACGTCGCGGATGCTGCCACGCACCCCGGCGCCGACTCTGGGTGCCGACACGCGGGCCGTGCTCGCCGATTGGCTCGATGTCGGGCCGGGAGCCGTGGATGGGCTCGAAGCGCGGGGCCTGAGCGGGACCGAGCCCAGGGGCTCGCGGGACGGAAAGGTGCTGACTCCGTGAGCCGCGTCGAACCCGTGGTGCTGACCGCAACGAGCGGTCGCATTCTGGTGATCACCCTCAACCGGCCGAACGTGCGCAATGCGGTCGACGGCGCCGTCGCGCGCGGCATCCACGCAGCCCTGGACGAACTCGACGCGGATCCGTCACTCAGCGTCGGCATCGTCCAGGGGGCGGGTCCGGGGTTCTGCGCCGGCAACGACCTGAAGAATCTGGGTGACGCGGCCGAGTCGCCGGTGACCGGCCGTGGGTTCGCGGGGATCGTCGAGCGGCCCGCGGCCAAACCCCTGATCGCCGCGGTGGAGGGTTTCGCCGCCGGGGGAGGGTTCGAGATCGCGCTTGCCTGCGACCTCATCGTGGCCGGCCGATCCGCGCGGTTCATGCTGCCCGAGGTGACCAGGGGGCTGGTGGCCGGTGGGGGCGGCATCCTCCGGTTGCTCCAGCGTGCGCCCCGCGCGCGGGCGGTGGAGCTGCTGCTCACCGGCGCCGTCGTGACGGCGCAAGAGCTCGGCGAGTGGGGCGTGCTCAATCGCGTCGTGGACGACGGTGATGCGCTCGAGGCGGCCCATGCCCTGGCCGAGGCGATCGCCGCCAACTCGCCGGTCGCGGTCGCCGCAACCAAACGCATCATCGACGAGTGCGCCGACTGGCCCGAGTCGGAGTTCTTCCAGCGGCAGCGGCCGATCCTCACCGAGGCGGTCCGTTCACCCGATGCACGCGAGGGCGCCCGCGCCTTCCTCGAGAAACGGGCGGCGCAGTGGCCGTCCGCTCAGGTCCCCACGGCCCCCGACGAAAGGAACCCGACATGACAGACGCGACAGAGACCTTCGTGGAGTTCGAACGATCCGGCGAGGTGGCCGTGATCCGGCTGAACCGTCCGGAACGCATGAACGCGATGGGCGCGATCATGCTCGGCCAGCTCCGCGGTGCCTACCGCCTCCTCGCCGAGGACGACTCCCTCCGAGTGGGGGTCCTCACCGGTACCGGCCGAGGGTTCTGCGCGGGGCGGGACATCAAGGAGGGCGCCGAAGCCGGCGCCCGGCTGCAGGATCAGGCGACCACGGCGAACACCGATCTGTTCATGGAGAACAATTCGGCCAAGCCTGTGGTGGCCGCGGTCAACGGCTACGCGGGTGGTGCCGGCTTCTATCTGGGCACCCGGGCCGCGGACTTCAGTGTCGCCGCGCGGTCGGCGGTGTTCCAGATCGCCGAGGTGCCGCGCGGCATCCTGCACGGCTGGCAGACCGGCTTCTGGATGAACCTCAGCCGCGCCGCGGCACAGGAGCTCGCCCTCGGCATGAAGGTGTCCGGTCAGCGCGCCTATGACATGGGCCTGGTCAATCGCTTCTGCGAGGACGAAGAGCTGCTCGACGTTGCGCTGTCCGTCGCCCGCGAGATCGCCGCGATGCCGCAGGAGGTCATCCGCGACAATCGCGCCCTGCTGCGCGGCATCGCGCCCACGGTGCCACGCGAGGTCGTGGATGCGGCGCTGGAGATGCGCCTGGAAATACAGCGCCGGCGCGGCGACGGAGACGCCGAGTTCGTGAGTTCACGCGCGCGACAGGCCTGATCCACGTAGGGATGGCGCGACGGCCCCGCTGCCGAGCAAGGGTGCAGCGACCTCGTTACGTGATATTTATCAACTTACCTAGTGACGTTTGATCAAAAATCGGGTATTACTGGGTCTGAGCCGCGGAGTTGCGGCGGGGATCGCCGCGCGACGATGCGCGGCGGAAAGGATGCTCGATGAAGAACAAGCGAATGCGTCTCGGTGTCATGGCCGCGGCAGCGACGGTGTTTGCCCTGACGTTGAGCGGGTGCGGCGGCGTGAGCGAGAACTCCGCAGCGCCTGCGGCGAACGCCACGGCCGAGATCCAGATGGGCGGCATCGCACAGATCGCCGCGCTCTCCGAGATGCCCGGTTTCGACCCGGTGAAGCTCGCGAACGTCGGCACCGGCGTCGAGCGCGCTGCGCAGGTGATGGACACGCTGCTCATGCGTGACGACCTGACCGACGAAGTGTTCCCGAAGCTCGCCTCTTCGATGACCTCGGACGACGGCCTGGTGTGGATCCTCGAACTGCGCGAAGGCGTCACGTTCACCGACGGGGAGCCGCTGGACGCCGAGGCTGTCATCTTCAACCTCGAGCGTCACATCGCCCCCGATTCCACCAGCACCGCGAAGGCGCTGCTGTCGGGTATCGCCACGATGGAGGCAACCGGCGAATACGAAGTCACCATCACGCTGTCCGCGCCGAGTGGCTCCTTCCCCCTCGCGCTGACCGGGTCATCGCCGGCCAGTCTCATCGGCTCGCCCAAGGCGCTCGCCGACCCCGCCGCGTTCAACGCCAACCCGGTCGGCGCCGGCCCGTTCGTCTTCGAGTCGTGGACGCCGGATGACAAGCTCGTCCTCAACAAGAACCCCGACTACTGGGACGAGGGCAAGCCCTACCTCGACGGCATCGTCTACACGGTGATGGTGGACCCGCAGACCCGTACCGACGACCTCATCTCCGGCGGCAAGCACATGGGACTCGTCCAGGGCAACGCCTGGAACGCGGTGAGCGGCCTGCCGAACCTCGTCATGATTCCCGTGCCGACCGGTGGTCAGGCGCTCGTGCCCAACGGCACGACGGGGCCGGGCAGTGACCAGCGCGTCCGCGAGGCGATGACGATGGCGCTGGACCCCATGGTGACGGCGCAGGTGCTGTTCGGTGGCACCGAGGTGTGGGACGGTGACGTCTCCTGCGTTCCCTTCGCACCGGAATCGCCCGCGTGTGCCCCGGGGGCGACGAACGCGCAGGACATCGAGAAGGCGCAGGAGCTCGTTCAGGAGTATCTGGCCGAGGGTGGCAGCCCGGACATGGAGTTGGTCTACTTCCAGACGCTCACCGACCAGGCGACCTACTACCAGCAGCAGTTCAACGAGATCGGCCTCAACGTGACGGTGACCGCGGTGGACGCCGCGACGCTCGCTCAGCGCCAGGCCGCGGGTGACTACGGGGTCTTCTTCGGCTCGACCGCATCCGCCGGCTTCCCGACGGTGTGGACCCGGTACTACTCCGGCGGCACGAACTGGGGCATGGTCACCTACGACGACCTCGATGCGGCCCTGCTGCGTGCCCGCGACGAGCTCACGCTCGAGGATCGGAACAAGGCCTGGCAGGACGTGACGAAGATCATCCACGACAAGTCCATCCTGTTCTGGACGTCGCCGTACACCGCTGCGATGGCTCACAGCACCAAGCTGCACCTGGGCACGCCGGAGCAGCCTTACATGGGCAGCACGATGGTCTACCTCGACACCGCGTGGCTCGAGCAGTGACCTGATGCCCACGGGGTGTGCAGCGCCGCGCTTTGCGTTGCTGTGCACCCCGCGGGCACAACCCGCAGTGAATGACCGACGAAGACCGGAGTGCGCGTGCGTTATGTCGTGACTGGAGCATCCACGGGGATGGGCGCTCGATTCGTCAGCGAGGTGCGGCGAGAGGGCGTGGAAGTGATCGCGCTGGACGTCGCCGACCCGACGGTAGCCGTGGATGATTTCATCCGGGTCGACCTGGCGGACCCGCTCGCCATCTCGGACGCGGCTGACGCGATCGCGTCCCTCGACGCCCTGGTGAATTGCGCGGGCGTCGCCGCCGGCGGCTCGGCACCGGACGAGACGGTCTTCGCGGTGAACTATCTCGGTCTGCGGGCACTCACCGACGCGCTGGTGTCGAAGATCCGCGATGGTGGAGCGGTGCTCAGCATCGGCTCCATGGCCGGCCATCGCTGGCGGGATCGTTCCGACGCCTACCGGCGGCTGCTCGCCGCGGGCTCCTTCGAAGCCGGGCTCGAGTGGCTGCGCACGGCGGCGGAGGTGCGGGAGCGCCCTGTCTACGGCGTCTCCAAGGAGGCCGTGTGGGCTTACACGAGCGTGCTGGCGACGACGCTGTTCACCCGGGGCATCCGTGTGAACTCCGTAGGGCCCGGACTGGTCGACACGCGTCTGCGTGCCGCGTTCGAGGGCGCCATGTCCGACGCCACCCGAGACCGTATGAACGAGATCGTGGGGGCGCCGATCGCGCCTGCTGAGATCACCGCGGTGATGCGATTCGTCCTCAGTGACGCCGCATCGCGGATCAATGCCCAGAACATCGTCGTGGACGGTGGATACCTCGCGGGAGCGGAGTTCGCGCAATGGACGCTGTGACCCGACTGATCGAACCGGCGCTCGTGATCGCAGGCGTCGCCCGCGACACCGTCGCACGCATCGAGGTGGAGGATCCCGCCACCGGCCTCGTCTTCGCGACCGTGGCCGACGCGACTCCCGCCGATCTGGACGACGCCTTCCAGGCGGCCGCCGCCGCACAGCCCGCGTGGGCCGCCCGGCCGTACGCGGACCGCGTGGCTCTGCTGGAAGCCGTGTCGCGCAGGCTCGGCGAGCACGCCGACGAGCTTGCCGCCCTGCTGACCCGAGAGCAGGGCAAGCCCCTCGCGAACGCGCGGGGAGAGGTCGCGGTGGCACAGCGCTGGATCGCCGTGATGTCGCAGTACGACCTCGAGCCGGAGGTCTTGGAACGCACCGAGGAGAAGATCGTCGAGCTGCGGCGCGAGCCCATCGGCGTGATCGCCGCGATCACCCCGTGGAACGTGCCGTTGGGGCTGGCGGCGTGGAAGTTCGTGCCCGCGCTGCTGGCCGGGAACACCATGGTGCTCAAGCCCTCGCCGTTCACTCCGGTGGCGACCGCGCGTCTGGGTGAGCTCGTCGCCGACATCCTGCCGGCCGGCGTGCTCACCGTGGTCACGGGTGGTGACGAACTCGGCGCGGCGATGTCGCAGCATCCGATTCCCCGCAAGGTGACCATGACCGGATCGGTCGCGACCGGGCGCAAGGTCGCCGTCGCCGCCGGTCACGACCTCAAGCGGGTCACCCTCGAGCTGGGCGGCAACGACCCGGCTATCGTGCTGGCGGACGCCGACATCGCCGACATCGCGCCGCGGCTGTTCACCGCCGCGTTCGCCAACAACGGTCAGGTGTGCACCGCGGTCAAGCGCATCTACGCGCACGACGACGTCTACGACGACCTCGTGGCGGCCCTCGCCGCGATCGCCGCCGAGACGAGCGTCGGCAACGGCTTGGACGAGGGCGTGCGGCTCGGGCCGCTCGCCAACCGGGCGCAGCGGGATCGCGTCGAGGGTTTCGTCGACGCGGCCGTTCGAGCCGGAGCGCGCGTCGCGGCCGGCGGGCGGCGGCTCGATCGCCCGGGCTGGTTCTACCAGCCGACGATCGTGGCCGACCTTCCGGAGGGCACCGATCTGGAGACCCAGGAGCAGTTCGGGCCGGCGGTGCCGGTGATCCGCTATCGGGATCTCGACCAGGCGATCGCGCGCGCGAACGCGGGCGACTACGGCCTCGGCGCCTCGGTCTGGGGCACGGATGCGGGTACCGCCGTCGCGGCCGCCGGTCGGCTCGAGGCCGGCACGGTGTGGGTGAACGCGCACCTCGCACTGTCGCCCTCGCTGCCCTTCGGCGGACACAAGCACTCCGGGCTGGGCGTCGAGAACGGCCTGCTCGGTCTGCACGAATACACGCGCGTGCGGGTCGTGCACCTGCCGATCACGAACGGCGACGCTGCGGGCCGCGTCAGCCCATGACGGCGCGGAGCATCTTCCGCTCGACGGCGACGACCTCGGCGATGTAGGCCAGGGCGTCGACGTCGTCGTCACAGAGCTGCACGCCGCGCACCCAGCCGCCCAGGGCGCCGGTTATGGCGGCGGCGATTGCGTCGGCGCGCGGCGTCCCCAGAACCAGGCCCAGCTGACGCGCGTTCCGCTCCAGCCAGATCTCCTGCCCGGAACGGATGGACGAGACGTCGATCTCCGCAGTGCCGATGGTGTGGAACAGGCGTCCGAGAGCGGCCTCGCGGAAGGCCCCCACGAGATAGGCATGTGTTCCGGCGACGAACAGATCGACGTCATCGGCCACACCGGCGCTACGGGCGCTGGCGATCGCATCGCGCACCCGTTCGCCCTGTCGGCGCCCGTACGAGCGGAACACTTCCAGGAACAGGTCGGACTTGCTCGGGAACCGGTTGTACAGCGTGCCGACGCTCATGCCCGCGTGACGGGCGATGTCGGACATCGCCGTTCCCTGGTAGCCATGCTCGACGAACAACTCGGCGGCGGCATCCAGGGCCGCCCCGGTCGTGGGGGCGGCCGGGGCGGATCTGCTGGTGCGGGTGGAGATGTCGATGCTCCGATCAGGCGCGTGGCATGCCGAGGATGCGGGAGGCGATGACGTTGCGCTGAATCTGCGCCGAGCCGCCGTAGACGCTCATCGGTCGCGTCTGGAAGTACTGGCTGACGACGTCGGGCGCCCGGCCGGTCACGATGTCCGCGTCGTGGAGTTCCAGCGCGAGGTGCGCCAGCGCCTGGCTCGCCTCCGTCTGCAGGACCTTCGCGACCGATCCCTCCTCGCCCACGAGCTTGCCCGTCGCGCGGGAGCTGAGCTGCTCGAGCGCCATCAGCCGCACCACTTCGCCGCGGACGTACGCCCGTGCGAGTTCGAGCCGAACCCGAGGATCGGCGGTGGCGCCGGTGGACTGGGCGTGACGCTCGAGGCGGGCGAGTTGCTTGTTGAGGGTCGAGATCGCGCCGACATCCGAGGGGCCGCGCTCGTAGGCGACGGTCGTCATGGCGATCTTCCAGCCGTCGCCCTCCTGGCCGACCAGAGCCGAAGCCGGGACGCGCACGCCGTCGTAGAACACCTCGCTCGTCTCGGGGTCGCCGTTGGCCAGGACGATCGGCTGCAGCACCAGGCCGACCGAGTCCATCGGAACCAGGAACGCCGAGATGCCCTTGTGCTTGGGCGCGTCAGGGTCGGTGCGGGCCAATACGAGGCACCAATCCGCCCACTGGCCGGCGGAGGTCCACATCTTGTGGCCCGAGATGACGTACTCGTCGCCCTCTCGGACGGCCTTCGTCGTCAGGGAGGCGAGGTCTGAGCCCGCGCCGGGTTCACTGAACCCCTGGCACCACTGGATCTCCCCGCTGAGCGTCGGCGGGATGAAGCGAGCGCGCTGCTCGTCGTTGCCGAACATCTGAAGGGCACGGCCGATGTAGCCGACCATGGCGGGCAGCGACGGCGCATCGGCGTTGCCGTTCTCCTCATTGAGGATCGCGTCCATCGTGGGGCTGAGGCCTTTGCCGCCCCACTCGACCGGCCAGGACTGCCCGATGTAGCCGCCCTCGTAGAGTTTGCGGTGCCAGGCGAGCCGTTCTGCGGCGATCTCCGCGTTGGTCCGTTCTCCGCTGTGCGGTGCCGGCACGTTCTCGGCCAGCCACGCGCGCAGTCTCGCGCGGTACTCCGCCTCTTCCGGGCTGTCACGGTAATCCATGTCACTCTCCTCCGAGTCGTGCGTCGGCGATCGCTCGCAGCTGCGCGTCCTCGCCGCCGAACAGGACGGTGTCGAAGATGGCGCGGCGCGTGTAGAAGTGCGCGATGTGCTCCCAGGTCTGGCCGATACCTCCGTAGAGCTGCATGACGGCCTCTGCGGTCGGGCGCCCGTTGCGCGCGGCGACGGCCTTCGCGGTGCGTGCCGCGAGCAGAGCTGCATCGGCATCGAGTTCGTCGACGGCCCATGCCGCGTAGTTCACCGCCGCGGCGATGGCCTCGATGGCCACGTGCGCCTCGGCGGCGATGTGCTGCACGGCCTGGAAGGATCCGATGTGCACGCCGTAGGCGACTCGCTGCTTCGAGTACTCCACCACTCCCGTCAGCGCCGCGCGGAGGGCGCCCGCGGTGTCGGCGGCGAGTCCGGTCAGCGCGAGTGCGGTGAATCGGTCGAGGTCGTCCTGAGACAGTGTGCCCCCGGGCTCCCATTCGGCCTCCACGGGCGGTTCCCACAGCTCGTTGGTGAGCGAGATGGAGTCGAGCCTGCGCGCGCCGGCGATCGGGCGCCGGGCGACACGGATCACGCCGTCATCGCCACGCAGCACGGTGACGGCGAAGCCGGCGTCTCGGGAGGCTCCCCACAGGACGCCCGGTTCGCCGGCGGTGCCGCCGAGCGCATCCAACGCCGGGGTCAGCAGCAGGCTGTAGTGATCGGTGCCGGCGAGCAGTCCCGGCAGCCAGCCGTTGACGTCGCCGGAGCGGCTGATGAGATCCACCGCCAGCGCCCCGCCGGCCAGATACGGGGCGGGGGACAGGGCGGCCCCGAGCGCCTGCGACAGCAGTGCGACCTCGACGCCGCCGGCCAGCGGTGCGCCGTCTGTGCGCTCGCGCAGCTCGAGGACGCCCGCGGACTGGAGTGTGCGCCATCCCGCCAGGGGATCGGCGCCGTCGATGTCGGACGGGTTCGTGATCCCGATGGAGGCGGCGATGTCGTCCGCCAGCTCCCGGAACTCCTGCTGCGTCTCGTCGATGAGTGCCTGCATGCGACTCCTTCGTGCGTGTGCTGGATTCGTGCGTGTGCTGAAAGGTGATGTGTGAATCAGATTCATCCTCGGACCCGCTTCGCCGCGTCGGCCGAGCCGATGCGGTCCGCGGGTTTTGAGGACTGCGTCCGGAGTGCCGTGGTCGGGGTCGCCGACTGTTTGGTCTAGCAATCCCAGATCAAAGGCATTTTCGACGCATCATTGCGGAGAAGATTTCTGATCAAGTATTTGACACTGTAGCAGTGGACGGCTACGAATGAACTGCTCGATTCTTTCCGAATCGGATTCAGCATCAAAGGAGCTGCCCATGAGTCCGTGGTCCCCGTCCGAGTTCGAGGGCACTGTCGTCGCCGTCACCGGAGCAGCCCAGGGCATCGGCCGCTCGATCGCCCTCGCCTTCGCCGAGCACGGCGCCCACGTGGCCGTGATCGACGTCCAGGAGCGCGCCGCGCAGGCGGTCGTGCGCGAGATCGAGGATGCCGGCGGTCGCGCCGTGGCGATCGGCTGCGACGTCGCGAAGCGCGAGAGCGTGCGTGCCGCGGTCGCATCCGTCACCGCGAGTCTGGGTCCCATTCGCGTCCTCGTGAGCAATGCCGGCATCACACGCCCCGCCATGATCCGCAAGATGACGGACGAGGAGTGGGAACAGGTGATGGGGGTCCACCTCAACGCCTCGTTCTACTGGCTGAAGGAGGTCGTCGAGCCCATGATCGAAGCCGGTGGCGGCCGGATCATCTTCACCTCGTCGTCGACCGCGCAGAACGGATCGATCGGCCAGGTCAACTACGCGGCGGCGAAGTCCGGCATGCTCGGCCTCATGCGCAGCGCCGCCAAGGAGCTGGGGCGCTACAACATCCTCGTCAATGCCGTCGCGCCCGCGGCGCTGACCGACATGACGCGGAAGGTCATGACCGATCCCAAGTTCGGTGCTGATCCCAGCAAGAGCACGTTGCGCCGCTTCGCCGAGCCCGAGGAGATCGCGCCGGCATACATGTTCCTGGCCAGTTCCGCGTCGAGCTACATGACCGGCCAGGTGCTGTCGGTCGACGGCGGATCGATGATGGTCCGATGAGCGCGGACGCCATGGCGGTCAGCGTGTCCGACCTGACCCGGCTGCTCTCTCCGCGCTCCATCGCCGTCGTCGGCGCCTCCGACAAGCCGGGACGCATCGGCACGCAGCTGCTCGACAACATCGTGCGACTCTTCGCGGGCGAGATCTACCCGGTGAACCCCCGCGCCGACCTCCTCGCCGGGCTGCCGGTGGTGGCGGACGTCGATGCGCTGCCGGACGGCGTCGACATGGCCATCGTCGCGGTTCCGGCCGAGCAGGCCGTTGCCGCCGTCGCCCGGCTGGCCACGAAGGGCGTCGGCGGAGTGACGCTGCTGAGCTCGGGATTCTCGGAGTCCGGGCCGGAGGGCATCGCCCGTCAGGCCGAGCTCGCCCGCATCGTCCAGGAGACCGGCATCCGGGTCCTCGGCCCGAACTGCATCGGCTACATGAACCTCCACGAGGGTGTCATGGCGAACTTCGCCATGTCCGGCGCGGTCGCCCTGCCCGAGCCCGGGCCCGTCGCGCTGGTCTCGCAGAGCGGCGGCTTCGCGTCGTATCTGACGAACGCGTCACTGCGCGCCGGCATCCGACTCGGCTACTTCGTCTCCACCGGCAACGAAGCAGGCGTTGTGCTCGCCCATGCGGTCGAGCACCTGGTCGAGCGCGAGGAGGTGGGCACGGTGCTCGTGTTCAGCGAGTCGCTCAAGGAGCCCGAGACGCTCATCCGAGCCGCACGCCGCGCCCACGAGCTCGACAAGCCGATCGCGCTGCTCAAAGCCGGGCGCACCGAGGCGGCCGCGCGCGCCGCGATGAGCCACACCGCCTCGGTCACCGGCTCGGCGGATGTGCTCGACGCGGTGTGCCGGCAGTACGGCATCCACATCGCCCACTCGATGGAGGAGCTGATCGATCTCGGCCTGGCGTTCCAGGACGGCCGGCGTGCCCGTCGCGGCGCGGTGAGTATCGTCACCGCTTCCGGCGGCGCCGGCGTGCTGCTGACGGATGCCGCGGCCTCCTCCGGCCTGGAGGTCCCGCCGCCGCCGGCGGAGGCGGTGGAGCGGATCACGGCCGTCATGCCCCAGCCGTTCTACGGCAGCATCGAGAATCCCGTCGACATCACCGCGCAGGGGACGGCATCGCCGCAGTCGTTCGGCTTGGTGCTGGATGCGGTCCGGGATCTGGACACGTACGACAGCATGGCGGTCGTGACGTGGCAGGGCGAGTTCGCCTCGAACGACCGGATCGTCGAGACGTACCTGTCCACCGACAAGCCGTACTTCGTGCTGTCCACCGGCTACATGGACAAGTTCCAGGCCGCGGGCGTGCCGATCTATCTCGACCCGCACCGGCTGATGCGCTCGCTCGCGGCGGTTGCCCGCCAGTCGCAGCGAACGCCCCTTGAGGATGCCGGCGTGCAGGGTGCGGCACCGACCGATCTGCCGCGGTTGCTGATGCCGGCCGCGGGCCGGCCCACCATGCTGGAGCACGATGCCAAGGCGCTCCTGGCCGCTTACGGCGTCACGGTGACGCGCGAGCGTCTGGCGATCGACGGGACGGATGCCGCGGCCTTCGCGGGAGAGATCTCGGGTCCGATCGCACTCAAGGCCATGAGCTACGATCTTCCGCACAAAACGGAGTACGGTGCGATCCGGCTCGGTGTGCGGGCCGCTGACGCGGTCCAGGCGACCGACGACATGCTCGCGGAGGTCGCACGCAAGGCCCCGCACGCAGAGGTCGTCGGCGTGCTCGCACAGGAGATGGTGCCCGCCCGGCTCGAGCTCACCGTGGGGATGCGCCGCGATCCCGTCTTCGGCCCGGTCGTCGCCGTGGGGCTCGGGGGCGTGGCCGTGGAGATCATGGCCGCAGCGGTGCTGCTGCACGCGCCGTTCTCGCACGAGATGGCCCGCCGGACGATCGCAGGGCTGCTCGATGGGCGGATCACATCGGCCGCCCGCGGTCTCGACGAGGCCGAACTCGATGAGCTGGCGCGGACCGCGGTCGCCGTGGGGCGACTGGCGCTCGATGCGCCCGAGATCGTCGAGATCGATGTCAACCCCGTCCGGGTCCACGAGGGTCGGGCGGTCGCCGCCGACGCCCTCATCGTGTTCGACCGGACGGGAAGCACGTCGTGAGCCGTCTCAGCGAGCTCGTCGGCACGACCGCGGAGCCGTTCCGGTTCGTCGTCGAGGAGGGCAAGGTCGCCGAGTTCGCCCGCGCGGTGCAGGCGACGGATCCGCTCTTTCGCGACCCGGCCGCCGCGGCCGCAGCCGGCCTGTCCGGGGTCCTCGCTCCGCCGACCTTCAGCGCGGCGAGCGCGCACTGGTCCGCCCCGGCATCATCGCCCGCACTCGGCCTCGATCTCACGCGCGTGCTCGCCGGCGGAGGGGAATGGGAGTACCTGTCGCCCATCGTCGCCGGGGACCGGCTCGAGGCGGTCACCACCGTCGAGTCCGTCGTCGAGAAGGTTGGCAGCCGTGGCCCTATGGCCGTGATCCGTGTGCGCACCGATTACGCACGCGACGGCGAGGTGGTCCAGCGGTACACCTCGAATATCATCCAGTTCGGTCCCGTCGACGAGGGGAGTGCCGCATGAGTGTCGGTGACCTCGTCCTCCAGCGGGACTTCGGGCCGGTGACCCGCACCGACCTGGTGCGATACGCCGGTGCCGGAGGCGACTTCAACCCGATCCATCACGACGAGACCTTCGCTCGTGCAGCCGGGTATCCGTCGGTCTTCGCGCACGGTCTGTACACCGCCGGGCTCGCCGGCGCCGCACTTGCCGAAGCGATCGGTCCGCTGGCCCTGCGCCGTTTCGCGGTGCGCTACGTCGGGCAGGTGTGGCCGGGCGACACCCTGACCGTGACCGTTCGCGAGACGGACGCCGGGACAGCTTCCGGTCGGACGTTCGACGTGACCGTCGAAGCGGCCGCGGACGGCCGTGATCGACGTGTCGCGATCACCGGGACCGCGGAGACGCAGCCGTGACCGCGGCCGATCTGGTCCCCGCCGAACCGGCGCCCTGGGCGACGTTCGCCGCACGTCGTGCGGAAGGACGTATCCCCTTCCAGCACTGTTGGTCGTGTGAGCGCGCGGTGTTCTACCCCCGTGTGCTGTGCCCGCACTGCGGTTCGGTGGAGCTCGAATGGCGCGATAGCGCGGGCGTCGGGGTCGTCTACTCCGCGACCTACCTTCCCGCACGCGACGGCGGCGGCCGTCATGTGCTGCTCGTCGACCTCGACGAGGGCTTCCGCGTCATGGGCTCGGCGACGGACGACGCCGGTGCGTACGCGATCGGCTCGCGGGTGCGCGGCGCTGTCGACGTGGGCAACCCCGAGGCCGAGCCCCGCTTCGTCTTCGCCGAGGAGGGGCCACGATGACGCACGCGCTGCGCGGGTCCGCCGTGATCCGCGGGGTGGCCGAATCCGAACTCGGTGAGGTCGGACCGCACCGTTTCCCGCTCGATCTCCTGGGTGAGGCGGTGGCGGGCGCGCTCGCCGATGCCGGCATCGCGAAGTCGGAGGTCGACGGGCTGTTCACCGCGGTGGGCGGCCGGATGATGTCGAACCTCGATGTCGGCGAGTATCTCGGCATCGCTCCGTCGTTCACCGACGGCACGATGATCGGGGGCAGCTCGTTCGTGAGCCATGTGCACCACGCCGCACTCGCCCTCCAGGCGGGGGCCTGCAAAGTCGCCCTCATCGCGTACGGGAGCACCCAGCGCACCGACCAGCGCCGACCCGGCCGGCTCCCGTACCCGCCGGAGCTGCCGAGCTATGAGGCGGCGGCCCGCCCGGTGCACCCCGTCACGGGATACGCCCTCGCCGCCGCGCGGCACATGCACGAGTTCGGCACGACGCGGGAGCAACTCGCCGAAGTCGCCGTTGCGGCGAGGCGCTGGGCGCAGCTGAACCCGAAGGCGTTCAAACGCGACCCGTTGACCGTCGAGGACGTGCTGTCCGCGCGCGTCGTCGCGACGCCCTTCACGACGCTGGACTGCTGCCTGGTCACCGACGGTGGTGGCGCGATCGTGATGACGCGCGCCGATGCGTACACCGACCGGGGGACCGCGCCGGTGTACGTGCTCGGAGCGGGCGAGGCGCATTCGCATCGCTCGATCTCGCAGATGCCGGATCTGACCACGACCTCGGCACGGGAGTCCGGGCGGCGGGCGTTCGAGATGGCGGGCCTGCGGCCGGCCGACATCGACGTGCTGGAGCTGTATGACGCCTTCACGATCAACCCGATCCTCTTCCTCGAGGATCTCGGCTTCTGCGCGAAGGGTGAAGGTGGTGCCTTCGTCGAGGGCGGACGGATCGCACCGGGGGGAGCGCTGCCGGTCAACACCAACGGCGGCGGCCTGTCGTTCTGCCACCCCGGCATGTACGGCATCTTCGCCCTGATCGAAGCGGTCCGCCAGCTGCGCGGCGATGCCGGCGAGCGTCAGGTGGCGGGTGCGACGACGGCGCTCGCCCACGGCAACGGCGGCCAGCTGTCGAGCCAGGTCACCGCGATCCTCTCCTCGGAGCTGTGATGACGCAGGACATCGTGCTGACCCGCCTCGAAGAGGGCGTGCTCGTGGTGACACTGAACCGACCCGCGGCGATGAACGCGCTGTCGGTGGCGCTTTCCCTCGAACTCACCCGCGTGTTCGCTCGCGCCGCACAGTCGGATGTGCGCGCCGTGGTCCTCACGGGCGCCGGCCGCGGCTTCTGCGCGGGGGCGGACCTCCGGGACGCGCGTACCGGCGATGTTGCACGCGAGAGCCTGCGCGCCACCTACCACCCGATGGTGCTCGCCCTGATCGCGCTGGAGAAGCCGGTCGTGGCGGCGGTCAACGGTCCGGCGGCGGGGGCGGGCCTCGCGCTGCTGCTCGCCGCCGACGCGCGCATCGCCGCGCCCGCGGCGAAGCTCGTCCCGGCCTTCGCCACGATCGGTCTCGTGCCGGACTCCGGCGTGGGCTATCTCGCCGCGCGAGTGCTCGGCTATGCCCGCGCCCTCCGCTGGCTGGCCGGTGGCGAACCCATGCTCGCCGACGAGGCGCTGGCGCGCGACGTGTTCGAGGCTGTCGTCGACGAGCCGCTACCCGCCGCGGTTGCCCTCGCGAAGCGGCTCGCCGCCGTTCCGGGGCGTGCGTACGGGCTGACGAAGCGGATGCTGTGGGTCGAGGGTCGGCGCCTGCTGGCCACGAACCTCGATCTCGAGGTCGACCTCCAGCAACTCGCAGTGTCCGATCCCGAGCGTGCGGCCGCCCGCGCGCGTGTGGCCGAGAACATGGGGACGAAGACCCCGGAGAAGGAGCAGTCGTGACCGATGTCGAGATTTCGCCCGTGCTGGTCGACGTCGCCGACGGGGTGATGACGATCTCGTTCAACCGCCCCGCGCGCCACAACGCGGTCACCGGGCAGATGCACCGCGAGTTCGTCGCCGCCCTGGAACGCGCCCGCGCCGACAAGTGCGTACGGGTGGTGCTGCTCCGCGGTGAAGGGCGGTCGTTCTGCTCGGGGGCGGATGTCGCTGACTTCCGGACGCCCGAGGTGCCGCCGACACCCGCCGAACGCGCGCTCGCCGTGATGGGCGGTCGCGAGCTGGTCGATGCGCTGCTGGCTGTTCCGCAGCCCATCGTCGCCGCCGTACGCGGGTACGCGATGGGGCTCGGCGCGACGATCGCGCTGTTCTCGGACGTCGTGATCGCCGCGGAGGATGCGGTGCTCGCCGACACTCACGTGAACATCGGCGTCGTCGCCGGGGACGGGGGAGCGGTCATGTGGCCGCTGTTGGCGGGCCTCGGCCGCGCGCGCTTCCATCTGCTCACGGGCGAGCGCATCACCGGTGCGCTGGCTGCCGAGTGGGGCCTGGTGTATCGCGCAGTCGCCGCAGAGACCGTGGACGACGAGGCGCGGACCGTGGTCGAGAAGCTGGCGGGTCTTGCGCCGCTGGCCGTGCAGGGCACGAAGTCGACGCTGAACCGGATCGTGCGGCAGAAGGTGGAGCTGGTGCTCGATCACGGACTGTGGAGCGAGGCCGTGACCTTCCTGTCCGACGATCATCGCGAGGCGACCTCCGCATTCATGGACAAGCGCACACCGGCGTTCGAGGGCCGCTGATCCGGATCGGCCGAATCCCCGAGCTTGAATGCGCGACGATTCACAAATATGATCGAATATCAAAACTTCCCTTCTCCGAGGATGTGCCCGTAGATGAACAAGCTCAGTCGTGACTTCGGCATCGAGTACCCGATCTTCGCCTTCAGCCACTGCCGTGACGTCGTGGCGGCGGTCTCCAAAGCCGGCGGTATGGGCGTGCTCGGCGTGGTGGCGATGTCCCCCGACGAGATCGACGTCGAGATCGCCTGGCTCAAGGAGCAGTGCGGCGACGTTCCGTTCGGAGTGGACGTCGTGATGCCCGCGAAGACGGCCGACCGGGAGCAGGGCCTCACCGATACCGAGAGTCTCGTGGCGGATCTGGACAAGCTCATCCCCGAGGGGCACCGTGCGTTCGCGGAAGCGCTGATGGACCGCTACCAGGTGCCGATGCCGGTCGACGCGGCACGCCGCTTCGGAGCGAAAGGGCTGAGCGCGTCATATGGTGCAGCGCAGCTGGAAGCCGTCTTCGCCCACGACATCCCGTTCCTCGTCAGTGGACTGGGTGCTCCTCCGGTCGAGACGATCGAGCGGGCGCATGCGCGGGGCGCCAAAGTCGGTGCGCTCGTCGGGAAGCCCGAGCATATCGCCAAGAGTGCCGGTACCGGCATCGACGTCTACATCGCCCAGTCGTACGAGGCTGCCGCGCACACCGGCGACATCGGTTCGATGGTGCTGACCCCGGATGTTGTGGATGCCGCTGATGGGACACCCGTTCTGGCGGCGGGCGGGATCGCGACCGGTCGGCAGATGGCGGCGGCGATGGCGCTCGGTGCCGAGGGCATCTGGACGGGGTCGATCTGGCTGACCTCGCAGGAGTCGTCCACCGACCAGCGCGTCAAGGAGCACATGCTCGAGATGACCTCGAGTGACACCGTGCGCTCCAAGTCCCAGACGGGCAAGTACAACCGTCAGATCCGCACGCCCTGGACCGAGGCGTGGGACGGGCCGGACAGCCCGGGCAACCTGCCGATGCCGTTGCAGCAGATGCTCTACTCGGAGTACACCGACCGCGCCCGGCGTGCCGGTGTGTGGGACCTCGTCGGTGGTCCGGTGGGCCAGGGGGTCACCCGCATGAACGCCATCAAGTCGTGCAACCGGATCATCCTCGAGATCGTGGAGGAGTACGCCGAGACGCTCGACCGCCTCGCGTCGCTGCGCGACGAATTGATGGGCTGAATCCGCACACCCACCATGGCGGCGGCGTCTGCGTCGCCCCGAGACAGGAGAGACGATGATGTCGACCCCGCGAGCCGTGTACGACACCCCGACCACGACCGAACAGGCCAAGGCGATCCTCGACGAGGCGCCCCTGGCGCGGGTCGCCGTCCCGACCGGCGGTGACGTCTGGATGGTCCTCGGCCATGAGCTCGCCCGCGAGATGCTCGCCGATCCGCGTGTCGGGCGGGAGCCGCTGGTCACTCGGGGCGACATCCCCTACAAGGCGAAGTTTCCCGTGTACCTCACCCGGACGCTGCTGTTCAAGGACGACCCTGAGCATGCGCGGCTGCGTCGCTCGGTCGGCAAGTGGTTCGCGCCTCGTCAGATCAGGGCCCTGCAGTCCGAGATCGAGGCGGAGTGCGAGCGCCTGCTCGACGCCATAGAGCAGCGCGGCCCCCAGTTCGATCTCGTCCAGGACTACGCGGTCCCGGTGCCGATCTTCGCGCTCACGAGGGTCCTCGGTGCGGACCGCGGGATGGCGGCCGATTTCCTGCGCTGGAACCAGGTGCTGTTCGGCACCGGTGCCGGGCTCGGTGCGGGGGAAGTTGCGGCCGTCGAGGCGGAGTGCGTCGCGTATCTTCGCGCCGAGATCGCCCGCAAGCGAGGTGGGGACGGTGGAGACCTGCTCTCCGTCCTCGCCAACATCCCGGAGGGCGAAGGGACGCTCAGCGAGGACGAGATGATCTCGATCGCCATGCTGATCCTCGTGGCCGGGTTCGACAACACCGCCAATTTCATCGGCAACGGCGCACTCGCACTGCTGCGGCACCCGGCGCAGCTCGAACACTTCCTCGAGGACATCAACGGGCGCATCGTGCCCGTCGTGGAGGAGCTGCTGCGGCACGGTCGCCAGTCGGTCGGCAGTGGTGTGCGCAACATCGGCATGCCGTTCGTGGCACTCGAGGACATCGAGATCGGCGACATCACGATCCGCAAGGACGAGGTCGTGATGGTCAACCGCAACGCCGCGAACCACGATGACAGCGTGTTCGAGCGTCCGCTCGAGCTGGACGTCACGCGCGAGGAGAACCCGCACCTGTCCCTGAGTTACGGTGTGCACGCATGCCTCGGCGCTCCGCTCGCACGCCTCGAGCTGCAGGCCTCGCTGGCGGCGCTGTTCCGCCGCTTCCCGCATCTGAAGGTCGTCGGCGAGCCGGTGACCCAGAAGGAGACGATGTCCGAGGCGATCGAGCACCTGCCCGTCGCAAGCGGCGCGTGAGCGACATCTCGGCCGGCATCGCCGGTATTCACCAGCCGCGAGGGCTAGCGCCGGACGCGTTCCGGCTCGACGGCCGCGTCGCGGTGGTCTCCGGCGGGTCCAAGAACATCGGGCTGGAGATCGCCGCGGCGCTGCTGCAGGCGGGCGCCGCCGTCGTGATCACGGGGCGCAAGGAGGAGCAGCTCGCCGCCGCGCGAGCGGGGTTGCGGGACCTTGTCCCGGCCGGCGAGGTGACGACCGTCGTCGGCGATGTCTCGGCGAACGACGGTCCCGAACGCATCGCGGACACGGTGCTGCAGGAGTTCGAGACCGTCGATGTCCTCGTCAACAACGCACACCTCACCGGTGCGACGCGGGACCTGCACACCTTCGACATCCCCCGTGGGATCTTCCGCGAGGTGTTCGACACGAATCTGTTCGGACCGTTGGAGCTGACCGGACGCCTCCTGAGACCGTCGATCGCGGCCGGTCGGCCGGCATCCGTCATCAACGTGCTCTCGGGTGCGGCGTTCCGCACCACCCCCGGGCTGCCCGCCTATTCGTCGAGCAAAGCCGCGCTGTGGATGCTGACGCGCCACCTCGCGGAAGAATGCGGGCCGCTGATCCGCGTCAACGCGGTGTGCCCGGGCATCGTCACCGAAGACGGCCAGCCGCGGTTCGCCTACGGGCGCGCGCTGGTGGAGTCCGGTGGCATCCCGATGGGACGCATCGGGAGCCCGGAGGAGGTGTCGGCGGCCGTTCTCTACCTGGCTTCGGATGCCGCGTCCTATACGACGGGCGCGGTCATCCACTGCAACGGCGGTCGGCCCTGGTGAGCGGGCGGTTAACCGCCCGCCGGCGGCGCTAGTCGTCGGCGGGGAGGGTGTAGCCGACCAGGTCGGAACCCTGGATGAAGTGGGACTCCATGAGTGCGCGGGCAGCGTCCGCATCGCCGGCGGCGATGGCGTCGATGATCGCGGGGTGGTCGCGCAGTGCGCCCTCGGTCATGCCGGGCACCGAGTCGAACAGGTCGCGGCGCACGAAGCGATTCGTCAGACGCAAGAACCAGCGCAGGCGGTCGCCCGTCGGGATCTTGTTGATGTGACGGTGGAAAGCCCCGTTCAGCTGTTCCAGCAGCGCGGACCGTTCCTCGCCGACGGGAAGCCGACTCGCTTCCTCCAGCTCGGCATGCAGGCGGCGCAGCGTCTCGACGTCCTCCGCAGTGGCCTCGCTGGCTGCACGCGCGGCCAGGATGCCCCCCAGCTGCGCCTGGATCTGGAAGATGTCGTCGAGGTCCGCCTGCGTCAGCGGGTTTGCGCGGAAACCGCGACGGGGCTCCGCAGTGACCAGGCCCTCGTTGCTGAGGGCGATCAGGGCCTCGCGCACGGGCATGATGCTCACACCGAGTTCCTCGGCGAGTTCCTCCATCCCCAGCTTCGCGTCCTTCTCGTACACGCCGCGCAGGATCGCCTGGCGTAGCGATTCGGCGATCTCGTCGGCGAGCTTCGGCCGAGCGGCTGGGCGATCGAGCCGTGCATGGTTTTTGGCCATTGGAGCGGTTCCTTGATCAGGTATCGAATGTTGTCGCTGAGAACACTAGCAACGCAGCGCGCGGATTTCAGTGGAGACTCCCGAATTGGATCACATGAGCATTCCTTTCAGATGATCATTCACATCCGATGATTGATCAGATATATTTTCTGGTATCCACGAGCACAGAGAGGTGTCGAACGGATGACAGCCCAACCTCCGTCGATCGCTGCGCACACCAACAAGCGATCAGGCCCACCACCGACGGTGACGATCTCCACGCGCACCGTCAGGCGCCGGTACGTTCCTCCGCGCTGGCTCGGCTTCACCGCGAAGAAGCTCGGTCACCTGCTGATCGTGCTCGTCGCCGTGACATTCCTGGTGTCGTTGATGCTCGACTTCCTGCCCGGCGATCCGGCGCGGGCCATCCTCGGTGAGGACGCCAGCCCCGACCAGGTCGCGCAGCTGCGCAGCGAACTCCGTCTCGACGATCCGGTGCTGGTGCGCTATCTGGACTGGGTCATGTCCGCGCTGCAGGGCGATCTGGGCACCTCTTACCGCACCGGCCAGCCGGTCGGCGAGGCGATCCTGCAGCGCCTGCCCGTCTCCGTCGAGCTCATGCTGCTCGTGCAGATCATCGCGCTCGTCACCGCTGTCGTCCTCGCGGTGTGGGCGGTCTATCGTCCCAACGGGATCGTGGACCGGATCGGGACCGCCTGGTCGTTCGCGGCCATCTCGGCGCCCCACTTCGTCGTCGGGCTGTTCCTGGTCTTCGTCTTCGCGGTCACCCTCGGATGGCTGCCGGCGTCCGGGTTCGTGCCCCTGACTGACGGTCTCGGGCCGAACCTGGCGACGATGATCCTGCCCGCGCTTGCACTGTCCCTCGAGCCTGCCGGCATCTACCAGCGGCTGCTGCGTGGAGACATGCAGGCGACGATGAAGGAGGACTTCGTGCTGGCGGCGCAGGCGAAGGGGATGTCGACGATGAACATCCTCTTCCGTCAGGTGTTCCGCCCGTCGTCCTTCTCGCTGGTCACGCTCGCCGGGATCAACACCGCGCGCCTCATCGGCAGCGCCGTGGTCATCGAGACGCTCTTCGCCCTGCCCGGTGTCGGGCGCCTGCTCGTCGACTCGATCAACGCCCGCGACTTCATCATGATCCAGGCGATCGTCGCGGTCATCGCCGTGTTCTACGTCTTCGTGAACATCCTGATCGATCTTCTCTACCTGTTGCTGGACCCGAGAGTGAGGGCGGATCGTGGCTGACGTCAAGACGATCGCGGAGGAAGCACCGGCCGCTGAGGTGCTGGTCCCTGTCAAGCCGCGACGGCGCGCCGGTCGCGTCCCCGTCGCGGTCTGGGTGGCCATGGCATGGTCGGCCCTGATCGTGCTGGCAGCGACCTTCGCGCCGCTCCTGCCGCTGGCGGACCCGAACACCCCGGACTACGAACACATCGCTGCACCTCCCATGCCCGGTCACGTGCTCGGGACGGATCAGCTCGGTCGCGACATGCTGTCCCGATTGATCTGGGGTGCGCAGGCATCGTTGCAGGTCGGCTTCGTCGCGGTGGCGCTCGGGCTCACGGTCGGCCTCGCGCTGGGACTGCTCGCCGGGTACTACCGGGGGTGGGTCGACAGTGTGATCAGCGTGTTCGTCGACATCGTCCTGGCCTTCCCCTCGCTCATCTTCATCATGGTCCTTGTCGCGATCCGGGGGTCCAGTGCACCGGTTCTCATCGTCGGCCTGGGCGCGGTGATGATTCCGACGTTCACCCGTCTCGCGCGTGCCAACACCCTCGTATGGACCCAGCGCGACTTCGTGACGGCCGCGACGGTGCTCGGCTCGCGTCGGCAGCGGACGCTGATGCGCGAGGTCTTCCCCAACGTGCTGCCGTCGATCCTGGCCTACGCCTTCGTCGTCGTCGCGGTCGTGATGGTCGCGGAGGGCTCGCTCAGTTTCCTCGGGTTCGGCATCCAGCCGCCCACCGCCAGCTGGGGGAGCATGATCGCCGGCGGCCGCACGCTGCTGTACACCGCGCCGTACATCGTGCTGTTCCCCTCCCTCGTGCTGCTGCTGACGGTGCTGTCCTTCAACTTCATCGGCGACTACCTCCGCGGTCGGACCGCGGGGCGAACGGAAGTGACGCTATGACCAACGACATCCGTGTCGACGCATCCGCCGCCGCTGCGACCGCGGTGGGAGACGTGATCCTCGACGTCCGCCACCTCAGCACCGTGTTCACCGCCGGGTCCGCCCCGGTCACCGCCGTCGACGACGTCAGCATCACCGCGCGCCTCGGCCAGACGCTGGGGGTGGTGGGGGAGTCGGGGTCGGGCAAGTCGGTGCTCGCGCGATCGATCATGGGCCTGGTCTCGCCCGGCACCCGCATCGAGCGCAGTGGCGAGATCGTCTTCGACGGCATCGAGCTCACCGCGCTGACGCGCAAGAAGGTGCGGCGGATGTGGGGCAGTGAGATCGCGATGGTCCTGCAGGATCCGCTCACCTCTCTCAACCCCGTGAAGAAGATCGGTGCCCAGGTCGTCGAGACGGTGCGCCGGCACGATCCGAAGCTGTCCAAGAAGCAGGCCCGCGCCCGGGGCGTGGAACTGCTGCGCAGCGTCGGGATTCCGGAGCCCGAGCGGCGCATGAAGGTGTATCCGCACCAGATGTCCGGCGGCATGCGCCAGCGCGTAGGGATCGCGATCGCGCTCTCCGGCAATCCCCGCCTGCTGTTCGCGGACGAACCGACCACCGCGCTGGACGTCACGGTGCAGATGCAGATCCTCGATCTGTTGGCGCGGCAGCAGCGGGAGCGGCAGATGACGATGGTCCTGGTCACCCATGATCTCGGAGTCGTCGCGACCCGCACTGACCACATCGTGGTGATGTACGCCGGGCAGATCGTGGAGAGCGCGCCCACGCGCGCGCTGTTCACAGACGTGAAGATGCCGTACACCCGGGCGCTGCTGGACGCGCTGCCGAAGCTCGATGAGCCGAGCCACACCCGGCTGAAGGCGATCCCGGGTCATCCGCCCAACCTGGCGGCACCGCCGGCGGGGTGCCGCTTCGCTGCGCGGTGCCCGGCAGCCCAGGAGACCTGTCGCGCCAGCGCTCCGCCCCTGGTCGCCAGTGCGGACGACCCCGATCACCTGTACCGCTGCTGGTTCCCGGTCGGTACAGCCGAGTACGAGACCGCGCGCGCGGAAACCGAGGCCAGAGTGGCCGCCCAGAACGCCGCCGTCGTCGCCGCAGCAGCGGCGGCGGCGCACCAGCTGATCGAGGAGACGGCATGAGCGTGGATTCGAAGTCCGAGGTGCGCCTGGCGGTAGAGGACCTCGTCGTCGAGTACGCGACCCGCGCGGGTACCGTCTACGCCGTGTCGCAGGTCAGCTTCGAGCTGAAGGCCGGCGAGACCCTCGGTGTCGTCGGCGAGTCCGGCTGCGGGAAGTCCACCATGGCGCGTGCCGTGCTCCAGCTCCCCGCTCCGAAGTCGGGGTCGGTGACCTTCGAAGGCGCCGATCTGACGACCATGAGCGCCGAGCAGGTGAGACGGCTCCGTCCGGAGCTGCAGATGGTGTTCCAGGATCCGGTGTCATCCCTGAACCCGCGCCGTACCGTGCGGCAGATCGTGGCCGAACCGTTGACCATCTGGCGTCGCGGAACCCGTGCGGAACGAATGGTGCGAGCCGACGAGATGCTGCGGGCGGTCGGACTCAACCCCGACGACTACGGAGACCGCAAGCCCACGCAGCTGTCCGGTGGCCAGTGCCAGCGGGTGGCGATCGCGCGCGCATTGGTCGCCGGTGCGAAGGTGCTGGTCTGCGACGAGCCGGTGTCCTCGCTGGACGTCTCGCTGCGGGCCACCGTCCTGAACATGCTCGAGGACCTGCAGGCGGAGTTCGACCTGTCGATCCTGTTCATCGCGCACGACCTCGCGGTGGTGAAGAACATCTCGGATCGCGTGATGGTGATGTATCTCGGCAAGGTCGTCGAGGTCGGCGATTCCGAGTCGCTGTACGCGTCGCCCGCGCATCCGTACACCCTTGCGCTGCTCGAATCGATCCCCGAACCTGATCCGTTCGCGCCGGAGCCCCGGGCGGCGATCGCGGGCGACCCGCCCTCGCCGGTGAACCCGCCGTCGGGTTGCCGGTTTCGCACGCGCTGCCCGCTCGCCCAGCCCATCTGTGCGGAGATCGAGCCGGCTCTCACCCCGGTTTCGGAGACGCACTCCGTCGCCTGCCATTTCCCCTTGATTCCCGTCCTGAATAGTTGACATTTGATGTTTGATCAGAAATGATGGCTACGTGAACGAGTTGACGACCGTGGTGGGGACGGAGCGCATCTGTGTCCGCACGGCGGGCGACACCATCCACGTCACGCTGGACGACCCGCAGACGCGCAACGCGGTCTCGCGCACCATGTACCACGAGCTCGCCTTCGTGCTCTCGCAGATCGCGGGGAGGCAGGATCTGCGGTTCGTCGTGCTGGGTGGCGCCGGTGGGGTGTTCTCCAGCGGTGGCGACCTGCGCGAACTCGCCGACGGCCTACCCGACGACTACGTCACGGACTACTGGCAGCGGATGTCCGGAACGATCCTCACGTTGCGGGCGATGCCTCAGATCGTCATCGCCGGAGTCCGCGGTGCAGCCGTGGGTGCCGGCGCAGCGGTGGCCCTCGCAAGCGACATGGTCGTCATGGAGCGCGACGCGCGCATGCGCTTCACTTTCACCCGCATCGGCTTCCTGCCGGATGCGGGCACCACGGTGATGCTTCCCCGACTGCTCGGCCCCGCGATCGCGCGAGACCTGCTCTTCACCGGACGCTGGATCGGTGCGGAGGAGGCGTGTCATCGGGGCATGGTGGCGCGCGTGTGCGAGCCCGGCGCGGTGGACGACACTGTGGACGACCTCATCGCCGAACTGCGCCATTCTCCCGCGGGAGCGCTCGGCATGGTGAAAAACCTGGTGGATGCCAGCGCCCTCGGCGACCTGACCTCCGGAGTCCGCGCGGAGGGCGTCCAGCAGTACGCCGCCGCCGCGTCGGGGGAGTACCGCGAATACCTCGCCCGAGTTCTCGCCGTCATGGCGGGACCTTCCGCGCCGGCCACGCCGGCGACCGACCCTGACCCTGACGCTGACGTCACGATCAAGAGCCACTGAACAGGAGACAACGTGCCCTACAACGGACCCGTCATCGATGCCTTCTATCACCCGGGTTGGGCGGCGACCACCGCCGACACCTTCGGTGACCAGGAGTCATGGCGCCAGGACCCGCAGCGAGCCCGCGCCATGCGCTTCTTCGACCAGGGCGGTGACAAGCCGGTGACCAAGCCCGCCACGGCCGCCGAGAGCCGGCAGGAGCTCGTGGACAACAACGTCGAGCTGGCCATCTTCCAGGCATCGCTGTACTACCAGAGCACCCGCGCCGAACTCGACAGCCGCATCCTCGAGCACGTCGACATCATGAACCAGTTCCCCGGGCAGTACGAGCACGCCGGCACGATCCTCCCGCCCAAGCAGGGACCCGCCACATTCTGGGACGTGATGGAGAACCCGCGCATCCTGGAGGAGCACAAGGAGAAGTACGGCATCCGCGGGGTGCACATCCTGCCGAGCCCCTACGGCCTTCCGCCGAGCGACCGTTGGTTCTACCCGCTGTTCGCCAAGTGCGTCGAGCTCGACCTGTTCGTGTTCACCTACATCGGGATGCCGGGACCGCTGTGGCCCACGCACCCCAACTACCCGCTGCACCTCGACGATGTCTGCCTCGCCTTCCCCGAGCTGACGGTCGTCGGTCATCACATCGGCGACCCTTGGGTCGGCATGATGACCCATCTGGCGGCGAAGCACCAGAACCTCTACATCTGCACGTCGGCCTGGTCACCCAAGCGCTATCCCAAAGAGCTGCTGGAGTTCATGAACGGACGCTGGCACGCACAACCCGGCGCCGACAAGGTGATCTTCGGGACCGACTACCCGCTGATCAACCTCACCAAGGCCGTCACCGACGCGCGCAACCTCGACCTGCCCGAGGACGTGATCGAGAAGTTCATGTACTCCAACATGAAGAAGATCCTCGACGCGCAGGACGAGCGCGCGGGCAAGTGATGATCTACGGCATCCTGAATCGACAGAAAGAAGGCCACCGATGAAGTTCGGTCTGCTCTTCGAGCTCGGGGGACCTCCCGGCTCGACCCGCGAGGACGTCAAGAAGATCTATGACGACGCCCTCGACCAGATCACCCTCGCCGACGAGCTCGGGTTCGACCACATGTGGGCGGTCGAACACCACTTCTCGCCGCCGCACTCCTTCTCGACGGCGCCCGAGGTGTTCCTCACCGCTGCCGCGGTGCGCACCAAGCGCATCCGGATCGGCCACGGCATCGTGGTGTGCACGCCGCCGGTGAACCACCCGGCGCACATCGCCGAGCGCGCCGCCGTACTCGACATCATCTCCAACGGCCGCCTGGACGTCGGCACCGGCCGCTCGAACACGTGGCTGGAGCTGGGCGGTTACGCCGCCGAGCCGCACGACACCAAGCAGTCGTGGGACGAGTACGTCCGGGCGCTCCCGAAGATGTGGACCGACCCGTCGTACTCGAACCCCAACGGGCGCTTCTTCAAGATGCCCGAGCGCGCCATCGTGCCCCAGCCGCTGCAGGATCCGCACCCGCCCCTGTGGGTCGCGGTGACCAGCCCCGGCACCGAGTTCGACGCCGCCGACCGCGGTCTCGGCGTCTTCGGTCTGAGCATCGGCAACTACAAGGCTCAGGAAGAGAAGATCAAGAACTACCGCCGACGCATCCAGAACTGCGAACCGATCGGTCCCGCCGTGAACGAGCAGGTTCACGTCGTCAACTTCATGCACTGCGGCCTGGACGAGACGGCGGCCCAGCGCGGACGCGTCATGCTCGACACCTTCAACCACAACACCGCCCACACGGTCCCCGTGAAGGAGGTGTACCCGTCGCCGCTGTACCAGATCGGCGGGTTCCTGCCGACGCTCCGCCAGGAGGCGCTCGGCCCCGGTGATGCGACAGGCATCCCCGAGGGCCTGGCGATCGGCGAGCCCGACCGCATCATCGAGGTCGTCAAGCACTGGGAGTCCATCGGCGTCGATGGCATGAACTTCGTCATCCAGGCATCCGAGGTGCTCTCCCACGAGGACGTCATGGAGAGTCTGCGCAACTTCGCGAAGTACGTCATGCCCCAGTTCAAGTCCCCCGGGGAGCTGGCAGCGCCGGTCGCCACGGGCCTGAGGAAGGTGTAAGCCATGTCGGAGACCGCTGGGCCCAAGATCACGGGCAGCTCCGAGACGATCAAGCACATCGCCGACTACGCCGAGTTCGGCAAGCTCGACCCCGAGCTGCTGCTCGCGGACGCGCCGGTGATGCCGAACCTCGACGTCGAGCCGATCACGTTCGAACGAGCCGAGCTGATCCAGGTCTTCGCCGAGATCCCCATGGGCTCGCTCGAGGAGCAGATCCCGCCGGCGCTGGCGCCGACCAACCCGAGCTTCGTCTCGTGGCGTGGACTGCACCTGCCTGAGACCCCGTGGGGCCCGGTGACCCTGGCCGAGACCCGTTTGGTCGTGCGGGCCGGCTTCCGGCCCCGTGTGTTCCTCATCGAGGGTCGCACGGACAACGCGGAGGCCGCCAAGGCCCTCGCCGAGGGATGGGGCTACCGGCTGCGCGTCGCCGACCGCGTGAGCCTGCGCCGCTGGGCGGACGAGACGGTGCTCGAGGTCGAGGACGAGGGTCAGACGATCCTCAAGGTGCGGATGGTCGAGCCGTGGCCGACCAACGGAACCTCGTTCGGCCTCAATGCCAACGTCAACATCGCGCACACCCCGCTCGGACCCAAGCTCGTGCAGGCGGGTGCCGACTGGACCTTCCACAGCGCCGACCTCGGCCGCCCGCGCATCGACGCGTTCGTGTCCGAGGCGTGGGGACGAGGCGGTGTCGTGCCGACATATCCTGTCTCCGCGGTCGCCGGAACGGCCGATGTGACATTCCGCGAGATCAAGTTCGTGTCGGATGTCTCCCAGCCGGCCCTGTTCGGGACAACAGCCATCCGCTGACCCGCCCGCTCGACAGCACCACCACGCACCAATGAAGGAGCACCCCATGGCCAGTGAGTCTGAGGACCGCGTGTTCGAGGATTCGCCGGTTCCGGAGTATCCGGCGTTCGAGGCGATCCAGGTCGGCGTAGACGACGGCATCGCCATCGTGACGCTCGGCGCCGACCCGGATCGCCCCAACCCGACGACGGCGATGACGCCGGAGCTGCTCCGGTTCTTCCGGATCGTTCGAGACGACCCGACCGTGCGGGCCATCGTCATCGTCGGTCGAGGCAAGGTCTTCTCCGCCGGCGGCGACGTCAAGGTGATGGGGGAGCGCTCCAAGCGCATGGACCCCTCGACCAACCCCGCGTGGGTGAAGCGACTGCCCGTCGACCGGGCCGCCGACTTCATGACGGCGTTGCTCGAGGTCGACGTGCCCGTCATCGCCGCCGTCAACGGCCATGCGGTGGGCGCGGGCCTGCGCATCGCGATGCTCTGCGACTACGTGGTCGTGGCGGACGACGCCAAGGTCGGCGACCCGCACGTCAAGCGCGGGCTGGTCGCACCGCAGGCGGTGCTCCTGGCCGAGCTCATCGGCGCGCGCCGGGCGCGCTCCCTCGTCCTCACCGGACGACTGCTGCTCGGCGACGAGGTCGTGGAGTGGGGCCTGGCCGACGAGGCGGCCCCGCGCGACGAGGTGCTGGAACGCGCGCTGGAGCAGGCTGCGGCGATGGCCGCGCTTCCGCCGCTCGCGTTCCGGTGGACCAAGCGCGCGCTCAACAACCGGGTGAAGGCGGCCGTGGCGCAGTATGCCTCCGAGGGCTACGCGCTCGAGAGCCTCACCATGCTTTCCACCGATCATGCGGAGGCCGCGGCGTCGTTCGCCGAGAAGCGCGAACCGCGAGCGTACGAGGGGCGATAACCGATGGAGTTCGGAATCGAACGGGCCGAGCGCGAGGTGCTTGCGCAGTTCCGCGCGTATCTCGACGACCTGCATGCGGAGGGCTTCACACCCGCCGTCCCGCCGCTCGTGCGTCCAGACCATGCGATGGCGCCGGAGGACATCGCCGAGCGTCGTCGCTTCATCCAGCGGCTGGGCCGCGACGGATGGCTCGGCATCGCGTGGCCGGAGGAGTTCGGCGGCCGCGACCTCGGCTACCTGGCGCAGTGGCTCGTCATCGAAGAACTGTCGTGGCGCAAGCTCCCCGAGATGCTGATGTCTGTCACGATGATCGGCCCGACGCTCATGCGCGCGGGCTCCGACGAGCACAAGCGCCGCTACCTCGGTGGCATCCTCGCGGGCGAGATCGAGTTCTGCCTCGGCTTCAGCGAGCCGGGTGCCGGTACCGACCTGGCGGCGCTGCAGACGCGCGCCGTGCTCGAGGGCGACGAATATGTGATCAACGGACAGAAGGTGTACACCACCGGGGCGCAGTACGCCACTCACATCTGGCTCGCCGTGCGCACCGGTGCTCCGGACTCGCGTCACCGCGGCATCACGTTGCTCATCGTTCCGATCGACACGCCGGGCATCACCATCCGCCCCATGATCACGCAGGCGGACTACCGCACCAACGAGGTCTTCCTGGACAACGTGCGGGTGCCGGTGGCCAATCGCGTCGGCGATGAGAACGGCGGCTGGGCCGTCATCGCGCTGTCCCTCGACCTCGAGCGCAACCTCAACGCCAACCTGCAGGTGCGGGAGCTGGACGAGATCATCCAGTGGGCGGAGGAACCGGATCCCGAGGGCCACCGCCCCGCGGACGACGACCTCGTGCGGGTCGAGCTCGGCATGCTCGCCGCGCGCGTCGAGATCGTCCGGCTCATGTCGGCTCAGGTCGCCTCGCTGATCGCCCGGCAGGAGCCGTTGGCGTCGGAAGCGTCGATGGCCAAGGTGTGGAGTTCGGAGACGTTCCAGGAGTTGCCGAGCGTGGCGCTCGACCTCATCGGCCCGCAGGGCCTGCGTTCGGTCGGTTCCGCCGGCGCTCCGGCGCACGGGCTTCCCGAGTTGGACTACCGGGAGTCCCCGGTCCGCAAATTCGCCGCCGGCACCAACGAGGTGCAGCGCGACATCATCGCGCAGCGCGCCCTCGGGCTGCCGCGCAACCGCTGACGGAAGGAGTCCCGTGGACACGCGTCTGTCGGAGATCCAGCAGGAACTGGTCGCTGCGGCCCACGCCGCGCTCGAGAAGCACGCCGGCATCGACACCATCGATGCCACCGTGGCGTCGGCGCGAGGGTACGACGAGCGGCTGTACGCGCTGTTCGCCGAGCTGGGCTGGACATTCCTCGGCGTCGAGACCGATGACGAGTCGACGCTCGTCGAGCTCGGCCTGGTCGTGGAGCGGGTGGGCTACTTCGGCGTCCCGACGCCCCTGCGCGCGGTCATGTCCGCGGCGAACCTCGTGGCCCGCGCCGGCGGCGGCGAGTCGCCGTTGCTCGGGCAGATCTCCGAGGGGGCGATCGCCATCTGCGTCGACCTCACGCGCAGCCCTGCCCTGCCGCGCCTCGTGGAATGGGCGGGGGCGGCGAGCGTGCTGATCGTGGCCACGCGCGACGGCGAGGAGATCGTCGTGCGCGCGGTGGATGCCGCATCCGTCCGCATCGAGGCGGTGCCGGTGTTCGACGCGGAGCGCACCGACGAAGTGACGGTGGGGGACGCCGCCGGGGATGTGATCGGGCGACTGAGTGACGGTGAATGGCAGCAGTGGCGGGCCGTCGATCGGCTGCTGCGCGCGGCCGACATCCTCGGCGCCGCACGCCGGTCGCTGGATCTGACGGTGCAGCACGCGAAGACCCGCAACCAGTTCGGGCGGCCGATCGGTGCCTTCCAGGCCGTGCAGCATCGCGCGGCCGACATGCGCATGGACATCGAGGCGACGTCCCTGCTGGTGTGGTCGGGGCTGTGGCGCCTCGCCAACGGCCACGATGCGATCCGAACCTCGCTGATGGCTGCGTGGCAGGCGTCCGAGACGGGGGAGCGCGCGTCGAAGAACGCGGTGCAGCTCCATGGCGGCGTCGGGTTCATCAAGGAGTACCCGCTCCATCACTTCTACCGTCGCACCAAGGCGCAGCGGCTGCGCTTCGGCGCGTCGCGGGACCTGCTGCGGGAGCTCGGCGGGGCCGTGCTGACGGCGGCGCGCACCGGCGACTTCCGCGAGCGGTTCGTGGACTGGCCGGAGTCGTCCGAATGAGCGCGTCCGCACCGCTCGCGGGCCTCGTGGTGATCGAGCGTTCGCGCGGCATCGCCGGGGCGTTCGCGGGGCGTCAGTTGGTCGACGCCGGCGCGGACGTCGTCGTGGTGCGACCGGACGCCCCCGAATGGTGGACCGAGGACGTGTCCGATGAACTGCGCGGCTACCTGGATGCCGGCAAGCGCGTGGTGGCGGACGGGTCGTTCGCGGTGTTCGCCGACCTGGCGGCCTGTGCGGACATCGTCGTGTGGGAGTGCGCGGTGCCGCCCGCCGCCGAGGAGATCGCCCGCATCGGCGCCGATCGTGCCCTCGTGCTGATCACCCCCCGTGGATTGACGGGCCCTCGCGCGCACGAGCCGTGGACGGAGTTCACACTGCAGGCGGAGGCGGGATCACTGCACCTGCGCGGCGATGAGGATCGGCCGGCGGTGCGCAGCGGCAGCGGCGAGACGCTGTGGCTCGCGGGCGCCGTGGCGGCCACCGCCTCCCTCGCCGCCCTCACCCTCGGACGCGCGAGCGTCACGGACTGCTCGCTGCTGGCCGTCGGGATCTGCGCCACGAACAACTTCATCGACGTGGGCTCGTCGCTGTCCGGCGACACCCCCGAGACGCCGCGCGCGCGACGACGGCTGCTGCCCTCCGTGGAGCCGGCGCGTGACGGGTGGGTGGGGTTCAACCTGGGTTCGGCGCAGAACCTCGAGGACTTCCTCGTGATGATCGACCGCCCGGAGCTTCTCGCCGACGAGCGGTTCCGCTCCGCCGCGGGCCGCTACGACAGCGGCGGCGAGTGGAACGACATGGTGCGGGCGTGGACGCGGACGCACACCGTGCAGGAGATCCTCGAGGCGGCTAGCCTCTTCCGCGTGCCGGTCGCGCCCGTCAACGACGGCCGATCGATCCTCGAAGACCCGCAGGTCGTGGCGCGCGAGTTCTTCCAGCCGGCGCCCGATGGTGTCGGCGTGCATCCCGTGGCGCCGTTCCGGTTGGCGGGGGAGCGCCCGGGCCGCAGCCGTGCCGCAGCCGCGACCGTCGACGCCGTCGACCTCCGGCTCGCCGCCCGGCCTGCGCGGTTCGACGCGTCGCTGGACGGCGTGCGCGTCGCGGACTTCGGGTCGTGGTGGGCGGGGGCGCTCGCCAGCGAGGTGCTCGGCGCCTACGGCGCGGAGGTCGTCAAGGTCGAATCCACGCGCCGCATGGACGGCGCTCGCTCAATGATGGGCGCGCTGCGCATGAAGCAGCGCCCCGAGCGATGGTGGGAGGTGAGCCACTACTTCCTGGCGAACAACCACAACAAGCGTGGGGTCACCCTCGACCTCACGCAGCCCGAGGGCAAGGCCCTCGCCGATCAGTTGATCCGCTCCAGCGACGTACTCATCGAGAACTACGCCCCGCGCGTGCTCGAGAAGGCCGGGCTCGACTGGCCCGCGGTGCAGGATCTCAACCCGCGCCTGGTCATGGTGCGCATGCCCGCGTACGGGCTGACCGGACCTCGCCGGGATCAGGTGGCGTACGCCCAGACCGTCGAGCAGTTCTCCGGGCTGTGCGCGCGTACCGGGTACGCCGACCGCCCGCCACTGAACCCGAACGGCCCGGGCGACCCGATGGGTGGGTTCAACGCCGCCTTCGCGACGCTGGCCGCATTGCACGCTGCGCGCTCCCGCGGCGAGGGGATGCTGGTCGAGGCCGCCCTCGCCGAGGGTGCCGTCGTCCTCGCCGCCGAGCAGGCCATCGTCTACAGCCGCACCGGCGAACTGCTCGGCCGCGACGGCAACCATGCGTCGTCGGCCGCGCCGCAGGGTGTCTATCCCGTGTCAGGCGCACCCCACGGCATCGCGATCTCGATGCTGGACGATGTCCAGTGGCAGGGCTTCGCCGACCTGGCGCGCGACGAGGCGTGGGCGAGCGACCCGCGCTTCGCCCGGTTCGACGGGCGCCGCGCGCACCGCGAGGAGCTCGACGGACTGCTCGCGTCCTGGACGACCGTCCAGGACGCCGTGACCCTGCGCGACGCGCTCCGCGCGCTCGGCATCCCGGTGGCGTTCGCCGTCGATGCGAGGTTCACCCACCTTGACCCCCAGGTGCAGGCCACGCGCTACTACGAACAGATCACGCACGACGTCGCCGGAACCCTTCCGATCCCCACCCTGCCGTTCCGCGTGGACGGCATCGACCGCTGGTCGCGCACACCCCCGCCCGGGCTCGGTCAGCACAACGAACTCGTGCTGACGCAGGTGCTGGGACTCGGAGACGCCGACATCGCCGGGTTGCTCGAGGCCGGCGTGATCGGCACCGAGCCCGCGCGCCGATGACCCCGCGCTCATGACCTGACAACGATGATCCACCCGCAGGACGAGAGGAACGAGATGCACGAAGTGGTGCAGGAGTACGCGGCACAGCAGGTCGCGGTGGGCTTCAGCTGGACGGAGTGCCCGCGCTGGCACGATGGCGCGTTCTACTTCTCCGACATGTATGCCGCGCGCGTGATCCGCGTCGACACGGACGGCTCGTGGTCGGTCTACGCCGACTTCTCCGACCGCGTGGGTCTGGACGGAGCCCGCGTCGTGACGGTCGGCATCGACTTCCTCCCCGACGGCCGTCTCATCGCGAACTCCATGTTCGAGCGGGTCGTGCTGGTGTGGGACGGCCGGCAGGCAGAGGTGTACGCCGACCTCCGCCCGTTCGCACCCGGTCCCGTCAACGACATGGTCGTCGACGCCGACGGCCGCGCCTACGTCACGCAGCTGGGCTATGACATCTGGAAGGGCGAAACGCCGGTCCAGACCCCCCTCCTCCTCGTCGAAACCGACGGGTCGGTGCGGGAGCTGCGGGAGGCCGGTCCGCTCACGGCGGCCAACGGCATCACGATCAGCGCCGACGGACGCACCGTGGTCACCGCCGAGGCTCCCGAGAACCGGTTGATCGCCTTCGATCGCGCCTCCGACGGTACCCTCACGGCGCCGCGGGTCTTCGCTGAGCTCGACCTGCTGCCCGATGGCATCTGCTTCGACGCCGACGGCGCGGTGTGGGTGGCGCAGCCCGGAGGCGGCGCGGTGATCCGCGTGGTCGAGGGTGGCGAGATCACCGCGCGCGTGCCGGTCGACCCCGAGCGCGGCGGCCGCACCACGGCGTGCGGCCTCGGTGGCGAGGGCCGGCGCACCCTCTACGTCTGCTGCGGCTTCGAGGTGTGGGACTTCGACGCGTCGGTGCGCGGCGCGCAGGGGTCGATCTGGGTCGCAGAGGTGCCCGTCGGGGCAGGCCAGGCGCGCCCGTGACCGAGCGCTCCGGCCCGCTTGCGGGCATCCGTGTGATCGAACTCGCCGCGCAGGGCCCGCTGCCGCTCGCGGCGACGCTCCTCGCGGACAACGGGGCCGAGGTGATCCGCGTCGACCGCCCCGGTGGTCCGCGGCGGGCCGACGCGGCATCCGACGTCTTCGGTCGTTCGCGGCAGACGATCGTGCTCGATCTCAAGGATCCGCGCGGCGTCGACGCGCTGCGCGAACTCGTGGCGAACGCCGACGTGCTGCTCGAGGGGTTTCGACCCGGTGTGCTGGAGCGGATGGGGCTCGACCCCGCCGACCTCCTCGCCGCCCACCCGTCGCTCGTGGTCGGCCGGATGACCGGGTGGGGACAGGACGGGCCGCTGGCGCTCGCGGCCGGCCATGACATCAACTACCTCGGTCTCACCGGCCTGCTCGACGCCATCGGCGAACCGGGACGCGCGCCGGTGCCGCCGCTGAACCTCGTCGCCGACTACGGTGGGGGCGGGATGATGCTCGCGTTCGGCGTCGTGTGCGCGGTGCTGCGGTCTCGTGCGACCGCGGTCGGCGAGATCGTCGACGCGGCCATGATCGACGGCGCCGCCTTCCTCGGCTCGCTCTTCTACGGCCTCGCGGAACGCGGCGCGTGGGGCGACCGGGGCACGAACACGATCGACGGCGGCGCGCATTTCTACCGCGCCTACGAGACATCCGACGGCCGGTGGATGTCGGTCGGCGCGATCGAGCCCATCTTCTACGCTGCCCTCCTGGCGGTGCTCGGCATCGATCCCGACGGTGCCCCGCAACGCGACAGAACCCGCTGGCCCGAGCTGTCGGCGACCTTCGCCGCGCTGTTCGCGACGCGCACGCAGGCGCAGTGGGTCGAGGCGTTCGACGGCGTCGACGCGTGCGTGGCGCCGGTGAGAACGCTGAAAGACGCGGCGACCCACCCGCATCTGGCGGCCCGCGGGGTGCTCACCCGCGTGGACGGACACGTGCAGCCCGCGCCCGTTCCGCGGTACGCCAGCGGGGTGCTGGACGAGCCGGAAGCGGCGCGCCCGCCGGGTGCGGACACCCGAAGGGTGCTGTCCGGATTGGGGTTGAGCGACGAGCGCATCGATGAACTGGTCGCGGCGGGCGTCGCGGGCGACGCCCAGGAGGTGGGTGCGGATGTCTGATGCGATCGGACTGGCGGGTGCATCCGTCATCGTCACCGGCGCAGGTCGCGGCATAGGCCGCGCCGAAGCGAAGCTGCTGGCTGCGCGGGGGGCACGCGTGTGCGTGGTCGACCTCGGCGCCAGCGTCGACGGCTCATCGCAGACGGCCGAGGATCCGGCCGCCGAGACGGTCGCCGAGATCCTCGCGGCCGGCGGCGAGGCGTTCGCGGTGCGGGCATCGGTGTCTGACGCCGATGCGGTGGCGCGCATCGTCAGCGAGACCGTGAGCACGTTCGGCGGTATCGACGCGCTCGTGTGCAACGCCGGCAACTTCGCGGTGCACGACTTGCCGGACATCGACCGCACGACCGTGCAGCGGTTCCTCGACGTCCACCTGTTCGGTTCGCTGGAGCTGGCGCGCGCGGCGTGGCCGCACCTCGAGCGCAGTGCCGCCCCACGGATCGTCAACACCGTGTCGTCCGCGCTGTGGGGCGTGCCGGGCATGGTGCCATACGGCAGCGCCAAGGGCGCCGTGCTGGCACTCACGCACAACCTCGCCGTCGCGGGGGCTCCGCACGGAATCCTCGTCAATGCGATCGCTCCCGGCGCCGGCACACGCATGGTCGACGCGACCGGCGATGCGCTCCCGCCCGGTTTCGCGGAGACCATGAAGCAGACCATGCCGGCCGAGCTCGTCGCGCCGGTCGCGGCCTTCCTCGCCTCGCGCGACTGCACGTTCACGGGAGAAGTGCTTTCGGCCTCGGGCGGCGCAGTGGCGCGCCTGGTGACGGTGCGCACCCCCGGCATCCGTGATCCGCATCTCACGCCAGAGAGCGTCCGCGACCGCATCGACGCCATCCTCGACCTCGACGGCGCGAAGCTGCACGAGACCGGGGCGCGCGTGCCGACCGGCGCCGGACGCGTGCTGGCGGACGGCGGGTCGCGATGACCGCCGAACGCCCGCTGGATGCGGCACACGTCGACGACGCGCTCAGACTGACCGTGGCACTGCGCGACCTGGCCGACACGGCGGTGCGCTCTCGCCCCGGTGCCCACACGGCCGCCGCGGCGGAGCAGATCGAGGCGGTCGTCGCCCAGTTGGAGCAGCACACGGTCGACGACGTGCTGCCGTGGTCGTACGCGCTGGATCCCATGCAGAAGCAGCTGCTGGTCCGTCTCAGCGGCGGCGACCCCGCCAGCAGCGCCGGACGAGCGTGGTCGAGCTTCAATCCGATCGCGCCGCCCGTCGACATGGTGATGGACGGTGAGGAACATGTGGGCCGTGTCTCGCTGGGGGCAGCCTTCACGGGCCCGCCCGGACGCGTGCACGGCGGAACCGTCGCCACTGTGCTGGATCATGCCATGGGAGCGCTGCTGTTCCACCTGGGCCGGCCGTCCTTCACGGCGCGTCTCGAGATCGACTACCTCGCGGCCGCGCCCCTCGGTGCTCCGCTCGACCTCCGCGCGAACGTCGAGCGCGTCGACGGCCGCAAGTCATACGTGCGGGCGACGGTCTCGATCGACGGCGCGGTGGCTGCTCGCGCCACCGGGCTCTTCCTCACGATGGCGCGGTGACGAGATGACCGGCGATGACACGCGCCTGGCGGCGACCGTCGTGATGACGCGCCCCGGGCCGACCGGCCCCGAGGTGTTGATGCTGCGGCGATCGGCCGGGTCGCCCGCGTTCCCTGGCATGTGGGTGTTCCCTGGAGGCACGGTGTCGGAGGCCGACCGCGCGAGCGACGGCGACGCGCTGCGCGCGGCAGCGGTCCGCGAGGTCGAGGAGGAGTGCGGGCTCGTGCTCGCGGCGGACGACCTCGAGCCGCTTTCGGAGTGGCTTCCGCCAGAGCAGGCCCGCGCGCGGTTCCGCACGAGCTTCTACCGGGCGGCGTACGTCGCGGGCGAGGTGCGCACCGATGACTTCGAGGTCGTCGAGCACGCGTGGATCACCGCCGCGGGAGCGCTCGCACGACATGCCGAGGGCGCGTGGGACTTCGGGCCCCCGACCTGGGTGACCCTCGCCGCCATGGCGACCGAAGACTCCCACCCCGCTCGCGAGTTCCACTCCCACGTCGTGGGCAGCGAGCCCACCATACTGGCGTGGGCGGGCGACGAACGGCATCCCGACCGTCCGGGACCCGCGGGGGCACGGCACCGCATCACGCTGGGACCGCGTCCGTGGGTGTACCTGCGCTGCAACGCGCACGAACCGGCCGCGCCGGAACCGAAGGAGGCAGCCGCATGACGGCGACCATCACCACGCTCGACGAGTTCGAGCGCGAGTTCCGGGACGGCCTCGGTGTGCCGCTCACGCCCCGGGCATGGCGGACGGTCACGCCGGAGTGGGTGCAGCGCTTCTCCGACGGCGTCGGGGACTACAACCCGCTGTACCGCGACGAGGAGTACGCGGACACGGCGCGCTTCCACCAGCTCGTGGCTTCGCCGGCCTTCATCTTCTCGATCAACTTCGGCGCCATGGCATCGATCTGGGGTCACCTCGCCCCCGGGTCCGTGCCGATGAACGCGCTCACGATCCTCTACGGCGGAGCCCGCATCCAGTGGCACCGCCCGATCTGGGTCGGCGACCGCGTGCGCGCGATCGAGACGCCCGAGGCGATCACGCGCAAATCGCTGCGGCAGATCCCCGAGGCGCTGGTGTGCACTGGCCGCACGGAGTACTTCAACCACCGCGGCGAGAAGATCGCGACCCTGCACAACGACATGCTCCGCTTCCCGAACCAGGGCCGCGGCGTCGAGGCGGCACCGCGCGATCTCGGCGAGCAGATCGCGCCCGACCCGCTGGTGTGGTCGCGCGAGCGCCGCGGCTCCGCGCCGCTTTACGGCGCCGAGGTGGCGGTCGGCGACGAACTCCCCGAGCTGGCGAAGGGCACCTTCACGCGCACCGAGCTCTACCTGTTCGCGCACGGGGCACTCAGCACGAAACGTGCGGCGAAGGTCGCGCCGGGCGCGGTGGATGTCGGCGCCGGCGGCCGCGCCGACCCCGAGTACGCCCGCAGGGAACGTGCGCAGGAGGGCAGCTTCGACTTCGGCCCGCAGCGCTTCTGCTGGATGATCCAGCTCGTGACGGACTGGATGGGCGACCACGGCACCCTCGAATCGTTCACGGCGCGGCTGCACCGCCCGAACATCGTGGGCGACACCAACCGGGTGCGGGGGCGGGTCACCGGCATCCGTCGGGAGGGCGACACCTTTGTCGCCGAGGTCGCCGTCGAAGTCCTCAATCAGAGCGACGCCACGACGACGGCGGGAACCGCGACCGTGCGGCTGCCCTCCGATGGTGCGGGCCTGGACCACGAGATCTTGTTCACGAAGGACGTCGCCTCGAACACCGGAATGTACGGCTGACCCCGGCCGTCCCGCAGACGCAAGACCACATGTAGCCGCGCGGCGTCGCCGCCGCGCGATCCAGGAAGGAACCCCCATGCAGCTCAAGCCCGGACTCAAGCTCGCGAGCGCCGTCTCACCCGCACAGTTCGTCGTGATCCGCGGCGCCGGAGAGATCGCACTCACCCACGGCGGTGTCGCCGTCGGGACCGAAGCACCGGCCGAGGTCGCCGCCGACGGGCTTGCCGGCGAGGTGCTCGTCGGCAAGCGGTACTCGGACGAATCCGGAGACCTGGAACTCCTGTGCGTGAAGCCCGGCGCAGGTGTGCTCGCCGCCGACGGCGTGGAACTCACCGTCAAGGCAGCCAAGGCGCTCCCCGCGTCGGACTGACGCGCGGGAGGACGAAGAAGCGGGCCTGCCATCCGGCAGGCCCGCTTCTTCGTCCTCCCGGCGGATGCCGGGCCGCGCTCAGTCGGACGAGAGCTGGCTCGCGACGGCGCGCTCCGCCTTGCGGGCGGCCATCACCAGGCGGTCCGCGGCGTCGGCGAGGTGCGAGCGCGCGTAGTCGACCGTCATGCCCGACAGCGAAAGCGAGAGGCGCACCGAGCCGTCGGGGCCGAGCACCGGCACGCTCACATTGCGAGGGTCGATACCGTCGGGACCGACCGGCAGCGTCCCGTGCGAGTTCGCGGCGATCATCCGCTGCACCGCATCACCGGCCGGCTCCGGACGCACGGAAACGGCCCAACCTCGCTCAGCGGCAGTGTCGAGCACGGTCTCGGCCGCACCCCGCTGGGCGTCGGGCACACCCTGCAGCCACTGCCGCCGCCGCTCCGCGGTGCCCCACACGGCGAACGGGAGGGCGAACGGCGGACGGAACGGCACCCGGTCGCCGGCGCGGACCGCGGCGCGGTCGCTGAAGGGCGACCACGTGGTCGCGACGAGGACGAGCTTTCCGTCGATCTCGGCCGTGGCGCTCGCCTCGACGCCCAGTTCGGACGCGACGGCCTGCATCTCGTCGCGCACCGCGTTGACGAGCCTCACCTGGTGCTGGTCGTGGAAGTTCTCGGCGACGAGGGGACCGGAGCTGAACTTCCCGTAGCCGCCGCGGAAGAACACGAGAGGAAGCGCGGGGGTCCCCATGCGGAGATCGACGACGTCGCCGAGCACGATGTAGTGATCACCCGCGTCGAGCACATCGCGTACCGTGCACTCGATCCACGCGAGCGCCCCGTCGAGTGCGGGGGCACCGGTCACCCCCTCCGTCCATGGCAGGCCGGCGAACTTGTCGTCGCCGCGTGCGGACATCGCGCGACAGACGTTCTCCTGCTCGGACGTCAGGACGTTCACGCAGAACGTGCCCGCCGCCTCGATCTGTGGCCACGAACTCGAGGTCTTCGTCGGAAGGAACCCCACGATGGGGGGATCCATCGAGACCGACGTGAAGGAGCCCACGGCCATACCGACGGGCTTGCCCTCGGCCGTGCGGGCCGTGACAGCGGTGACACCGGTGGGGTACTGGCCCAGTACCTGACGGAAGACGTTCTTGCTATCGGACATTTCGTGTCTCCTTCGTGGGGCGTCTCAGAACAGGCCCGACAGTGCGCCACCGTCGACGTACAGGTTGGTCGCCGTCACGTACTCTCCCTCGTCGCTGAGGAGGTAGGTCACCATCTTCGCGACGTCGGCACCCGTGGGCAGGCGGCGACGCAGCACCTTGCGGGGGACATGGGTGCGCTCGGTGGACTCGCCGTCGTTGCGCATCGTGGTGGCCATCATGCCGGGGCCGACGTTGTTGACGCGGATGTTGTGTTCGGCGAGGTCGGCGGCGAGACCGAACACCATCTGCCGCAGGGCGCCCTTCGTCCCGCCGTACGGGACGTGGCCGAGCACGCCGCGCTCGGCATTGGTTGAGGTGATCGTGACGATCGCGCCGCCCTCGCCCTGCTCGGCCATGACGCGTGCGGCCGCCTGGATGAGGAAGAAGGCGCCCTTGAGGTTGATGGTGTGGATGCGATCCCAGTGCTCCTCGGTCACGTCGAGCGTGTTGGCCGAGCCGCTGACGCCGGTCGAGTTCACGAGCGCGTCGATGCCGCCGAGTGCTGTCTTCGCGGCGTCGATGCCCGCATCGATGGAGGCGAGGTCGCCCACGTCGATGGGCACGGCGTGCGCCTCGCCTCCGGCGGCGACGATGGCGTCGACCGTCTCCTGCGCGTACTTCTCCGAGATGTCGGCGACCACCACGCGCGCGCCCTGTGCGGCGCAGGCGAGCGCGATGGGGGCGCCGATGGCGCCGCCACCGCCGGCGACGACGACTCGCAGCCCTTGGAGGCGTTGGCTGTGCAGGATGTCGGTCATGCGTGCTTCTTTCTCTCTGCGATCGGGGGTCAGAGCATCGCCACGGCGTTGCCGGTCGAACCGACCCCGCCCGGGATGTTCAGGGGAACGGCCATGAACAAGAACGACGCCCTGTTCTGGGCGTGCAGCGCGACGGCGAGGGCGTCGAAGTCGAAGAGCTCGCCGAACGGCATGCCTAGCAGCGCCAGTGCGCGGCGGTGGAGGGTTCCCGATCCGCGACGGCCCGGGGCCGCCTCCACGCCGGGGTTGTCTGCGGCGACGGCGGCGAAGCCGCTGTCCCACAGCAGCTGTGCCATGTCGCTCGACCCCGACAGACCCGGCCACGTGAAGCGGCCCGCGACGGCCTCGCGTTCGGCGGCATCGGCACCGTGGTAGTACTGCATCCATCCGGTCCGCACGCACAGGATGTCGCCGGCGCGCAGCGGCTCTCCCGTCGCGTCGATCGCGGCTTGCAGTTCATCGGCCTCGATCGGGTCGATCGGCTTGGAGGGATCGTCGGTGAGGGCGGCGAGGGTGCGCTCGGAGACGTCGACGAGCACGCCGCGACCGATGATGCCCGACGCCCAGTGCTGGATTCCGAGCGTGTCGCGGTCGGTTTCGAAGTCGATCTGGACGCCGCCGAACCAGCCGTGACCGGGGATGACGAGGTGGCGGAAGCCGTCCCACTGCGTGGATGCCTGCGGGAAGAGATCGTCGATACGGTCGTCTATGAAGTTCCGCTGGCTCGGCCCGCTGAAGGTGTGCCGGTAGGGGCGGCGTCCGAACAGCGTCGGGTAGGGCTCGTCCAGGGGGAGGTCGAGGTTGATCGTCTCGCCCGTGCGCACCGTGGCCACGGCGTCGCGGCGGACGTCGGGGGTGATGCGGTTCAGGGTTCCGAGCGGATCGCCGGCGCCCCAGTGCTCCCATGCATGCCGCTCGTCGCGGTCGGCGGCCAGCAGCGGCAGGTCGGCGTATCTCGCGTCTGAAAGGTTCCCCATCGAATCCATCCTCTTCTCGTCTCAGCAAACGTCTTTCTTGATTAAATGTCAAGTATCAAAAATCGGTTTTCGGGTGTCCGCGCCGGTTTCGTCGTCATCGTCATCCCCGACGTCGGCGCCGGTGGGCGCGCGGAACGGGCCGGTTGCGTCGAGGGCGGATCCGGGGATGAGGGGCTCGGGAAGCGGGTGCCGCGCCGGCGGTGTCGCCGGCGACGGTGTCACCGGTGGCAGCTCCGGACGCGGGCCCCAGCGCAGCCACGCCGCACCGGCGATCGTCGCGGCGCCGGCGGCGACGGCACCGACGGCGACCGACCAATGCCCGCCCCATGTGTCGGCGACGATGCCCAGTGTCGGAGATCCGACCGTCGAGCTGCCCATCAGGACCGCCATGTACGCGGCGAGCACGCGCCCGCGCACCAGCACGTGCGTGGTCGACTGCACGTAGCCGTTGGCGGTGGCCAGCGCCAGGATCACGGCGAAGCCGGCGAACACCACGGAGACCGTGTACCAGCGGATGTCGGGAGCGACCGCGCCGCCGATCGCCGCGACGGTGAGGAGGGCGAACGAGCCGACCATGATGCCAAGCCTCGCCCGCTTCGCCTGGGCGGCGTACAGCGCGCCGGCCAGCGAACCGATCGCGACAAGGGAGTTGACGATGCCGAAGTCCGCGGCATCCCCGCCGAAGGTCTCGACCATGATCGACGACGTCAGCGGGATGTTGATCGCGAAGGCGCCGACGACGAACATGCTCGCGCAGATGAAGATGAGATCCGGGCGTTTGGCGAGGTACCGCACGCCGCCCCACACCCGCGGCGGTCGCGGACGCGTGGCGCGTGGCACCAGTTCCCGAGGGCTGATCAGCAGGAGCGCGATGACGAGTGCGAGGTACGTCGCCCCGTTCGCGACGAAGGCCCACCCCGCGCCGACGGCCACCAGGAGCGCCCCCGCCACCGCCGGGCCGGCGAGGCGCCCGAGATTGTAGGAGGCCGAGTTCAGCGCGATCGCGTTGGCCACGTCGTCCTGGCGCACCAGATCCGTGACGAACGTCTGTCGTGCGGGGATGTCGCACGCGTTGAGGATGCCGAACGCCAGGCACAGCACGAACATCAGTTGCAGCGTCATCGCGCCGGCAAGGGTGATCGCGCCCATCCCCGCCACGAGGACCAGCATGAGCAGATTGACCACGAGGATGAGGCGTCGCCGGTCGAAGCGATCGGGCAGCCAGCCCGTCAGGGGGAGCAGCAGCAGCGGCGGGGCGAACTGCAGGCCGAGCGCGACACCGACGGCGGTGGCATCGCCGTCGGTGAGTTCGGTGAGGATGAACCAGTTCATCGCCGTCGACTGCACCCAGGTGCCGGCATTCGACACGATGCCCGAGAGGAACCAAATGCGGTAATTGCGAGCACGCAGCGACCGGAACATCGTGCTCACCGCGTCGTCCCCGCGTCCTCGCGGTACCGGTACCCGCCCCCCGTGGCCTGTTGGAAGTCCTTCGACCCGTGGAGCGCGGTCTGCGCCGCGCGCTCATGCGCGATGGCCGCCGCGAATCGTTCGCGCAGGGGCGCCCGCATGGTCTCCCGAATCGCGGCGAGGGCTTCGCGGGGCTGTGCGGCGAGTTCCGCGGCGAGGGTGTGCGCGGCGGCGGTGATCTCCTCCAGCGGTGCGACCCGGTCCACGAGACCCCACTGATGGGCCTCGTCCATGCCGACGCGGGCACCGAGAGAGAGCAGTTCGGTGGCGCGCTGCGGCCCGACGAGCCAGGGGAGGGTGGCGGTGAGGCCGAAGCCGTGATGGATGCCGATCCGCACGAATTTCGGCCAGAGGTAGGACGTGTCGGCGGCGACGCGGTAGTCGGCGCACAGGGCCAGTCCCATGCCCACCCCGATGCTGCCGCCGGTCAGTTCGGCGATCCACGGGGTCCTCAGTTCCAGCAGCCCTGGCGCGACGGCGTAGATCGCCTCGGCGCTGTCCTCGGGGTCGCGTGCGGTGGCCCAATCCCGCCCTGCACAAAAGTGCTTGCCCTCGCTGCGCACGATGATCGCGCCGCAGTGCGGGTCGGCGTCCAGTTCGCGAAGGGCGGCGAGGAGGTCCCTCAGCACGAAGACCGTCACGTAGCTCTCCGGTCCGTGGAGAACCTCGACGACACCGACGCCATCTTCGTCGGGATGCGAAATGCGCACATTCGTCTGCGTTGACACTGGCCCTCCTCATCGACGCGATCAGTCTACTGATTTTTGATATGCTCGCGACCGCACGACCCATACGTCATGCCGCCGGTGCTGGCGGCTCGAAGGAGAGCACATGTCGATCGGCGGTTCCAGTGCCTTGGTCACCGGGGGTGCGAGCGGTCTCGGTCTCGCCACGGCGCAGCGCCTCGCAGCGGCCGGGGTGAGGGTCGTCATCGTCGACCTGCCGTCGTCGCCGGGCGAGGCGGTCGCGCAAGAGCTCGGGGGAGTGTTCGCACCCGCCGACGTCACCGACCCCGCTGCGGTCGCCATCGCGATGGAGGCGGCTGCGGCCCACGGTCCGCTGCGCGTGGTCGTCAACTGCGCGGGCATCGCCCCGCCCGTGAAGGTGCTCGACCGGCAGGGCCAGCCGTCACCGCTCGCGGATTTCGCGAAGACCGTCCAGATCAACCTCGTCGGCACCTACAACGTGCTCTCGCAGGCTGCGGCGGCGATGGCCGCCACCGACCCCGAAGCCGACGGGAGCCGTGGCGTCATCGTCAACACTGCGTCCGTGGCCGCCTTCGACGGGCAGATCGGCCAGCCCGCGTACGCCGCGTCGAAGGGCGGCGTGCACGCGATGACCCTGCCGATCGCGCGCGAGCTCGCTCGCTACGGCATCCGTGTGTGCACGATCGCGCCGGGCATCATGGAGACGCCGATGCTCGCCGGACTCCCGCAGGCGGCGCAGGACTCGCTCGGTCAGCAGGTGCCCTACCCCCCTCGGCTCGGCCGGCCGGCGGAGTACGCGGCGCTGGTGATGTCGATCGTGGAGAACGGCTACCTCAACGGTGAGACGATCCGCCTGGACGGCGCCATCCGGATGGCGCCGAAGTGACCGGACGCTTCGGGTGCACGCGAAGCGTCCGGTCAGGCCTCCCGCATCCGGATGATGAGCTTGCCCACAGCGCTGCGATCGTCGAGGCTGGCGATCGCCGCGGGCGCGTCGGCGAGCGCATGAACGGTCGCCGACGGCGGGCGGAATGTCCCCGCGCCGACCGCGTCGCCCAGCGACTCCCACTGGTCGCGCGGCGAGATGGCGCCGGTCGCCATGAGCCCGCCCCACGCGACGCCGATGACCGCAGTGTTCGTCAGCAGCAGCCGGTTCACCTTGACCTCAGGGATGCTGCGTCCGGTGAATCCGAGCACGAGCAGACGCCCGTTGGTGGCGAGGCAGCGCAGGGAGTCGGTGAAACGGTCTCCGCCGACGGGATCCGCCACGATATCGACGCCCCGACCGTCGGTGAGCTCACGGACCGTCTGAAGGAACCCCTCGGGGACGATCGTCTCGTCGGCGCCGGCGGCGCGCGCCACGGCGGCCTTCTCCGCTGAGGAGACGACCGCGATCACCCGGGCCGATGCGAGCTTCGCCCGCTGCACGAGCGCGGTGCCGAGGCCGCCGGCCGCACCGTGCACGAGGACGCACTCCCCGGCCAGGAGGCCGCCCCGATGAGTCAGGGCGAAGTCCGCGGTGAGCACGTTCATCGGCAACGCCGCGGCATCCTCGAACGAGAGCTCATCGGGAAGCGGCAGCACTTGCCTGCTGCCGACGAGTGCGTACTCCGCGAATGCACCGGAAGGTCCGATCGCCGCGACGCGCTGGCCGGGCACCACGCCGGCGTCCGGTCCTGCGGCGACGACCACGCCCGCGAACTCGCAGCCCACGGTGAACGGCAGCGGGATCCGCAGTTGGTAGTCCCCGCGGGTCTGGAGGACGTCCGGGAAGGTCACACCGGCGTAGTGCACCTCGATGAGGGCCTGATCGGCGGCGGGTGCGGGGACGGGAACCTCCGTCACCTGCAGTCCCGCAGGTCCGGTGTTGTCGACGTTGCGGACGGCCTGCATCAGGCGAGGTAGTGGCATTCGTTCATTCTCGTCGCACGACCGTGCACAGTCGGTCACACTCGCTCGGCGAACGCCCGCATGCGCTTGAGGTACCAGGGCACACGCCGCGCGGGGACAGCCCGCGGCCAGTCGTCTGCCCGGAACCAGGCGTCGGACCCGCCGTCGACGAAGACGATGCTGCCGCAGAGGAAGTCCGCAGCGTCCGAGAGCATGAAGACCACCCAATCGGCGAGCTGGCCGGCGGCGCCGAAGCCGCCGATCGGCACGGGGAACGCGCGGATGGCCTTCGCCTCGGCGGGTGTCGCCAGCTGCTTCTCGAGGAGCGGCGTGAGGATCGCGCCGGGCGCGAGAGCGTTGAGGCGGATGCCGGCCCCGGCCCAGCGGGCGGTCACGGCCTGGCGGCGCACCCAGCGGCTCACCGCGATCTTGGAGGCGCCGTAGGCCATCGCCGGGGCGTTCTTCCCGAAGATCCGGGTGGCTTTGACGGCCTTCTCCGGTGAGCCGGCGAGCATCGCCCGGATCGCGCGCCCGGGAACCGCCGGCGTCGTGGTGGTCGCGTTGGAGGAGAAGACCACGACCTTGGCGCGATCAGCCTTCGCCAGCGCGTCGTGCCAGCCGTCGAGCAGTTCGACGACGCCGAAGTAGTTCACCTCCACGATCAGTCGCGGACGTTCGGCGCCGGGAGCGGGGCCCAGACCCGCCGCCAGGACGGCGCCGTCGAGCGTGCCGCCCGACGCGGCCAAGACCCCGTCGACGGCCGCCTTGCGGCCCTGCGGAGTCGAGAGATCCGCCACGATGTCGGCCGACTTGATGTCGACGCCGATGACGGTGTGCCCCTGCGATCGCAGCTTCTCGGCGACCTCGGCGCCCATGCCCGATGCTGAACCGGTGACCGCGTAAACGCCCATCGCGACGCCTCCCATCTGTCGACGGCCGTCGACGCCTGTTTATTGACACGTTATGCCAAAAATGGTCGACTAGGCCACATGTCCGAGGAGATCGCCGACGAAGCGAGCTTCCGCGGCCGAGGGAGGCCGAGCGTGATCGACGCAGAGCGCATCGCCGAGGCCGCGATCGCCCTGTGGCGCGAGCGCGGCTTCCGGACGACCGGGTGGAAGGACATCGCCGAGGTCACCGGTGTCAGCGTCCGCACCCTGATGCGCCACTTCGGCAGTCGCGCCGAGATCCCGTGGACGGGGGTGGATGCCGCGGCCCAACGCCTCGCCATTAGCCTCGCGGCGATGCCGGACGATGTGCCCACCGGCGAAGCCCTCCGGCGCGCCATCGTCGACTCGGTTACGCACTCCGAGCAGGTCTTCCGGGTGGCACCCGACTGGTTGGCCGTCGTCGCGAACGAGCCGGATCTGATGGTCGCCGCTCCCCGTGCCTACGCGCCCTGGACCGTGGCGATCGCCGTGTTCATCGCCCACCGCCACCCCGAGGCGCCTCCCGCGACCTGCCGGGCGCTCGCGACGGCCTTCCAGTCCGCCACCTTCGCCGCGCTCGGCGCTTGGGTCGAAGAAGGCGCACGCGAAGACCCCGATCGTGCCGTCGACCGCGTGCTCGGCTGGCTCGACGTCTCCATCCCCACCGCCGCAGACGGCGGACATCCCGAGCCCGGCCCCGTCGGTGAAGACGGTGTCGACACCCGAACACAGGAGAACAAGCCATGACCCAGAACATCCCCGACCCGCTTGCACCGGCGCAGCTCGGTCCGATCACGCTGCGCAACCGCGTCATCAAGTCCGCGACCTTCGAGGGCGTGACACCCGGCGCGCTGGTGACGGACCGTCTCATCGACTTCCACGTGAAGGTCGGCGAGGGCGGCGTCGGCATGACGACCGTCGCCTACCTGGCCGTCGCACCCGAGGGACGCACGGAGTTCGGTCAGGTCTATTGGCGACCCGAGGCGCTCGCGGGCCTGCGTGAACTCACCGACGCGGTGCACGCGACCGGCGCGAAGGTGTCGGCCCAGATCGGCCACGCCGGCCCCGTCGCGAACTCCCGCTCCACCGGCCTGCCGTCGCTCGCGCCGTCGAGGCGCCCGAACGCGCTGGCCATGGGGATCGACCGCAAGGCGACTTCGGACGACATCCGGCGCATCGTGAGGCAGCACGCGGAGGCCACGCGCTATGCGATCGACGTGGGGTTCGACGCGGTCGAGGTGCACGTCGGGCACAACTACCTGGCGAGCTCGTTCCTCAGCCCGAACATCAACAAGCGCAAGGACGAGTGGGGCGGGTCGCTCGAGAACCGGGCACGCTTCCCCCGCATGATCCTCGAGGCGGTGCGGGAGGCCGCAGACGGTCAGATCGCGGTCCTGGCCAAGACCAACATGGCAGACGGGGTGCGCGGTGGCCTGTGGCTGGACGAATCCCTCGCATTCGCCCGCCTCGTCGAGGCGGACGGCCACCTCGACGCGCTCGAACTCACCGGAGGTTCGTCGCTGCTGAACCCGATGTACCTCTTCCGCGGCGACATCCCGGCCGCGGAGATGGCGGCGACGCAGAAGCCGATCATCAAGTTCGGCATGAAGATGTTCGGGTGGGCGGTGTTCCAGAAGTACCCCTACGAGCCGATGTACTTCCTCGACTACGCGCGGCAGTTCCGTGAGGCGGTCTCGATGCCGCTGGTGCTGCTCGGCGGCATCACGGACCTCGACGCGATGCGGTCGGCGATGCGCGACGGATTCGAGTACGTCGCGATGGCTCGGGCGCTGCTGCGCGAGCCCGATCTCATCCGGCGCCTGGAGCGCGACGCAGGCGCCCGCTCGGCCTGCATCCACTGCAACCTGTGCGCAGCGAGCATCTTCACCGGCACGCGGTGCCCTCTCGTGGCGGGTGCGGCCCCGGTCACGCGTTGACATCGCGACGCCCGCGTCGCGATCACGCCGCACGCCGCGGGCGTCGGATGCCGGTGGCAGACTGACCGCATGCTGCTCGCCGAGCTGGTCGACACCGCGGATGCCGTGACGTCCACGCGATCGCGGCGGGCGAAAGTCGATGCGCTGGCCGCGCTGCTGCAGCGCCTGGACCCGGACGACCTCGCCCCGGCGCTGGGCCTGCTGCTGGGCAAGCCGCGCCAGGGACGCATCGGTGTCGGGTGGCGTGGTCTCGCCGCCATCGTGGGTGAGCCGGCGGGGGAGCCCACGCTGACGATCGCCGACGTCGACAGGGCGCTCGACGCGCTGGCGTCGGCATCCGGTCAGGGCTCGGCCACACGTCGCTCGTCGACGCTCACCGGAATGCTCGGCCGTGCCACCGCACGGGAACAGGACTTCCTCCGCAGAGCCATGGTCGGGGAGATGCGCACCGGCGCACTCGAGGGAGTGATCACCGACGCGATCGCCGAGGCTGCGGAGCGGCCCATCGCCACGGTGCGGCGCGCGGCCATGCTCTCCGGCGACCTCGGCGAGACCGCACGCATCGCGCTGCACGGCACCGAGGCCGATCTGGCGGAAACGGGCCTGGTCGTCGGACGTGCCGTGCTGCCGATGCTCGCCAGCACTGCTGCCACGGCCGCGGAGGCGCTGGCGACCGTGGGCGAGGCATCGGTGGAGTACAAGCTCGACGGTGCACGCATCCAGGTGCACCGCAGGGGCGACGACGTGCGCATCTTCACCCGCAACCTCGCCGACATCACCCAGCGCCTCCCCGAGATCGTCGACATCGTGCGGGCGATGCCGGTGCGCGACGTGGTGCTCGACGGCGAGACCCTCGCGCTCGATGAGAACGAGGCCCCGCGACCGTTCCAGGAGACGATGGCGCGGTTCGGTGCCGAGGCGGCGCGCGAACTCGTGCTGCATCCGTGGTTCTTCGACGTGCTGCACCTGGACGGTCGGGATCTGATCGATGAGCCGCTTCGCACCCGTATGGCCGCACTCGCCCGGATCGCGCCGGACCATCGCGTCCGCGGCGAGGTCACGGCCGTTCCCGAGGTAGCCGAACGGGTGAGCCGCGATGCCCTCGCCGCCGGCCACGAGGGCGTCGTCGTCAAGGCGATCGACTCGACCTATGCAGCCGGCCGCCGCGGGGCGAGCTGGATCAAGGTCAAGCCCGTCCACACCTTTGACCTCGTGGTGCTGGCCGTCGAGGCGGGGTCGGGCCGCCGCGCGGGCATGCTCTCGAACATCCACCTCGGCGCCCTCGACCCCGTCGGCGAGTTCGGCGAGCCCGGCGGATTCGTCATGGTCGGCAAGACCTTCAAAGGGCTGACGGATGCCACGCTGCGCTGGCAGACCGCGCACTTCCCGACGATCGCCACCCACCGCACGCCCGGCACCCACCGCACGCCCGGCACGCTGTGGCTGAAGCCGGTCACGGTCGTGGAGATCGCGATCGACGGCGTGCAGCGGTCGCCGCGGTATCCCGGGGGCATCGCGCTGCGGTTTGCGCGCGTGAAGGCGTACCGCGACGACAAGCGGGCAGAGGATGCCGACACGATCCAGACGCTGCGCGGACTGCTGCGGTAGTCGGCCAGGGTGCGGGCGGGCAGTCGCGGAGGTCAGTCGCGGAACGGCAGCTGCTGCAGCGTCCAGGTGTTGCCATCCGGGTCATCGAAGGTCACGAACCGTCCCCACGCCTGCTCGTCGACACCCTGGGCCTCGACCCCCGCAGTGCGCAGCTGGGCCAGCGCGGCATCGGCATCCGGCACGACGACCTGAATGGAGTCCTGGCTGCCCGGTCGCATCCGGGAGCCCAGCCCGGTGCCGAACGCGATCGAGCACGCCGACCCGGGCGGGGTCAGCTGCACGAACCGCAGACCCTCGTACGGGACCTGGTCGTGATCGGCGGTGAAGCCGATCCTCGTGTAGAACTCCTTCGCGCGGTCGACGTCCGTCACCGGAACGAAAATGAGCTCGATCTTCCAGTCCATGGCGTTTCCTCAGCCTGGGATCCCGGCGGGATCGCTGTATCGCTGACGGTACGCGGCAACGCGGACACGTCGTGTCCTCGGTTGGCGGGCGTGGTCGGAGTGTTCGTGGGCCCGAGGGGATCGGGTCTTGGGTCGAGGGGCAGCGCGTGTCACGCTTGGAGCAGCGACGACGCTGGGGAGGGAACGATGGACGACGTGCAGCCGATCCCCGCGGAGGCGCTGCGAATCGGCAGCGGCCGCACCCGCCGGTTCGTCGGGCGCGAGCACGGCGCCGGCCTGTCGTACTTCTTCGTCGACAACGACCCCGGTCAGGGCCCGGAGCTGCACCGGCATCCGTACACCGAGACGTGGATCGTGCTGGAAGGTGAGGCTGAGGTGACGATCGGCGATCGCGTCTTGCGGGCGACGGCCGGGGACACCGTCACCGCGCCGCTGTGGACCTGGCATCGCTTCGTCAACTGCGGCACATCGGGGCTGCGGATCGTCTGCATGCACGCGTCGCCGGTGATCATCCAGGAGTGGTGGGATTCCCGCGGCACCCTCGACATCCCCTCGCTGACCGACTGAAGGAGTGCACATGTCTTTCCAGGCGTACCTCGACGCCGTCGAGAAGAAGACCGGGCTCACCCCGCGCCAGCTGGTGGATATCGCCGCGGAGAAGGGTTTCGATTCGTCGACCCCTGCCGCTCCCCTCGTGCAGTGGCTCGCCGAGGACTACGGCGTCGGCCGTGGACACGCCATGGCGATGGTCCACGTCATCACGAAGGGGCCCCAGATCAGCGCGAAGCACGTCGGCAGCGGCGGCACGCACACCGACCCCACCGACATGCTGTGGCTCGACGGAGCGGCGACGAACCCGCATCCCTGAGGCCGCGGATCAGAAGCGGGCCGAGAACCCGCCGTCGGTGTGCAGCAGCTGCCCGGTCACCCAGCGGCCCTCGGGCGACAGCAGGAACGCGACCACCCCGCCGATGTCGCGGGGCGTGCCCATGCGCCCGAGCGGGTGCATCCCGGTGAGGGCGGTGCGCGTCTCGTCGTCCATCCAGCCGGTGTCGATCGGGCCCGGGTTGACGACGTTCGCCGAGATGCCGCGGGGACCCAGCTCGCGGGCCGCGGAGATGACGATGCGGTCGAGGGCCCCTTTGGAGGCGCCGTAGGGGAGGTTGCCGGTGGTGTGGTCGCTCGTGAACGCGACGATCGCGCCGCCGGCGGGAGGTGCCTGACGGGCGAACGCGGCGATCAGCAGCAGGCTCGCGCGGGCGTTGACCGCGACGTGACGGTCGAAGCTGTCGGCGGTGGTGTCGAGGATGCCGGATTCGACATCGTGTGCGTGACTGAGGATCAGGGCATCGAGGGGCCCGTGGTCGCCTCGCACGGCTTCGATCAGGGCAGCGGGGGAGGCGGGGTCAGACAGGTCCGCTGGGTAGTCCGCGGCCGTGAGGTCGCTCGTGACCACGTGCCAGCCGTCGGCGACGAGGCGCGGTGCGACACCGGCGGCGATGCTGTTCGCGCGCGCGGCGCCGGTGAGAAGGGCGAGGGGCATAATCCGATGCTAAGGCCGCGGGGGCGGAGGCCTTCGCGGCGCGGGCCCTTGTCGATGGGTGAGGGCCCGACCGTCCTAGTCGCTGGACGTGCCGGGGCGCAAGGCCTTCATCGCGCTCAGGTCGGTCACGTAGTGTGGGGCGCGTGACGGAGATGCAGACGATGGTTCGAACCGAAGTGCGGATCAACGGGGAGGGCTATCTCCTGGCGCAGGGCGAGGATCTCAACGAACTCCGACGTCAAATGGAGAGCGCCTCCCGCGAAGGCGGCCGGTTCGTGGACTTCACTGTGGTGGGCAACCGTTCGGTTGCGGTGCTGGTCTCACCCCGCACCGAGGTCGTCATCGCCGAGGAGACGGTGCAGTTCGACCCTCGTGACACGGGGGACGACGAAGACCCGTTCGGTGGGTTCTTCGACTTGTGAGGGCGGGCCGCGTTCGCAGCGGCTCACTAGGACAGAGATAGACCTCGTGCGCCGCCGCGCGCAGACCGGAGGCCCCGATGGGGAAGTTCACCTACAACTCACAGACCAGCGCGACCTTCGATGATCGGCTGCTGGCCCACCTGCAGGTCGTGATGGGTGCAAAACTCCGTCGCTCCGAGGGGTTCTTCTTCACCTGGAAGGACGACACGAGCCTGGGGAGCGGCCGTACGTCGCTGTGGATCCATCCGGGGGCCTCGTTGACCTTCAAGTTCAGCGGCAGCCGCCAGCCCCGCATCAACCGTGCCTGGATCGACGCACTCGCCGCGACGGCGAACTCGCCGCGTGGCCTGTATGCGGTTCCCGAGCCGCAGGGGTCGGATAGCGACGTCGAGCGGGTCCTGCTGGGTTGACCCCGGCCGCCGGGGGCTGACGGATCCGTCCGGGTCAGGCGACGGTTGCGGGGGAGGGGGAGGCGGCGGCGCGCGATGCGCGGCGGCGCCGCACCAGCGCGAGGATCCACTCGACGACGAGACACGCCCAGGTGACCAGCCAGACGAAGACGGCGAGCGTGAAGACCGCGGTCGACACGGCAGCTGCCCCCGAGTCACCGGCCAGACCCGTCCACAGCATGAACGTCGAACCCAGATCCCCGGTGCCGCCGTCGACGAGGAAGAGGCCGGCGAACACGACGGCGATGCTCGTGGCCCAGGAGTACACCAGTCCGCGGGTGGCGACCGGTCCCTCGCGCAGCGCGCCGCGCGACCTCAGGTAGCCGCTGACGGCGACCGCGACCTGCAGGGCGTATCCGATGATCCACAGCGGCGCGGTCACGAAGAGGGCGAAGACCATCCAGCCCAGCGAGGCCAGCTTCAGCGCCATCGCGAGGACGGGCAGTGTGAGGAGGGCGATACCGGTGAGGGTGGCGGTCGTGTCGCTCAGTCGGCGGGTCATCGCTCCATCATGCCGTCACCGCGGCACGGCAGATGAACGCCCCCACGCGGCGCGTCCGCGGGGCCGCTTCATGTCAAGTCGTTGCATCCGCCCGCCGCCGTGCGCTCTGATGGACCGCATGGATGACGACCGCACCCTGCCGCCGATCACCCCCGGCCCGGAGCCCGACACGACCGATGCTGCCGAGCCCGACGACGTCGATGCGCCGCTGGATGCCGAGGACGCGCCGCCCATGGTGGACGGCGACGGCCAGATCGTCGGGAACTGAAGCGCGTCGGTGTGCGGGAACCGACGTGCGGCGTCGATAGCATCGAGTGTCGGTGCGAATGAGGGAGAAGACGTGATGGGCGCTGAGCGACCTCCCTTCAGTCCTGTCATCTCCCTGCTCACGGTGTCGTCGATCTGGGACGGGCGCCTGGGTGCCGCGCTGAAGACCGTCGGTCTGACGACCCGCAAGTACGCACTCCTCGCGCACATCGGCGCGGAGCCGGGCATCTCGTTCAGCGAACTGGCGCGACGCAGCCAGATCACCGTGCAGACCGCCCACACGGCGGTGCGTGCCCTCGCCGCCGACGACATGGTGACTGACGCCACCGCTCATGCCGGTGCCGCTTCCGATCTGCGCGTCACGGCCAAGGGCCAGCGCGCTCTGGCCGCAGCCGAGGCGCTGCTGGCGTCGCTGGACGCAGAGCTCACCGCAGAGCTGCCGTCGCTGACCGGCGCGCTGCAGGGCCTGCATGAGAATCCGTTCAGCGGTCAGACAGCTTCCTTCAGCTAGCCTGAAGGTATGTTCCGCACGCCGCTGACGCTCTTCCGCACGCTTGCGATCGCCGAGGCGGTGTCGTGGACGCTGCTCATCGCCGGACTCATCCTGCGGGCCACGCTGGGACTGGACATCGCCACGACGATCGGCGGCAGTATTCACGGGTTCGTCTTCCTCTCCTACGGGGCGACGGCGATCCTGGTGGCCAAGAACAACCGATGGGCGCCCGGCCCCACGGCCGTGGCCGTCATCTCCGCAGTGATCCCGTACGCGACGATCCCGGTGGAGATGTGGCTGAACCGCACCGGCCGACTCAACGGCCAGTGGCGACTGGAGGAGACCGACGACCCCCGCGAACGCGCCTGGCACGACCGGCTGCTGCGTGCGCTGCTGCGCCGGCCGCTGCTGTTCGGACTGGCCCTGCTGGCCGCGGTGATCGTGGCGTTCACCGTGCTGCTGATCATCGGACCTCCCGGCGGACGCTGAGTTCAGCGCGGGCGGATGCCAGGATGGGGGCGTGTCGACGTCGATCCTCCGCACCGCCGCCCGCTGGGCGCTGGCGGGCCTGCTCGCCGCGGCGGGCCTCGCGCACCTGTTCTGGCTGCGACGCGGTTTCCGCATCGCCGTGCCGGACTGGGCGACCCGGGTGCTGCGCACCGACAAGGACATGATCGTCCTGGCATCCGGCGCAGCCGAGCTGCTGCTGGGCACGGCGCTGGTCACCCTGCCTCGCGAGCGACGGCGCATCGGCGTGGCCGTGGCGGCATTCTTCGTCGCCGTGTTCCCGGGGAACGTCCACCAGTGGCGCACCCGCCGGCCTGCCCCGGGCCTGCGCACCGACCGGGCGCGCCTGCTGCGACTGCTGCTGCAGCCGGTGCTCGTGGCGTGGGCGCTGTGGGCGACCGCGCCACAGGAGAGGAGCTGACATGCTGTCGATCGGCATCGCCGCCGCCGCAGGACCCGAGGTCGCGGCGCGGCTGGCGCCCGTGCTCGAACGGGGCGGTTTCCACGCGCTGTGGGTCAACGACACTCCGCACGCCGACGCGCTCGAGGTGCTGGCGGCGGCTGCCGCGGTGACCGAGCACCTGGTGCTGGCAACCGGCGTGCTTCCCGTGGACCGCCGTGCGGCCCCCGAGATCGCCGCGACGGTGACGAGACTCGGACTGCCGCAGGAGCGACTGGTGCTCGGCATCGGGTCGGGACAGCTGCGCGCGGGGGCGCTGGACGCCGTCGGCCGCGCCGCGGAGGCGCTGCGGGAGACCACCGCGGCGCGTGTCGTCGTCGGGGCGCTGGGCCCTCGCATGCGGCGGCTCGGCGTGCGGACGGCGGACGGCCTGCTGCTGAGCTGGCTCGACCCCGAAACGGCCGCGCGGCAGACGATCGCCGCCCACGCGGACGCGGCCAACGCCCACGTCGCGCTGTACGTGCGCGCCTCCGTCGACCCCGCTGCGGACCCGCGGCTGCGCGCCGAGACGGATCGCTACGCCGGGTTCCCGAGCTACGCCGCCAACTTCGCGCGGCTCGGGCTGGCGCCGCACGCGACCGTCATCGACAGCGCGGCGGACCTCGGGAGCGCGGTGGCGGCGTACGAGTCCGTCGTGGACGAGGTCGTGCTGCGGGCGGTCACCTCCGCCGACGGTCCCGAAGCGTACGTCGCGTTCGCCGAGCACGTCGCCGCTGCAGTGTCGGAATAGCCCGATCGCGCAATCTGTCTCACGGAAACACGCGGAAACGGAATTTCTGAAGGGTGACCGCGTTTGGTTACCTGTCATGGTGAGCACTGAAACGATTCCGACCGCGTCCGACGCCTACGCCCAGTGGGCGCGCGCCCGTCGCGAGACCGTCACCGCCCCGCAGGGCGCCCTCTCGCTCGTGCTCACGCACTGGTCCGCTCCCGGCGAGCCCCCGGTCGACGAGGCCGCGGCCCGCGTGGGCCAGCCCGACGACGCGATCTTCACACGGCTGCAGCGCACCGACATCGACACCGGGCTGCCGCAGGAGGGCTACCGCATCTGGCGGCGGGATTCTCCTGCACAGCAGGCCTTCGAGGACATCGAGCGCTACCCGTACGACCCGGCCTGGGTGCTCGAAGGACGCTTCGAACTTGTCGACGAGCAGCGCGTCGTGCCGTTCGAGCACATCAAGGATGCCGGCGCCACCCGTGGCCTGCCGGTGTCCGGAGACCTGGTGTTCTCCGTCGACGGCACCGAGTACCGCCTGAACGCGTTCGACACCGTCTACGGCGGCACCGCCAAGCTGCAGCTCGTCTTCGGCGACCGCACCAACGGCACGGAGACGTACGGCGCCGGGCGCTTCCTGTTTCTGGACCGCCCTGCCGAATCGCGCGACCTGCGCCCCGGCGACAGCGTCGCACTGACGGTCGACTTCAACCGCGCGACCGTGCCGCCGTGCGGGTTCTCGAACCAGATGAACTGTCCGCTGCCTCCGGTGCAGAACCGGCTGCCGTTCGCGGTGCGTGCCGGGGAGAAGCGCGTGCGCTTCGCCGACGGCTTCACCCTCTGAGCGACTCCCCCCTCTGACCTTCCCCTCTCGAGTCGGTTCCCCCTCTGACCGACCTCCCCCAATCCGGCAGTTCTTGCCGTCGCCCCCCACAGCAAAGGACCCGACGTGACCTCACGCCGCCTCACCCGATATCTCGCCGCGCCCGCGATGGCATCCGCAGCCCTCCTCGTGCTCGCCGGCTGCGCCTCCGGCGGCTCCTCGTCGTCGGGATCGGGCCAGCCCGACGCCGCGGCCGAGATCGTCATCGGCTCGCAGAACGAGCCCACGAACCTCGACCAGATCTTCGGCGGCTCCTCCGGTGTCACCGAGGTCTTCACCGGCAACGTGTACGAAGGGCTCTTCCGCATCACCGACGACGCCGAGGTCGAGCCGCTCCTGGCTGCCGAGACCGAGGTGTCCGACGACGGCCTGGTGTACACCTTCACCCTCGCCGACGCAGCTTTCCACTCCGGTGACCCGCTGACCGCCGACGACGTCAAGTACAGCCTTGAGCGCTTCGTGGGCGAGGATTCCATCGCCGCCCGCAAGAACCAGCTGAAGGTCATCGACACCGTCGAGGTCGTCGACGACACCACCGTCGCGGTCACGCTGAGCCAGCCGTCGATCAGCTTCACGTACAACCTCGGCTACGTCTGGATCGTCAACGACGAGGCGGGGGAGCTGACCACCAGCGCCGACGGCACCGGGCCCTACGCCCTGGCCGACTACCGCAAGGGCGACTCGATCACCCTCGAGGTCAACGACGACTACTGGGGTGACGCACCCGCCAACGGCGGCGTCGTGTACCAGTACTACGCCGACCCGACCGCGCTGAACAACGCGCTGCTGACCGGCGCCGTCGACCTCGTCACGAGCCAGTCGAACCCCGACAGCCTCGCCGAGTTCGAATCGGCCGGCTTCCAGATCATCGAGGGCACCTCGACGACGAAGGAGCTGCTGGGTCTGAACACCCGGATCGCACCCTTCAACGACGCTGCCGTGCGCAAGGCGCTGTACTCCGCGATCGACCGCGAGAAGCTGCTCGACGCCATCTGGGACGGCCGCGGCGAGCTGATCGGCTCGATGGTGCCGCCGTCGGAGCCGTGGTACCTCGACCTCGCCGACAACAACCCGTACGACCCCGCCCTGGCCGAGCAGCTGCTCGCCGACGCCGGCTACGCCGACGGATTCACCTTCACGATCGACACCCCCGACTCGGGCGTGCACTCCACAGTCGCGGAGTTCCTCAAGTCCGAGCTGGCGAAGGTCGGCGTGACGGTGGAGATCAACATCATCACCGACGACGAGTGGTACCAGAAGGTCTACACGGACAAGAACTTCGAGGCGACCCTGCAGGGCCACGTCAACGACCGTGACATCAACTTCTACGGCAACCCCGACTTCTACTGGGGCTACGACAACGCCGACGTGCAGACGTGGCTGGCTCAGTCCGAGGCGGCATCCACCGTCGAGGAGCAGACCGAGCTGATCGCGAAGGCGAACCAGCAGATCTCCGACGACGCCGCGAGCGTCTGGCTCTACCTGAACCCGCAGCTGCGCATCGCGGCGGAGGGTGTGAGCGGCGTGCCGGAGAATGGACTGAACTCCCTCTTCTACGTGTACGACATCACGAAGGCGTAGCGATCACCCGGTACCTGCTTCGACGGACAGGATTGCTGCTGCTGGCGTTCGCGCTGGCGGTGACGATCCTGTTCGTCGTGCTCCGGGTGCTGGGAAACCCCGTCTTCGCCCTGATCTCGGTGGGGGCGACGGATGCCGAGATCGCCGCGGCCGCCGCCCGCCTGGGGGTGGACCGGCCGATCTGGGAACAGTTCCTGTCGTACGTCGGGCAGCTGCTGTCGTTCGACCTCGGCCAGTCGTTCACCAACCACCTGAACGTCGGCGATGAGATCGTCCGGCGCATGAACGTCACCCTGCCGCTGACGCTGCTGTCGTTCGCGCTCTCGGTGCTGATCGCGGTGCCGGTGGGCTTCTTCGCCGCCTGGAAGTCGCGCACCTGGTACGGCACGGCGTTCTCGGCGGTGTCGCAGCTGGGTGGCGCGATCCCGGTCTTCTGGGTCGGCATCCTGCTCGTGGCCGTCCTGTCGCTCGGGTGGCGGGTGTTCCCGGCCGGGGGGTTCCCGCGCACCGACTGGGAGGATCCCGGTGCCGCGCTCTACGCCCTGACCCTGCCGGTGATCACGATCGCGATCGTCGCCGGCAGCGACCTCGCCCGGTACGTCCGCAGCGCGACGCTCGACATCCTCGGGCAGCAGTACCTGCGCGCAGCACGAGCGACCGGGCAGAGCTTCGCAACGGCGCTGTGGCGCCACGGGGTGCGCAACGCCGTCGTGCCGCTCATCTCGATCCTCGCGATCCAGCTGTCGACGACCTTCGTGGGAGCCGTCATCATCGAGCGCGTGTTCGCGCTGCCGGGGCTCGGCGACATGCTGCTCGTCGGCATCAAGGAGCAGGACTTCCCCAGCGTGCAGGGCGTGCTGCTGTTCTCCACCGCGCTCGTGCTGGTGCTGGGATTCATCGCCGACGTGCTGCAGCGCATCATCGACCCGCGCCTGCGCGATTCGCTGTCGGGCAACCGCCGGGTGAAGGCCGTCGCATGAGCGCCACGATGCTCCCGACCACCGCGCCGGCCCCCGTCGTGCCGCCCGGCCGCCGCCGCGCGCGCCGGTCGATCAACCTCGCCGTTGGCGGAGCGCTCTTCGGCCTCATCGCCGCCATCGGCATCGTCTCGCTCGTGTGGACCCCGTTCGAGTACGCCGACACCGGCGGTGGCCGCCTGCAGCCGCCCTCGGCCGAGCACTGGGCCGGCACCGACCGGCTCGGCCGCGACCTGTTCACGCAGCTGATGATCGGCGCGCGACTGGCGCTGGCCGTCGGCTTCGGGTCGGTCGTGATCGCTGCGGTGCTCGGCATCGCGCTGGGTCTTCTCGCCGCCGTCGCCCGCCGCTGGGTGGACGACGCGATCTCGAGTCTGCTCGACATCGCCATCGCCTTCCCGACCCTGCTGCTGGCCATGCTCATCGTCGCGTGGCGGGGGGCGTCGCTGGAGTCCGCGATCCTCGCGATCGGACTCGCCGGCGCCGCCGTCATCGCCCGCCTGACGCGCATCACGGCGACCCGGGTGATGTCGATGGACTTCGTCACCGCGGCGCGCACCTCCGGCACCGGAACCCTCGGCATCCTGCGCCTGCACGTGCTGCGCAACGTCTGGCCCACCCTCATCGTGCCGCTCGCGTTGCAATTCGGCGGTGCTGTGGGAGCCGAGGCGTCGCTGTCGTACCTGGGACTCGGATCACCGCCGCCCAACGCGTCGTGGGGGCGGATGCTGCAGGAGGCGCAGAGCACGGTGCTCGTCGCCCCGACGGCTGCGATCCTGCCCGGCATTCTGCTCGTGGCCCTCATCATCGGTGTGAACCTGCTGGCCGACGGTCTGCGGGACATCGCCGACCCGACCTCCCGGAGCATCCGATGACCGCGCTGCTGGCGATCGAGAACCTCGGGGTGCGCCTCGACGGCCCCGAGCCGATCGACCTCGTGCACGCCGTCGACGTCGCGCTCGCTCCGGGCGAGCGGCTCGGGATCATCGGCGAGTCGGGGTCGGGCAAGTCCCTCACGGCGCTGGCCGTGCTGGGGCTGCTGGGGCACCCGCTCGCCGCGCGCGGCTCGGTGCGCGTGGACACCGGCGGCGACGTCGTCGAGGTCATCGGCACCCCGTCGCGGCGGCTCGACCGGGTGCGCGGCACGACGATGGGCGCCGTGTTCCAGGAGCCCTTGGCGTCGCTGGACCCCCTCATGCGGGTCGGCAAGCAGCTCGCCTGGCCGTTCGCGCACCACAAGGGGCTCCGCGGCGAGGCGCTGCGGGGCGCCGTGCTCGACGCCCTCGCCGACGTTCAGCTGAGCGAGCCGGAGCGGGTCGCCCGGTCGTACATCCACGAGATCTCCGGTGGGCAGCGTCAGCGCGTCGCCATCGCGCTCGCGCTGGCCGCGGGGCCCCGGCTGCTGATCGCGGACGAGCCCACCACGGCGCTGGACGTCACCGTGCAGGCGGGCATCGTGGAGCTGCTGCAGCGCGAGGTCACCGAACGCGGGATGACGCTGGTGTTCATCAGCCACGACCTTCCCGTCGTCTCGGGCATCGCCGACCGGGTGCTGGTGATGCGCGACGGACGACAGGTGGAGCTGGGCGACACCGCGCGGATCCTCGCCGCGCCCCGCGACCCGTACACGGCGCAGCTCGTCGCGGCATCCCGCCGGCTCGACGACTTTCTGCCCCGGGGCGCCGGAGGTTTCGCATGACCGGGGTGACGCCGCTGCTGGCGGCTGAGGACGTGCGCTTCTCCTACGGGCATGGACAGCCGGTGCTGCGCGGGGTGTCGCTGTCGGTGGCGCCGGGCGAGAGCCTGGGCCTCGTGGGCGAGTCGGGGGCCGGCAAGACCTCGCTGCTGCGGCTGCTGCTCGGGCTGTCGGCGCCGACGGGCGGGCGGGTGCTCTTCGACGGCGCACCGCTGGACCGGCGGTCGGCCGCGACGATGCGGCGGTTCCGGCAGGCAGTGCAACCGGTGTACCAGGATCCGTTCTCGTCGCTGGATCCCCGTATGACGGTGGGGGAGTCGATCGCCGAGCCGCTGCGGTCGCTGCGGGTCGCCGGGGATCGCGCAACGCGTGCGGCGCGGGTGGCCGAGCTGCTGGCGGCGGTGGATCTGCCGGCGGATGCCGCCGGGCGCTACCCCGATGCCTTCTCGGGCGGGCAGCGGCAGCGCATCGCGATCGCCCGGGCGCTGGCGCCGAAGCCGCGGCTGATCCTGGCGGACGAGCCGGTGAGCGCCCTGGACACCTCGGTGCGCATGCACGTGATCGAGCTGTTCCAGCGCCTCGCGCGGGAGCAGGGGATCGGCATGCTGCTGGTCTCGCACGACCTCACGATCGTGTCGGCACTGTGCGCGCGGATGGCGGTGCTCGAGTCGGGGCGGATCGTCGAGGAGGGCCCGACCGGGCGCCTGCTCACCGAGCCGCAGCATCCGTACACCCGGCGCCTGCTGGCGTCGGTGCCGCGGCTGCCGGCCTCTCCCGGTCGTTGAGCGAGCGCAGCGAGTCGATACGCGGTTCGTTTCGTCTCTGTCGCTGCGCGTCCTCGCTCAACGACCGCGGCGGGTGGAGACCGTGACGGTGAACTTCGCGTTGCGGGCGACCTGTCGCGTCGGGCCCACGAGGCGGTCGAGGGCGGGGCGGTAGTGCAGCGGCGAATTCCACACGCACCACAGCTCGCCTCCGGGGCGCAGCACCCGCGCCGCGTCGGCGAACAGCCGCGGAGCGAGGGCATCGGTGACGGCCGCGCCGCTGTGGAACGGCGGGTTCAGCGCGATCATGCCCGCCACGCCGTCGGGCATCGCCGATAGTGCGTCGTCACGCTCGACGGTGACCCGCGCCGAGACCGCGTTGGCCTCGGCCGTCGCGCGCGCCGACGCCACGGCGGCGGCGGAGGCGTCGCAGGCGTACACGCGCAGATGCGGATGCCGCATGGCCAGCGCCGCCGTGATGACGCCGGTGCCACACGCGAGGTCGATCACGAGGTCGCCCGGGGCGCCGGAGGGCACCTGGTCGGGAAGGTTCGCCAGCAGCAGCCGGGTGCCGATGTCGATGCGCGGGCCGGCGAACACGCCGCCGTAGGCGCAGACCGTGAGGCCGTCGTGCTGCTCGTGGCTGGGCTCGGGATCTGCGCCGTCGTGCGGCCCGCGGGCGATGAGCACCCGCGACTTCTGGCGCGCGTGGGTGACATCCAGGCGGGTGAAGCGCTGACGCAGCACGTCGTTCATCGCCATGGTCATGTGCTTGAGGCGGCCCCCGGCGAACACCACGACGTCGGGGTGAGCGTGGGCGGCGACGAGTCCGGCGATGTCCTCCAGGGCCGTCAGCGACCGGGGGAGGCGCAGCAGCACCAGGCGGGCGCCGGCGACGAGCGAGGCATCCAATGGCAGCGAACGCACGTTTGCGCCGAGGCCGAAGCTGCGGGCGTTGGCGGCCAGCGCCCGCTCACCGGTGATGAGGTCCTGGTGCACGCGGATGCCGGTGGCCCCGGCATCCGCCGCTCCCAGCGCCAGAGCACCGTACGCGTCGTTGATGACGACGATGTCGCCATCGCCCAGCCCGGCACGTGTCGAGGCCGATTCATCCAGCAGCAGCCGGTCGGCGGCGTCGCAGGCGGTCAGCCCGGCCGCTTCGACATCGGGCCAGCGGCGCAGCGCAGCGAGGTCGATCATGCGTCCTCGGCGTAGCGCAGGCGCACGTCAGCAGGTGTGCACTCGTCTCCGATGCGGATGCCGGGGGCGAGCCTTCCCGCCTCACGCAGCCGCGTCAGCTCGGCGACGGCGCGTGCACGCAGCTGCCACGGGTCGATGGTGTTCACGTAGATCTTGGTGTCGCCTTCGAATCCGGCCGGGTTGGAGATGCGCCACTTCAGCACGACGCGCCACGGCATGGGCCACGGGGCCCCCGGCGGGCGGTAGTGCCACTCCTCGTTGGTGGGCACGTGCTCGCCGGTCGCCGCGTGCAGCGCGTGCACGAGGTCGGACACCGCGCGCACCTCGCCTGCGGAGTGCTCGTGGGGCAGGTTCGCCGCGGCGGTGGAGTAGACCTCGAACGCCGGGTACCGGTGCCCCACGCCCGCGAAGGCGACGGCGCCGTCGGTCGCCGCCACCAGCAGCCCGTGCTGCACAGACATGTCGACGATGGCGTGCTGGTACAGGCCGCGGTCGGAGGCGAGCATGCGCAGCTCGCGGTCCAATTGCGGGCCGGGCTCGTCGATCGCGACGAGCTGTTTGTGCAGGTGCTCGAACGATGCGCCGGCGGGCCGCAGCCAGTTCTGGAAGACCGCCACGTACGCCGCGTGGGGCTGTGCCCGCGCTATGTCGCTGAGGCTGCGCACGGTGAACGCGGTGTAGGCGCCGTGCTCGTCGGGGGTCAGCCGTCCCGCCGAGGCGAGCTGGTCATCGGTGCGGGCGCCGTCGACGACGTGGCGGCGTGCCACGACGACGTCGTGCGATCCGCCGACGAGGTCCAGCGCCGCCTCCTCCAGGCTCTGGGGCACGCCCGAGGCCTGCTCCCGCACCTGTGCGAGCCCGCGGATATGCTCGTGGCCCACGGGGTCGGCGAGGTACTCCTGTGCCCACCGCACCACCTCGGACGGCTGGCGGAACCCGTGGTTCTCTCGCCAGTACTCCGCCGAGACGATCTCGAAGAGGTTGCCGAAGCGGCGGAACTCCGCGACGGTGTCCGACAGTGCGCTGGCGGGGACGCGCCGCAGCTCCGTGAAGTCGGGACCGACGAGGCGCGCCTTCTCCGGCGTCGTGTCGAGGTAGCGGTCCTGGCAGAACGCGCACAGGCGGCGTTCCTGTCCAGGAGCGAGCCGGGCGACGTCCGCCCGGGGCGTGAAGAGGGGTCGACTGGCGCGGCCCGGCACGGTCCACACGCGCGTGCCGGTGAGGGGGCCCACCTGCTTTACGGTGCCGTCCGGCATCCGCAGCAGCGGCGGGCTCTGCAGGGCATCGCTCACCCCCTCAGCCTACCGAGGACCGGTGTCAACCCGTCGGCGGCCCGCCCTGCGGTCTGATTCACTCCGCTCATGAGAAGTGTCGCGCGGTGGTTGCTGGCCGGGTTCATGCTCTTCGCCGGACTCAGTCATCTGTTCTGGGGTCGTCGCGAATTCCAGGCGCAGGTGCCGGATTGGACCACGCGGGTCGTGCCGATCGACAAGGACGGCGTGGTCGTGGCATCCGGGGTGGTCGAAGCGGCTTTCGGGGTGGCACTGATCGCGCTGCCGAAGGAGCGGCGTCGCATCGGGGTCGCGCTGGCGGCGTTCTTCACAGCGGTGTTCCCCGGGAACATCGCCCAGTACACCGAGCATCGCGACGGCTTCGGACTCGACAGCGACGCGAAGCGCCTGGCGCGGCTGTTCTTCCAGCCGCTGCTCGTGGCGTGGGCGCTGTGGTCAACGTCACCTGCGCGTCGGTAGCACCCGCGCGCTCGGAAGCCCAGTCGCGCGGGCGTCTGCGTCAGCGTGCGTCGGCGTGGAACCGCACCTGCCGGGTGTTGCCCTCTTCGCGCAGGTCGACGACCTTGGGGTGGTCGCGCAGGAAGTCGGTGAACGTCTTGTGGCCGAGCTCCTTCTCATTGAAGGACGGGTCCATGCGGCGCATGAGGTCCTTGACCGCCGAGGCGTTGACCCACTCGTCGTCGGTGCGCACGCCCTCCAGTCGCAGCGCCCGCTCGAGCAGCTCGGTGGACGGGTCGACGACGCGCTTGCGTGCGCGGGCACGCGCCGGCGCGGCATCCTTCTTCTCCTCCGGCGTCTCGGGACGGGTCACGCCGGGAAGGGAGTCGTAGGAGTCGAACTGGTCGCACGCCGCCGCGAGCGACTTCGCCGTCGATCCCGCCACGCCCACGCCCACCACGATGCGGCCGAGCCGCTTGCAGCGCTGGGCGAGCGGCACGTAGTCGCTGTCACCGCCCACGATGACCACGTGGGTCAGGTCGGGCAGGCGGAACATGTCTTCGACGGCGTCGACGGCCAGGCGGATGTCGGCGCCGTTCTTGGCGTAAGCGGCCGCAGGAAAGAGCTGCACGAGGTCGACGGCGCGGGCGACGAGCTGCGCCCGGTACTCCGCGTTGACCGGCATGGACCAGTCGGCGTAGGCGCGGGTGAGCACGAGTGTGCCGAAGGATGCCGCGTAGTCGATGATCGCGCCAACGTTGATGGTCGCGGCGGCGAGGCGCTCGGCGACTTCGGGGTCGTTGATGTCGGCCGCGATCTTCTGGCGGTCGCGGGAGTAGGCGTTGCGGCCGTGGACGCGGTCGTACCAACTCATGACGATGTTGTCGAAGTCGAGGTAGACCGCGACGCGTGCCGGCTGCGGGTCAGCCATGTTCATGCCTCCTGGGGGTAGCGCACACCGATCTGCGCGCGGATGTCGTCGAGGGTGCCCATGATCGCGACGGTCTCGTCGAGGGGCAGCTCGTCGCTGTCGGTGCGTCCCTCGGCGATGAGGCGTTCGGCGGCCAGGGCCTGGTACTGCATGCCGCGTCCGTCGATGTCGGAGACGAACTCCTCCCGCACGGTGCCGTCGGGGGCGGTCAGGCGGAACGTCGTCGGGGCGTACCAGGTGCGGTCGATGTCGATGCGCCCCTCGGTGCCCACGACGTGCGCGGTGTTGGGGCCGGCGGCGCGCGAAGACGACACCGTGCTGGAGACCGCGCCGCCGGCGTGGGTCATCACGGTGGCCACCTCGGCGTCGGCGCCGGTCTCGGCCAGGCGTGCGACGGCGCGCACGGATGTAGGTGCGCCCAGTACGTCCCACACGAACGAGACGGGGTAGATGCCGAGGTCCAGCAGTGCGCCGCCACCGAGCTCGAGGGCATTGAGACGATGCGAGGGATCCGCGGTGATCTTCTGGGTGTGGTCGGCGAAGACCGTGCGCACCTCGCCGACGGCGCCCTCGGCGATGAGCGTGCGGATGCGCACCATGTGGGGCAGGTAGCGCGTCCACATGGCCTCCATCGCGAGCAGCCCGTTGCGGCGCGCGGCGTCGCGCACGGCGGCGGCTTCGGCTGCGGTGAGCGTGAACGGCTTCTCCACGAGCACGTGCTTGCCGGCATCGAGCATGGCGATGGCGTTCTCGGCATGGGCGGGATGCGGCGTGGCGATGTAGACGATGTCCACGTCGGGGTCGGCGGCGAGGTCGGCGTACGACCCGTGAGCCCGCGCGATGCCGAACTCGTCGGCGAAGCGCTGCGCGGATGCCGCGCTGCGCGAGCCGACAGCGGCGACGTCGAGGCCCGCAGTGCGCAGGTCGCTCGTGAAGGCGTGGGCGATACCACCCGTGGCAAGGATTCCCCAGCGAAGACCGGTCATTCTTCGAGCGTACCCGGCGCGGCACCCGCCGACCGGCGCGGGGGCTCGTCGGTGACGCCCAGCAGGAACGAGACGATCTGCACTGCGCTGCCGGCAAGCAGCGGACCGCGTCCGAACTGCCAGCCATGGTCGACCGCTTGAACGGTGTGGCCGGCGATCGCGGCGCGGCGCGCGAACGGGGCGGTCGTGGAGGCGGAGAGGGCGACCGCGCCGGTGACGGCGGCGCTCAGCTGCGGTGCGACCTTCGCGTCGCGCGCGAGCAGCAGGTAGGCCCGCGTCGCGCGGGCGAGGTGCCGCCCGCTGCGGCGTCGCCCGCCCCGCACGCGCTCGGCGACGGTCGCGAGGGTGGCGAGGGCCGGGGTCGTGCCGGGCCCGGTGTCGGCGGGTGGGGTGCTGGGTGCGGCATCCCTCTCGAGTCCGGCGGTGGCCAGGAAAGCGGAGGCGAGGGACGGTGCCCTCTCGGGGGCGCACTGACCGATCACACCCGCGGCGGCGGTCACGATGTCGGCGATCTGCCCGCGGCGGTCTCCCGAGACGGCGGATTCGTCTGCGGGCGGACGGTTGCTCAGCGGCAGGAAGCGTCCGAGATCCGACATGCGGGCAGTCTAGGCGCCGCCCGCGGCGCGCGGGCCCGGGGTTCGGTGGGCGCATCGGGCCCGATGCGGGGCCGGGGCGGGGAGGGCGCCGGCCCGGGCGCGCGGGCCGGGCATAATGGGCGGGACCGATGTGACCGTGCACACGGATGCGCGGCGAAGACGGGCGAGGACGGGCGGGCATGACCGACGACGCGATGGGGCGACGGCCCAGCATCCGCGATGTCGCGCGCCTGTCCGGTGTGTCGCATCAGACAGTGTCACGAGTGCTCAATCACCACCCCAGCATCCGGCCCGAGACACGTGAGCGGGTGCTCTCGGTCATGGCCGACCTGCAGTACAGCCCCAATCGCGCGGCCCGGGCGCTGGTGACCAGCCGCTCTCAGACGATCGGCATCCTGGCCGCATCCAGCAGTCAGTACGGACCCGCCTCGAGCATCGCCGCGATCGAGGCCGCTGCCCGCGCTCGCGGGTACTGGGTCTCCACGGCCAACATCGAAGCCGCAGACCCGCAGTCCATCCCGGCGGGGCTGTCGCACCTCATGGCGCAGTCGATCGAGGGTCTGGTCGTGATAGCGCCGCAGGTGCGGGTGGTCCGGGCTCTCGCCGCCCAGCGTCTGGACATCCCGTACGTGACGCTGCAGTCCACCGATCTCGACCCCGGCCACACGCTGTCCGTCGACCAGATCGCCGGCGCGAGGCTGGCGACCCGGCACCTGATCGAGCGAGGGCACCGCGACATCTACCACATCGCCGGTCCTCAGGACTGGATCGAGGCCGAGGCCCGCATGCGCGGTTTCCTCGAGGAGATGAGTGATGCGGACATCCCGACGACGGCGCCCATCCTGGGGGACTGGACCGCGGAGTTCGGTTACTACGCGGGACGGGAGCTGCTGCGGGTGCGCGACTTCACCGCCATCTTCGCCTCGAACGACCAGATGGCCCTCGGGCTCATGCACGCGATACGTGACGAGGGACTCGACGTGCCGGGCGACATCAGCATCGTCGGCTTCGACGACATTCCGGATGCCGCGCACTTCTGGCCGCCGCTGACCACCGTGCGGCAGGACTTCGCCGAGCTCGGTCGGCGCTGTGTCGACCTGCTGCTGGGCGGTGCCGCCTCCGCAGCGCCGGTCGCCAGCGCCATCGTGCCCGAGCTGGTCGTGCGGGCGTCGACGGCGTTCCGCCCGTCCCGCTGACGGCCGTTACCAAGCCGAAACGTGCGTCGGCTTGACACGCACCCGCTGAGAGTTGCTATGGTTTCCGCGATGTGAACGGTCACATGGCCGGAATCCGAACACTCACATCATGCGGGCGAGGGAGCCGAACCGTGGGCACTGGCAGTGACGCCGAGCAGAAGGACCGCTACGTGACAGGGGTGAAGATCGAGGTCGCCGTGGCGCGTGTGCGCGCCGAGGTCGCGGCGCTGCACGCCGAGCTGGTGCGGTATGGCCTGGTCGTGTGGACCGGCGGCAACGTGTCGGGGCGGGTGCCGGGTGCTGACTTGTTCGTGATCAAGCCGTCGGGGGTGTCGTATGACGCCCTGGCGCCGGAGAACATGATCCTGTGCGACCTGGACGGCAACGTCGTCCCGGGAACGCCGGGCAGTGAGCGTTCCCCGTCGAGTGACACCGCGGCGCATGCGTATGTGTACCGGAACATGCCGCAGGTGGGCGGGGTGGTGCACACGCATTCGCCGTATGCGACGGCGTGGGCGGCGCGTGGCGAGGCGATCCCGTGTGTGATCACGGCGATGGCGGATGAGTTCGGTGGCGAGGTGCCGGTGGGGCCGTTCGCGATCATCGGTGACGATTCGATCGGCCGTGGGATCGTCGACACGCTCACCGGGCATCGGTCGCGGGCGGTGCTGATGCAGAACCACGGCCCGTTCACGATCGGTTCCAGTGCGAAGGATGCCGTCAAGGCGGCGGTGATGGTGGAGGACGTCGCCCGCACCGTGCATCTGGCCCGGCAGGGCGGGGAGCTCATCCCGATTGCGCAGGATGCGATCGACCGGCTCTACGACCGGTACCAGAACGTCTACGGACAGACCACCGACGACCGCCGGTAGCCCTCACCCGGGGCAGCGGTCACGACATCTGAACACCAAGACAGTGCAGTCAGAAGGAAAGGAAACACAGTGAAGACGAAGAAGTTCTTCCTCGCCACGGCCACCCTGGCCGCCGGCGCCCTCGTGCTCTCGGGATGCTCCGGAAGCGGCGACGGCGGCGGTTCTGAGGGCGAGGGCGACGGCGGCCTGATCGGCGTCGCAATGCCCACCAAGAGCTCCGAACGCTGGATCCAGGACGGCAACGCCGTCAAGGAGGCTCTCGAGGCCGAGGGATACACCGTCGACCTGCAGTACGCCGAAGACGACATCCCCACGCAGGTCTCGCAGATCGAGAACATGATCACCAAGGGCGCCGAGGCGCTGATCGTCGCCTCGATCGACGGCACGACGCTGTCGGAGGTGCTGCAGGATGCCGCCGACGCCGACATCCCGGTCATCGCCTACGACCGCCTCATCCGCGACACCGAGAACGTGGACTACTACGCCACGTTCGACAACTTCCTCGTCGGACAGCAGCAGGCCCGCTCGGTGCTCAACGGCCTGGGCCTGACCGACCTCGAGGGTGAGCCGCTCGCCGACGCTCCCGCCGGTCCGTTCAACATCGAGCTGTTCGCCGGTTCGCTCGACGACAACAACGCCAAATTCTTCTGGGACGGCGCGATGGACCAGCTCGAGCCGCTGATCGAGGACGGCACGCTGGTGGTGCAGTCCGGCCAGACCGACATCGAGCAGGCAGCCACCCTGCGCTGGGACGGCGAGACCGCCCAGAGTCGCATGGAGAACATCCTCACGGCCGACTACTCCGACGGCACGCAGGTCGACGCGGTGCTCTCGCCCTACGACGGCATCTCGCGCGGCATCATCTCGGCCCTCACCGACGCCGGGTACAGCACCGGCGACGAGTGGCCGATCATCTCCGGCCAGGACGCCGAGGTCGACTCGGTGAAGGCGATCCTCTCGGGTGAGCAGTACGCGACCATCTTCAAGGACACCCGCGAGCTCGCCAAGGTGGCCGCGGCGATGGCCGTCGCGCTGCTGAACGACGAGGAGCCCGAGGTCAACGACACCGAGACGTACGAGAACGGCGTCAAGGTCGTTCCCTCGTACCTGCTGGGACCGGTGCCCGTCGTCGCGGAGAACGTCGAGTCGTCGCTGGTCGACACCGGCTACTGGACCGCCGAGGAACTCGGCCTGTAACACCCGCGCCGGTGGCGGTGGCGGCATCCGTGCCCGCCGCCGCCACCGGCCGGAATCCCTCCCCACCCACCCCCGAGGAAGCGGGCACAGTGACTGACAACATCCTGGAGATGCGCGACATCACCAAGACCTTTCCCGGTGTGAAGGCGCTCTCCCACGTCACGCTGGCGGTCGAGCGCGGCGAGGTGCACGCCATCTGCGGCGAGAACGGCGCCGGCAAGTCAACGCTCATGAAGGTGCTCTCGGGGGTCTACCCGCACGGCACGTATGACGGCGACATCGTGTTCGAGGGCGAAGAGGTGTCGTTCAAGAGCCTGCGCGACAGCGAGGCCAAGGGCATCGTCATCATCCACCAGGAGCTGGCGCTCAGCCCGCACCTGTCGATCGCCGAGAACATCTTCCTCGGCAACGAGCGCACCGCCGGGGGCCTCATCGACTGGAACAAGACCAACTTCGAAGCAGCGGCCCTGCTCAAGCGCGTGGGGCTGCGCGACAACCCGACGACGAAGATCCGCCAAATCGGGGTGGGCAAGCAGCAGCTCGTCGAAATCGCCAAGGCGCTGTCGAAGAAGGTCAAGCTGCTCATCCTCGATGAGCCGACCGCGGCGCTCAACGACGCGGACTCCGACCACCTTCTCGATCTGATCCTCAGCCTCAAGGACGAGGGGATCACGTCGATCATCATCAGCCACAAGCTCAACGAGATCAAAAAGGTCGCCGACTCGGTCACCGTGATCCGCGACGGCAAGACGATCGAGACGATCGCCAAGGCCGAGGTCACCGAGGACCGCATCATCAAGGACATGGTGGGCCGCGACCTCGAGCACCGCTACCCCGACCACGAGCCGCAGATCGGTGAGGAACTGCTGCGCGTGGAGGAGTGGACCGCACACCACCCGCAAGACCCCACCCGGGTCATGGTCGACAACGTCTCGATCACGGTGCGGGCAGGAGAGATCGTCGGCATCGCCGGGCTCATGGGTGCAGGGCGCACCGAGTTCGCGATGAGCCTGTTCGGCCAGAGCTACGGCTCCCGCATCTCTGGACGGGTCTACATGCGCGGCAAGCAGGTGAAGACTCGCAGCGTGGCCGAGGCGATCGAGGCCGGCATCGCCTATGCCACCGAGGATCGCAAGACCTACGGACTCAACCTCATCGAGGACATCAAGCGCAACATCTCGATGGCTTCGCTGCACAAGCTCAAGAAGGCCGGACTCGTCAACGACAACGAGGAGTTCAAGGTCGCCAACGAGTACCGGGGCAGCATGAACATCAAGGCTCCGAGCGTGCTGGCCAAGACAGGCAAGCTCTCCGGCGGCAACCAGCAGAAGGTCGTGCTGTCGAAGTGGATCTACTCCGATCCCGACGTGCTGATCCTCGACGAGCCCACCCGAGGCATCGACGTCGGCGCGAAGTACGAGATCTACACGATCATCAACAAGCTCGCCGCGGCCGGTAAGGGGATCATCGTCATCTCCTCCGAGCTGCCGGAGCTGCTGGGCATCACCGATCGCGTGTACGCACTGTCCGAAGGCCGCATCACCGGCGAGCTTCCCGTCGCTGACGCCACCCCCGAATCCGTCCTCAAGCTCATGACCATGGAAAAGCCCCGCTGACGGGCGACGCAGGAGACACGATCATGTCCAATTCCACGCAGACCCCGTCCGCCCCCAGCGAGTCGCAGGCGGCCGGTGCTCTCGTCCAGCCCGCCGACAACCCCTTCACCCGGTGGCTGTCCACCGTTCTCGCCGATCTCGGCAAGAACGGCATCTTCATCGCGCTGATCGCGGTGGTGGTGCTGTTCACGATCCTCACCGACGGCATCCTGCTGCGCCCGCAGAACCTGTCCAACCTGGTCGTGCAGAACGGGTACATCCTGGTGCTCGCGATCGGCATGGTGATGGTCATCATCGCGGGCCACATCGATCTGTCGGTGGGCTCGGTCGCCGCTTTCATCGGCGCGGTGTCGGGTGTGCTGGCGGTGAAGATGGAGTACCCCTGGTGGCTCGCGATCGTGCTGTCGCTGCTGATCGGCGCGCTGGTGGGGGCATGGCAGGGTTTCTGGATCGCCTACGTCGGCATCCCGGCGTTCATCGTCACCCTCGCGGGCATGCTCATCTTCCGCGGGCTCGCGCTGGTGGTGCTCGGCAACGCGAACATCGGCTCGTTCCCCACCGAGTACCGGGCGATGGGCAACGGGTTCCTCTCCGGCATCTTCGGCGAGAGCGATCCGGACCTGTTCACCCTCGTCATCGGCGCCGTCGCGATCGTCGCGCTCGTCGTGCAGCAGCTGCGCACGCGCGCCGGCCGGGCCAAGTACGGCCAGGAGGTCGAGCCGCTCGTCTGGGTCGTGGTGAAACTCGCGGCCTTCGCCGCGGTGATCGGTTTCTTCACCTGGGCGCTGGCGTCGTACAAGGGCGTGCCGGTCACCCTCATCGTGCTGGCGCTGCTGGTGATGGTCTACGGCATCGTCATGAACCGCACCGTCTTCGGGCGCCACATCTACGCCATCGGCGGCAACCGTCACGCCGCCGAGCTGTCGGGCATCAAGACCCGCCGCGTGGACTTCTGGCTGTTCGTCAACATGGGCTTCCTCGCGGCGCTCGCCGGCCTCATCTTCACCGCGCGGCTGAACCTCGCCGGTCCCAAGGCCGGTGACGGCTTCGAGCTCGAGGCCATCTCTGCGGCCTTCATCGGCGGCGCGGCCGTTCAGGGCGGTGTCGGCACGATCGGCGGCGCCATCATCGGTGGCCTCATCATCGGCGTGCTCAACAACGGCATGTCGATCATGGGCATCGGCATCGAGTGGCAGCAGGCCGTGAAGGGTCTCGTGCTGCTGCTGGCCGTCGCGTTCGACGTCTACAACAAGCGGCGCTCGGGCAACTGACCCGACGCGGTGACGGAGCGCGGTTCCCTTTCGGGGGAGCCGCGCTCCGTCGTTCGCGTTGCGTCTCGCTTCGCTCGCTCAACGACCGGTGGGGCGCTCGCTCAACGACCGGGGGACAGGGTGTCGAGGGCGTCGGTGAGGTCGGCGACGATATCGGCGGGGTCCTCCAAGCCGATGGACAGCCGGATCGTCGCCGAGGTGATGCCGCCTGCCGCCAACTGCGCGGGGCTCAGATGACTGTGCGTCATCGACGCCGGGTGGGCGACAAGCGTGCGTGCGTCGCCGATGTTGGCGACGAGCTGCGCGACCTGCAGCCGGTCGATGAGCGCGGCGGCGCGGGTGAAGTCGTCGTCGGCATCCGCGCCGGGGTGCAGCTCGAACGAGAAGACGGATGCGGCGCCCCGCGGCAGGTATCGCGTCGCAGCGTCGTGCCACGGGCTGGAGGCCAGGCCGGGGTGGTGCACGCGGGCGACCGCCGGGTGCGTGTCGAGCGCCTCGGCGACCGTCTGGGCCGTGGCGCTGTGCCTCGCCATGCGCAGATCGAGGCTCTCGAGCCCCTGCAGCAACTGGAACGCGTTGAAGGCCGACAGCGACGGGCCGAGGTCCTGCGAGTACTTCGTGCGCAGCAGCGTGAGGTAGGCCTTAGGACCGAACTGCTCGGTGAGAGCCGCACCAGGGACGCGGGCCAGGGGCGTGTTCAGCTGGGGCCAGCGCGCGGCATCCGCCGTGAAGTCGAAGGTGCCGAGGTCGACGACGAGGCCGCCGAGGGCCGCACCGTGCCCGCCGATGAACTTCGTCGCCGAGTGCACGACGATGTCGGCGCCGTGCTGCTTCGGGCGCTGCAGGTACGGGGTGGCGACGGTGTTGTCGATGATCAGCGGCACGCCGGCGTCGTGGGCGATGTCGGCGACGAGGCGGACATCTAGTACCTGGGCGAGGGGATTGGCGACCGTTTCAGCGAAGAACGCCCGCGTGGTGGGGCGCACGGCTGCCCGCCACGCGGCGGGGTCGTCCTGATCGACGAAGGTGACCTCGATGCCCCAGTCGGCGAACGTATCGGCGAGCAGGTAGATCGTGCCGCCGTACAGCTGGTGGGCCGCGACGATGTGCTCGCCCTGGCGTGCGAGCGTCAGCAGCGCGAGCGCGACGGCGGCCTGCCCGGATGCCACCGACACCGCGCCCACGCCGCCTTCGAGGGTCGCGACCCGCTGCTCGAGCACCGTGGCGGTGGGGTTTCCGGTGCGGCTGTAGACGTTGCCCTCGCGGCGGAGAGCGAAGAGGTCCCGAGCCTCGGCGAGTGAGCCGAACCGGTAGGCGTTGGACTGGTAGATCGGCGGCACCGACGCGTACTGCACCGCGGCGGGGTCGTATCCGGCCTGCACCTGGGCGGTCGCGAACGAGGGACACGGAGCGTCGGGCATGGCCCCCATCATCGCGCCGGCCCGGGGAGGGCTTCGGTCGTGTGTCGCAGTGTTGCGGCATCCGGCGGTGTGTGACGGACGCGTTTGTAGGTCAGGGGACGAGCGTGATCTTTCCGTCCACGCCGTGAGCCACGAGGCGGTGGGCCTCGGCGGCCTCGGTCAGCGGCAGGGTCGGGCCGAGCTCCACCTGGAAGGCGCCGGCGGCCATCAGCGCCAGGGCGACCGGCACCGCCTCGGCGCGCCACGCCTGCTGCTGGGCGGTGAGGGGCCACGGGGCCCCGCCGGAGAAGGCGCGGATGCCGAGGCGTTCGGCATCCGGCCCCCGAACGATGGTCGCGATGCGGGTGCGGTCGTCGAG